>NC_012491.1:545000-875000 GCF_000010165.1 Brevibacillus brevis NBRC 100599
TCGGTGTGGAAGCGCGGTAACGCGTGGAGCTGACGAATACTAATCGGTCGAGGACTTATCCACAAATTCTTAGCAATCATGCGTATTCAGTTTTGAAGGAATAAATCCTTCAACGTTCCTCGGTAGCTCAGTTGGTAGAGCAATCGGCTGTTAACCGATCGGTCGGCGGTTCGAGTCCGTCCCGAGGAGCCATATATACGGAGAGTTACCCAAGAGGCCGAAGGGGACGGTTTGCTAAACCGTTAGTATGCGCAAGCGTAGCGAGGGTTCGAATCCCTCACTCTCCGCCATATGTTTTAATCTCATAGCTTCATGGCGGTGTAGCTCAGCTGGTTAGAGCGTTCGGTTCATACCCGAAAGGTCGGGGGTTCGATTCCCTCCGCCGCTACCATATTAGTTGCGGTCGTGGTGGAATTGGCAGACACACCATCTTGAGGGGGTGGCGGGGCGACCCGTGCGAGTTCGAGTCTCGCCGACCGCACCATATTTCTTAATCTTGGCCCGTTGGTGAAGCGGTTTAACACAGCAGCCTTTCACGCTGTCATACAGGGGTTCGAATCCCCTACGGGTCACTTAGAAAAATCCCTACATCTTGTAGGTGATTTTGGAGGCTTAGCTCAGCTGGGAGAGCATCTGCCTTACAAGCAGAGGGTCGGCGGTTCGATCCCGTCAGCCTCCACCACTTATATCAAAGGGCAAGGAAGGTCAGCTAAAAGCGCCACGTCCTGTGGCAACACTGACACTCAGTCGTCCTGACTATCGCGGGATGGAGCAGCTCGGTAGCTCGTCGGGCTCATAACCCGAAGGTCGCAGGTTCAAATCCTGCTCCCGCAACCAAATTTTCTACTTGTACCTCGTTGAGTAATCATCATGATCAAGTAGGATCGGAGTGCCCAGTGGGTGCAACCAAATATGGAGCTGTGGTGAAGTTGGAGTTCACGCCGGTCTGTCACACCGGAGGTCGCGGGTTCGAGTCCCGTCAGCTCCGCCATTTTTCTTAAAAAATGGCGAAGATCAATCATAAATGGCTCGGTAGCTCAGTCGGTAGAGCAGAGGACTGAAAATCCTCGTGTCGGCGGTTCGATTCCGTCCCGAGCCACCACTAATTAAATTTAACGGCGCCGGTATAGCTCAATTGGTAGAGCACCTGACTTGTAATCAGGGGGTTGTGGGTTCAAGTCCTATTGCCGGCACCACCATTGGGGTATAGCCAAGCGGTAAGGCAACGGACTTTGACTCCGTCATTCCTAGGTTCAAATCCTAGTACCCCAGCCATTTGCGAGCCATTAGCTCAGTTGGTAGAGCATCTGACTTTTAATCAGAGGGTCGAAGGTTCGAGTCCTTCATGGCTCACCAGTTTTTTAGCTGAACAAGCAAAGCTGTGTGATAGTAATAGCAATGCCTTTTCTGTTTTAAGTAAAATGCGGGTGTGGCGGAATGGCAGACGCACCAGATTTAGGTTCTGGCGGGCAACCGTGGGGGTTCAAGTCCCTTCACCCGCACCATACTATGACAGAAAGCTTTGCCCTTAGTACAAAGTTCATAAGATGTAACATGCGGACGTAGCTCAATTGGTAGAGCGTCGCCTTGCCAAGGCGAAGGTCGAGGGTTCGAGACCCTTCGTCCGCTCCATTTATTTTGTGCCCTTAGCTCAGCTGGATAGAGCGTTTGACTACGAATCAAAAGGTCGGGAGTTCGAATCTCTCAGGGCACGCCATATTTCATATGAAACCGAAGAGTAGGAATAGATCCTACTCTTTTTTTTATAATAACTTGTGTATTTTTTCAAATTTTAAGTATTTTTTCCTTGTATCTCCTATTTGCATCCATTACTTTAGAATTACACTGAAAGCATGGAGGAACAGCTGTTACAAACCTGCGGCAGAATATCATGGAACAGGAGTTGTATCAAGATGAACCCTATCAAATTGGAACAAGTAAATCCTGCAATAGCTAGTTTAATCGATAATATAGAAAAAGTACTGATTGGTAAACGCTCTGCGATTGAGCTGATGGTAGCCGCTGTTCTAGCGAATGGTCACGTTTTGCTCGAAGATGTACCAGGCGTTGGGAAGACCATGATGGTACGGGCATTGTCCAAATCCATCAGCGGTGATTTTAAACGTATTCAATTTACCCCTGATTTGTTGCCAACGGATGTGACAGGGGTTGCTATCTTTAACCAAAAAAGTTTGGAGTTTGAGTTCCGTCAAGGACCGATTTTTGCAAATGTCATTCTTGCAGACGAAATCAATCGGACTTCGCCGAAAACACAATCCGCACTCTTGGAAGCCATGGAAGAGCGCTCGGTTACAATTGATGGTGTTACGTATCGATTGGCAGAGCCGTTTTTTGTGATGGCTACGCAAAACCCATTAGAATATGAAGGGACCTTCCCATTACCTGAAGCTCAATTGGACCGATTTATCATGCAAGTAAGCTTGGGATATCCAACGGTAGAGGAAGAAATGCGGATGCTGTCTAGATTCTCGGCAGCGAATCCATTGGAAGAGCTTCAGCCGGTTATGACCACCGCCGAGCTTGCGGAACTTCAACGCCAGGTATCAGCGATCAAAGTATCGGAAGGAATAAAAGAATACATCGTGCGTCTATGTCATCGTACGCGTGAGCATCATCATATTTATCTAGGTGTGAGCCCGCGCGGTTCTCTTGCTCTTTTCCGGGCTGTTCAGGCGTTGGCTTTCGTTCGTGGACGTGATTATGTCATTCCAGATGACGTGAAGGAACTCGTTCCAGTAGTGTTTGCACACCGTATGATTGTGAAACCAGAAGCAAGACTGGAAGGAGCAACCGTAGATCGGGTGTTGGCTATGATCTTGTCTGAGACCCGTGTCCCGGTAAGCTAAGGCGGTGATTGCAGATGAGACAGCAAAGGTGGGGTAAGCTCAAGGCGATTGCATTAGTTCTGGTCACTTATGTATTCGCAAAATTTCAAGGTGGCTTCTCAAGCTGGTTTCTTTTCTATAGTAGTTTGGTATTTCTCCTGTATGAAATTGTCGCTTATGTACTCATGTTCACGAAGCTAGAAGTCGAGCGTGAACTAGATCGCAATCGTCTGCAGGATGGGGAAGATGTCATTGTAACGATACGTTTGCGCCGGAGGATTTGGTTTCCGCTGGGCTGGAATATGATTATGGAGCCTTTGCCGGCGAGGCTGGCTGGCGTGTATGAACCGCATCGACAACTGATATTCCCGTGGTTCAAAAGGGAAGTCGAGTTTCGTTATGTCATACCTAATGTACCGAGGGGATACTATCATCTTGATGAATGTGTAGTGAGCGGCGGGGATTTCTTTGGGTTTTTTGAGCGCCGCAAAGTTTATTCGATTTCTCAGGAGTTTCTCGTTTATCCAAAATACAAAGAATTGACCCATTGGGCCCTGGGTGACGGGAGCTTCAGTGGGACGGTGCATGTTTCCCATCGGCGCTCTGATGACGTTGCAGCAGTACGGGGCGTAAGAGACTATCATCGGGGCGATCGGTTGAGCCAAATTCATTGGCGAGCTTCTGCACGGGGGACGGGTCTGAAGACGAAGGAATTTGAGCATCAGGCAATGAATCAGGCTGTCTTTTTCCTTGATGTGGAGAAGGCGAGCTACCAAGGGAAGCCTGTGCACTTGTTCGAAACAGCGGTGAAGCTAGCGGCTAGTCTGATCGCTTATGCCAATCGGAATCAATACCATTATGGGCTCGTGTACAAACAAACAGATCGCATATCAATACCACCAGGTCTGTCCCATGCCCATTTCCTCAGAGTTTTTGATCAATTAGCTCGTGTCGCGCCAGAAGGACAAGAGTTATTTGCACGAATTGTGGGAAGAGAAGCATTGGAGCAGCCTCAAGGTGTCACTTTGATTATTATTACACCGCATGTAGAAAAAACGTTGATCAGTCGTTTGGTCACACTCGCTCAAAAAGGCAGACGGGTGCAGTTGTTTCTCATGCAGAACGAGTCAACGATTTCGCATGAACAAAAACAAGCGTTGCAGCTGCTTGGCGCAAACAAAGTAACATGTACGTCTATTCACATGGATGATCAAGAGTGGAAACGGATAGGAGGTGCATAGACTCATGAGCGTTTGGAGGCGTCCAACGATTTGGGAATGGGTCTTGGCCCTTTTTCTGTTCCTGATGTTACGAGAGTGGCTGATTCCTTTACAGACATTAACCGATACGGGCATTCTGTGGCCGTTTTATGCAATTGTGGGTGGAGTCATTATCATTGACCTGTTGATTCCTTATCGGTGGTTAACCCTGCCGATCAAGGCACTGGGGCTAATAGTGCTTTTGCATGCTACTTTATTTGACAAACCGTTTTTTGACTCGGAATGGATTGGTCAATTGTACGGGCAGATGATTCACGATCTTCCGTTAGCGTTTCAACAGGATTGGGCCAGCATGTCGATCTTGTCGCGGAATACAATGTTTGATCTCGTCCTGGTGCTTTTAGCGACGATGTTAACGTATCTCGTGCTGGAACAACGGCAAGGCTTATGGTTTGTCTTTTTGACGGAATTGTATTTGGCTGTATTGGATACCTTTCTCCCGTATGATGCCAGTGCAGGGGTTGTACGGACGCTGATTATTGGTTTCCTGATGCTGGCCATTAGCCATCTGATGAAGATGATGAACATGGCAACACTGGCAGGGAAGAGAAGCCGAATCATGCTCAACTCCCTCATGGCTTCGGTGTTGGTCATTATGGCTTGCATTAGCATCGGTTATGCTGCACCGAAGTCCGGACCGTCATGGCCTGATCCGATTGCGTTTTTAACAGGGAAAGGGAAAGATACCCCTGTTGGTGTGATGAAAAAAGTAGGATACGACAACAACGATGAACGGTTGGGCGGTCCTTTCCTGCAAGATAACACATTAGTGTTTATTGCAAAAACGAACGAGCACAGCTATTGGCGCGGTGACTCGAAGGACGTGTATACGGGAGTTGGCTGGGAAAAAGGCGATAGAGAGTATGAGTCAATCCTGGACCCGCAAACCTATACATGGGAGAATACGCTGTTCCAAGGGCTTGAAACAAAGAAGGTTCAAGCTACATTAGAATTTAAAGGCCCGCAGCAATTCCCGACTGTCTTTTATCAAGGTCAGCTGAAAAAGGTGAGCAATTATGCGCCACCAGAGGCAACCGTTGTTTATGACAAAATGAATCAGCAGCTCGAAGTACGGGCGGGAAAAATCAACTTGGTTCAGCTGAGTGAGAAAAACGGTCGGCCAGAGTACGGCCCCAATCCGCTTTTGCTCAAACTGAATCAATACAAGGTCGAGACAGAAGTACCGATTGTCAGTGAAAAGGCCGTGACGAATGCGGGGACGAATTATCCGGATGATATCAAAGAGCGCTACTTGCAAGTGCCAGCTTCGGTTCCTCCGCGAGTAAGAGAGCTCGCTGCAACGATTACCAAGGATGCGAAGACTCCTTATGATAAAGTGAGAGCGATCGAGAATTACTTGCGCTCAAGTGGAAAATATAAGTATGAAACGAAAGACGTTCCTGTCGCTCCAGAAGGTCAGGATTTTGTCGATCACTTCTTGTTTGACAGCCTTCGAGGGTACTGTGACCATTTTTCCACGTCGATGGCGATTATGCTTCGTACTCTGGATATCCCGACACGTTGGGTCAAGGGCTTCGCACCTGGTGAACGAGTGGGAACGGATGCGTTTAACTACGAGACTGTAGAAGTGCGCAACAAAGATGCTCACTCGTGGGTAGAGGTATACTTCCCGGGGGTCGGTTGGGTTCCGTTTGAAGCGACGAGTACATTCATGTCACCTGTTCGTTTTAATTATGATCTGGTCACTTCAAAGCCGGAGATCCCTGTTCCGTTGCCAAACCTGGCGAATCAAACGGACAGCGATCGTGGGAATGGACGTTTCAATGAACTGGAAGAGGGAGACAGCCCAGCAGGTAGTGGGATTAAAATTCCTTGGCAAGTAAACGCGGGATTGGCTGTAGTCGTTGTCGCGGCAGGAATTATCGTGTGGCGCCGCAAACAAGACATCCAGCTATGGTGGATGCGTAGGCAACTGAATCAAGAGCGAAGCAGTGAGTTCCCGGATCGGTACCATTTGCTAATGCGGATGATGGAGCGAGTCTACACGCGCAGACAGCCAGGAGAAACGTTGCGGGAGTACGTGGGCAGGATGACCCTGCCGGCAGACAAGCGACAAGACCTTCGCTATTTGACGGAGCTGTACGAACGTACCGTGTATGGCTATAAACAAATGGAACAAAATGCGAGAACAATAGCAGAGCAAATACTCGAACGGTTAATCCGTCAATTGAAGCCTTGAACAATGCCGTTCCATCTGCTAGAATGACGATCAATGAGACTCGTATAATGATCAGGAATAGGGCCTGAAAGTTTCTACCGCTAGACCGTAAATTTGGCGACTACGAGGAGAGCACATCGGATTTTTGTACATGCAAACCGCACATGTGTACACAAGCTGGGACGTTGCCTCCGTATTGTTTACCGGAGATAGCAGTCCCGGCTTTTTTGCAAATATGCGACAACTTCGCATGGCATGCCGACACTTGCACGTCCTGTATGTTACAGGAGAAGGGGGATATGATGGACAAGTCAATGGAAATGGTCGTCGTACTCGATTTCGGAGGCCAGTACAATCAGTTGATCGCGCGTCGTGTACGCGATCTGGGTGTTTATAGTGAACTGATTCCGTTCAATACACCTGTTGAAAAGATTAAAGAGATGAATCCAAAAGGAATTATTTTCTCTGGCGGACCTGCTAGCGTGTACGAAGAGGGAGCACCAACTGTAGACCCTGCAATTTTTGATCTGGGCCTGCCTGTATTGGGTATTTGCTACGGAATGCAGTTGATGAGCCATTTGACGGGCGGAAAAGTAGAACGCGCGGGTAAACGCGAGTACGGAAAAGCTGAACTGCGTATGCAGCAAAAACACGGCTTGTACGACAAATGGGATACAAGCGAAATCGTGTGGATGAGCCACTCTGACAAAGTAGTGGAGCTCCCAACCGGATTTGTCATTGATGCGGTAAGCGACAGCTGCCCGGTAGCTGCGATTAGCAACATTGAGCGCCAGCTGTACGGCGTACAGTTCCATCCAGAAGTAGTTCATACTCAAAAAGGTACAGAGTTCATCGGAAACTTCCTGTTCAACGTTTGTGGATGTGAAGCGACTTGGAGCATGACGACGTTCATCGAGGACGAGCTGGTTCGCATTCGTGAAACAGTCGGCAACAAGCAAGTACTGTGTGCGTTGAGCGGCGGTGTGGACTCTTCCGTAGTAGCAGCGCTGATTCACAAAGCGATTGGCGATCAATTGACGTGCATGTTCGTTGACCACGGTCTTCTGCGCCAAGGGGAAGCAGAAGGGGTAATGGAGACATTCGGTGAGAAATTCTCCATGAAAGTGATCAAGATCGATGCTCGCGAGCGTTTTATGAGCAAGCTCAAAGGTGTATCTGACCCAGAACAAAAGCGCAAAATCATCGGTAACGAGTTCATTTATGTATTCGATGAGGAAGCAGCGAAGCTGACAGATATGGACTTCTTGGCACAAGGTACGCTTTACACCGATATCGTAGAGAGCGGAACAGCGACTGCACAAACGATCAAATCGCACCACAACGTAGGCGGTTTGCCAGAAGACATGAAGTTCACGTTGATTGAACCATTGAAAGCATTGTTCAAAGACGAAGTACGCAAACTGGGTACCGAGTTGGGCTTGCCAGATGAGATTGTTTGGCGTCAGCCATTCCCAGGACCAGGCCTCGGCATTCGTGTTTTGGGTGAAGTGACGGAAGAAAAACTGAAGATCGTTCGTGAATCCGATGCGATCTTGCGTGAGGAGATTGCCAAGGCAGGTCTTGATCGGGAAATCTGGCAGTACTTCACGGCTTTGCCAAACATGACGACCGTAGGTGTAATGGGAGATGTTCGTACGTATTCTTACACCGTAGGGATTCGTGCGGTAACGTCCATTGATGGTATGACTGCTGACTGGGCACGCATTCCGTGGGATGTATTGGAGAAAATCTCTGTGCGTATCGTGAATGAAGTAGACAATGTAAACCGCATTGTGTATGATGTAACGTCCAAACCACCAGCAACGATTGAGTGGGAATAGGAACAAAAAATGACTCTCTTTTATTTGCGTGATTTGCGAATAAAAGAGAGTTTTTTATGATCAAGAATTATTTCGTTCCATACATCATGAGAAGTTTTCCATTTTCTTTTGCAAGAGCAATATAAATGACCCCGCCTAGCCATCCCGGAGGAAGCGTTCCTTCAATAATCCAAGCTTCTGCAATAGGGTTGTAGCTAATAGCGAAGGGAGTTTCCTCCAAAAACTGAGAATAGTGCTCCGCTAAATAGGAGAAGATTGCCGTTGCAACTGCATGTTCATCTGTAAGCTCACCAAAAGCAAATTCATCTCCAAACCGATCTTGCTGGAGAAGAGTGTCACGATCAGCGAAATAGAGTTCAAACCTCCCAATTAAATTCTCATCATACAAATCACGTTCCACAAAGCCATATTCGATGACCTTTTCCTTTTGATGAACGTTGTGCTTGCTCTTTTTCATACCTTCAACCCGTACGGTGACTCGATTGACTCGAAGCCGGTCACGTTCTCGTTCCTGCTCCGCTATTATTTGCTCCCAAGCATCCATATAGCTCATTTTGGATCTCCTCCATCTAGTTATGAAGTATAACACAGGCCTTCTCGGGAAATATCCGGATATTAAACTCTTTTTAAAAATGAATGTTCGTATTTTGGTTGACATTCCCTATGTCACCTGATACACTTCTCAATGTGAGTAGGTAATATAGGAAGGTTCGTATATTCTTGAGAATATGGCTCAAGAGTTTCTACATGGTCGCCGTTAACGACCTGGCTACGAACAAAATGTCATCGGGATCTGATTTTGTTATTATATTTGGAATTATTCCCGAAGTGTTTTGTTTGACGGCCAGGCGCATGATAAGAGCGTCCGGGCCTTTTTTTTGTGAAAAACGTCGACGTTCTTCGTTTACGGTCGGCAAAAAACAGTTAGACTATTTTTTGCAACAAGTTTAGTATGGGGGGACTTATAGGTGCGGAAGTATTTCGAGTTTGACAAGCTAGGCACCAATTACCGACGCGAAATCATCGCGGGTATCACTACTTTTTTAGCAATGGCATATATTTTGGCTGTCAATCCATTCATTCTCAGTGGTGCGGATCTGCCGCCAGATTTGAAAGCAAACTATCCTGCATTTGGGGCTGTCTTTACCGCAACGGCTTTGGCTGCTGCTCTCGGTACACTGTTAATGGGTATTTTTGGACGTTTGCCGATCGGTCAAGCTCCGGGAATGGGATTGAACGCATTTTTTACTTATACCGTCGTTCTGACGATGCAAATTCCTTGGCAACAGGCTTTGGCTGGCGTATTCCTTTCTTGTACGATCTTTTTGATTCTGTCCCTGACAGGGGTTCGTGAAGCGATCATCAAAGCGATTCCACAAAGCTTGAAGTACGCAGTTTCGGCAGGGATTGGACTTTTTATCGCGTTTATCGGTTTGAAAAACGCAGGTATCATCGTAGCCAATGATGCCACCTTCGTAGCACTGGGACATCTGACCTTCTATCACGAGGGCATGAAGCCGGAAGCAATTTTGGCAGCGAAAAATGCATTGCTTGCTGTGTTTGGTCTGATCGTGACGGTCATTCTGCTTTCTCGCAAAGTCAATGCAGGTATCTTTATCGGGATGTTGATTACGGCGATTACCGGGATGTTTTTCGGACTGGTGAATCTGCCTGAGCAAGTCGTTTCTGCACCACCTAGCCTTGCTCCTACATTCGGTGCTGCGTTCGAATATCTCGGTAATCCATCCGCTTTGTTCACCGTGAACATGCTGATTGTTGTGTTGACATTCTTGTTTGTAGACTTTTTCGATGCCACAGGTACGCTCTTGGGTGTAGCGAGCCAAGCGGGGTTGCTCCGCGAAGACGGCAACTTGCCACGTCCAGGAAAAGCACTCGCTTCCGATGCAATTGCAGGTATGGCGGGTGCGGTACTCGGTACCTCTACCACTACAGCTTACGTTGAGTCGACAGCAGGGGTAGCGGCAGGCGGACGCTCCGGATTTACCGCAGTTGTTACAGGGATTATGTTCCTGCTGGCGTTGTTCTTCTCACCGATTCTTGCGATTGTCACACCTGCGGTTACGGCACCAGCGCTCATTATCGTCGGTGTTCTGATGGCTTCTCACATTGCAAAAGTGGCTTGGGATGACCTGGATGAAGCGTTCCCTGCATTCCTGACCATTTTGTTGATGCCATTGACTTACAGTATTGCAACAGGTATTGCAACGGGCTTTATCGTTTATCCAGTGATGAAGGTAATGAAGGGCAAGGCTCGCGAAGTGCATCCCGCGATGTATGTGCTGTTCTTCGTCTTCCTGGCGTACTTCATCTGGTTGCGCGAATAGGATTATTTGGGAATGAGGCTCTTCGTCTACTGGACGGGGAGCTTTTTTTGCGCTATGATAGGAAAAATCTTTTTTCACGGAAGGATGGACCGATTCCCATGACAGGTCTAAACATGTTCCTTCAACAGCATCACCACACGTAGAGCGTTTGTATCTTCGGAAATTTTTCCGCAGGTGCAAGCGCTTCTTGTGCTTCGTGCCTGCGGTGGTGTATTTAGGAAGCCATGCGGGCAAGAAGTTGCCTTGCATGGCTTTTTTGGTTTTCTCTATCTGATAAAAGAAAGGGTGTTATTCATGGAAAACGAAGTATTAAAAACGGTAAAAGGCACAAAAGATTTCATGCCGCAGGAGCAGATGCAACGAAACTGGATACGACGGACGCTCGAGGCTGTGTTTGAGACATACGGCTGCAAGCCATTGGAGACGCCTATGTTGCAGCACTACGAATTGCTGGCATCCAAGTACGGCGGCGGGGATGAGATCTTGAAGGAAGTGTATCGTTTGAACGACCAAGGAGATAGAGAGCTCGGCCTGCGTTATGATTTGACTGTACCGTTGACAAAGGTAGTGGGCATGAATCCTGAGATGCGGATGCCGTTCAAGCGGTATGAGATCGGAAAAGTATTTCGGGACGGCCCAGTAAAAACCGGACGTTTGCGCGAATTTATTCAATGCGATGTCGATATCGTGGGAACGACATCGGTGCTGGCTGAAGCAGAATTGCTCAGTATGGCTTTTGAGGCATTCAAGCGGTTGGGGCTCGACGTGTACATTGAGGTCAACAACCGCAAGCTGTTATCTGGGGTGCTTCAGGAGCTGGGAGTTCCCGTAGAGCGGGCCGGGGATGTCATGCTGTCGCTGGATAAGCTCGAGAAAATCGGCGTGGACGGAGTGCGTGATGACTTGCGGGAGCGAAACGTCGAGGAGTCACTCGTGTTGGCCATTACGTCTTTCCTGCAAGAAGGTGTGATTACCCTGGATCTGTTGAAAGAGCGCTTTACATCCCCGCTAGTTCAGGAAGGGATTCGGGAGCTGCGTGAAATGCTTGCTTATGTAACAGGAGCGGGTGTGGCTGGGGAGCTTCGTTTCTCGCCATTTTTGGCAAGAGGCTTAGGGATCTACACGGGGATTGTGTATGAGATCTTTTTGCAGGATGGAAGTATGACGTCCAGTATCGGTAGTGGGGGACGTTACGATCAGATTATCGGTCGGCTTTTAGATGATGGAAGAGAGTATCCCGCTGTCGGGATTTCTTTTGGATTGGATGTCATTCTTGCAGCGCTGGCAAATCGCAACACGGAGGAGCAGAGAGCTGCCGATGTACTCGTTATTCCCCTCGGGACAGAAGCATCCAGTCTTGGCCTGGCCAATCGATTGCGCGAGAGCGGTATTAGAGTCGAGCTGGAGCTGACTGGTAGACGACTGAAAAAAGCACTCGATTATGCAAACAAGGAAGGCTTTGCTTTTGCCTTGATCTATGGGGAAAACGAAGTGAACAGTGGGCAGGTCGTCGTACGAGATATGCGAGAGGGAACAGAACAGCCGGTTCCTTTGGAGTTGGTTGAAAAGTGGCTGTCCGACAAGCTATCAGGGTAAAGAGGAAAGATAGTCTTTTTCTTCCATTTTTTGTACAGTAGAGAAAAGGGGGAGATGGCGTGAAGAAATGGGTCTCACTGGTCGGTTGTAGCTTATTGTTTTTGACGTGGATGTTGCCTGTAAATGCTGAGGAGGGTACTGCGCTTACGCGTAAACCCCTCTATCAGGCTGATGTGCGAATTGATCCAATCAAGAAGGAAGTAGCAGGAACCGTAACGATTACCTTTTGGCCAAAAGACCCTACTCGTGCCTATCTCCATCTTTACCCGAACGTATTTACAGAAGAGCATCAAGGCATGCTATGGGAGGAACTTTTAGGCAATGGCCCAACGCTTGGCACATACACTAATAAAAAGCTACTGGTCGATGGCATTGCGGTTGCCAGTAAACAGACGAAAGACCTGAACATATTCGAAGTGCCTCTAGAAGGACAGACGGGCCCACGAACGATCGTGATGGAGTTCGAGATGACTCTTCCGCGAAACGACGGCAGGATGTCGTACGATGACCACTCACTCTGGCTGGGGAACTGGCTCCCGGTTCTTGCGGTGTACGATAAAGAAGGCTGGCATCTCGATCCGTACGAGCCTGTCGGTGATCCATTTTATAGTGAGAACGCAGATTATGAGGTGAACGTGACGCTGCCAAAAGAGTATCAGCTGGCGAGCACAGCGCCTGATATGGCTGCGAAGCAGGTTTCTACTCGTGAGGGAGAAAAGAGGATACAGCTCGGTGCAGAAAATGTGAGGGATTTTGCCCTCGTCGTTATGGATGCCTCCTATCAGCGAACGGAAACAAAGGTGGGCGAAACAGTCGTCCGAACATGGTGGCGGAAAACAGATGATCCGGAAACTGCTGAGCAGATTCATGAAGCAGCAGCGAAGTCTCTGGCCTATTTTCATCATCAATTGGGCGCCTACCCCTATACCGAATACGATGTGGTAAGAACCGGTGGCGCAATAAATGGAATGGAGTACCCAGCATTGGTCTTTCTCGACGGGCGTCATTTCTTTTCAGGGGAAGAAACAGGTATTGTCACGGTTGTCCATGAGACGGCACATCAGTGGTTTTACGGATTACTCGGAAATAATCAGGTAAAGGAAGCATGGCTGGATGAGGGATTCACAGAGTACGTGACACTCTCATACTTATCTCAGCAAGACCCGCTGTTGGGAGCAGAGCGGGTACGCAGACGGCTGGGGCAGGGCACCTCTGTTCAGTATTACGTGGCAGAGGAACAACGTCCTTGGCAAGCGCTGTCTGCATTTCCTAATAATCAAAGTTATAGCGATCTCGTTTATTCCCGTACGTCCTCGATGCTGTGGCTATTGCAGGGAGCGTGGGGGGAAGAAAGGGTACATGACGTTTTAAAACAGTATGTCGAGAAGTATCGTTATCAGGTGGTGACCGGGAAGGAATGGGGAGCCTTTCTATCTGAGATGGCCGGAGAAGATGCGGGCGCTTTCTTGGACTATTGGTTGAAAGTAGACATGTCCCAGCAGGAACAGGCAGCTGCTTGGCTAGAGCGCCAACGTCTCAAGCATCAGAAGAAGTAATCGAAGGCAGGGGATCACGATGTGGCGGAAGCATTGGGTGGTCATCGTCGCAGTAGGAGTCGTTTTGACTGTATTCTTGAACATCCGGCCTTGGACAGGGCAGGCTGGCGTAGATGCTCAGGAGATTGTGCCGATTGGTCACAAGCAGGCTGCAGTCACTTACAAGGCCGACGTACAAATCGATATGAACAAGCACATGGTGAAAGGCATGCTGACGGCTCGTTTTTTCCCAAAAGATGACCAAGCTTTTTTTCATTTATATCCCAATGCTTTCTCTGCAAATGCTGCTCTCAGTGGAGAGAATTGGGAGGCTGTGCTGGGCAAACAGCGTGAGCCTGGCGGTATCAGGATAAACGAAGTACGAGTAAACGGAAAAAGTGTCGGCGTACAGTATGCAGGAAAGACCAATATGCTTTTACAAGTGCCCCTTCCTGCAAGAACTTCGAACGCTGAGACGGTGGTGGAGATGAATTTTCAGCTAGAGGTACCTTATAACAATGGGCGAATGTCTTACCATGATCATGCGATGTGGCTGGGCAATTGGCTGCCGATCCTGGCGGTCAAGGATGTAGGAGGCTGGCGGCTCGATCCTTATTCCGCGATAGGCGATCCTTTTTACTCGGATGTGGCGAATTATCATTTACGTGTGCAGTTATCAGAGGGGTACCAGCTTGCTACGAGTGGATTAGAGAGCGTGGCTGTCATTACCGAGACGAGACCGCAACGGTTAAAAATCTATGAGGTGGACGCATGGAACGTTCGGGATTTTGCCCTTGTCGTCATGGACGATACGTACCAGCCTATATCTGGCAAGGTCGGAGAAACCATCGTACGTACATGGGTGCAGATAAGTGATGACCCGCAAAACGTAGAACGAATCCATGAGACTGCCAGGGAGTCTCTCGACTATTACGGAAAACAGTTCGGAGTGTATCCGTATAAGGAATACGATGTTGTCAAAACAGGCGGCTTCTTTGGAGGTATGGAATACCCGGGCCTCGTTTTTATTGCCCAGGAGTATTTTGACCGCAGCGATGCTATGGGGGAAGCGATCGTAGCGCATGAGACGGCACATCAGTGGTTTTACGGGTTGGTCGGAAACGACGAGGTGCGAGAGGCGTGGCTGGATGAGGGACTGACAGATTATGCGACGATGATATTTTTGCAGCAAAAGTCTCCCACGCGTTCACAAGCGTATATTCAGATGCGGCTAGGTCAAGCACGTGCAGCGGAAGGATATGCGAATCAAGGAGTCACTGCAAAGTCGTCCGTGGAGGCTTTTCCAGACTGGAGGAGCTACAATGACCTCGTCTACGGACGAGCGGGTGCCATGTGGTGGAACTTGAAAGAAGAATGGGGAGTCGAACGACTGCATCAGATGTTGCGTCAATATGTACGAGATCATCAATACAAGCAGGCGAATGGGGAGCAAATCAGCTTGCTATTGACTACTGCTGCCGGGGCGGATGCCAGTCCCTATTTAGATTATTGGCTTCAGGTCGAGCTAGAGAAAGCCGAAGCGGCCAACGATTGGGTAGAAAAAGGCAAACACGAATAATTTTTGATTTATCATTTTAAAATGTTCGGAAACGAGGTTGACAGGCAAACTTTCTCCCTGCTACACTGAATACGTTGAGTGAAAACGAGTTCGAATAGCCCAGGCGATGAGAGCGGCGCGAAAAGCCGTTAGTCGGTTGGGTTTTCTTCTGATGTTACAAAACGTAGGGGGCGAATGGTTTATGCTACAGCCTTTGGTAGGAGTCATTATGGGCAGTACGTCAGACTGGGAAACAATGAAGGAAGCTTGCGCAATTTTGGACGAATTGCAGGTGCCGTACGAAAAGAAGGTCGTGTCTGCACACAGAACGCCAGACTTGATGTTTACGTATGCCGAGACCGCTAAAAGTCGCGGCTTGGAGGTCATTATTGCAGGTGCGGGCGGAGCAGCCCATTTGCCAGGAATGGTGGCTGCTAAGACAGAGTTGCCTGTCATTGGTGTACCGGTGAAATCATCCAACTTGAATGGTCTCGACTCGCTTTTGTCGATTGTGCAAATGCCAGGGGGCGTGCCTGTGGCGACGGTTGCGATCGGAAAAGCTGGAGCTATCAATGCAGGGTTATTGGCTGCGCAAATTTTGGGGATCAAATATCCAGACGTACAAGAGCGGTTCGTGCAAAGACGTGATGATGTACGCAATAAGGTGCTGGAGGCTAGTGAACTCGAATGACAACCAAAGACCGTAAGCAAATCAAACCAGGATCGACCCTAGGAATACTCGGCGGAGGACAGCTTGGACGGATGATTGCTCTTGCGGGACGAGCTATGGGCTACCGCTTTGTCACAATGGACCCAACAGCAGACGCACCATGCGGCCAAACGGCTGATCGGCAAATTGTTGCCAGCTACGATGATGTAGAAGCAGCGATGCAGCTTGCCTCGGTCAGTGATGTCATCTCTTATGAATTTGAAAATGTCGATGCACAGGTGGCTGAAGTGTTGGAGAGCCGCGCTTATGTACCGCAGGGAAGCCGCCTTTTGCGTATCACCCAAAACCGGATTCGGGAAAAGACCGCTATTCGCGAGATCGGCATCCCGGTTGCTCCGTTTTGTGTCGTGAACAGCTTGGAGGATTTGCAGGACGCCGTGCGTGAACTGGGGCTGCCTGCTGTTATGAAGACCGCAACCGGTGGCTATGACGGCAAAGGACAATGGGTATTGAGAAGCGAGGCTGAGCTAGCGGAGGCGTACGAAACGTTGTCCAAAGCAGGTGCAGAGCTGATTGTGGAACAATTTGTACCCTTCCAAATGGAGCTGTCTGTTGTTGCTGCACGCAATCCTGCGGGAGAACTGGCCGTTTTTCCTGTGTCAGAAAATATTCATCAGGAAAACATCCTGCACCTGAGCATCGTACCCGCTCGTATTTCGGCAGAAGTAGCCGCCCGCGCGGAAGAAATTGCTCGCACGATTGTAGAAAAGCTGGATGTGGTCGGACTCATTGCAGTTGAGCTGTTTTTGACTGAAGATGGTCAGCTGTATGTCAATGAATTGGCGCCGAGACCGCACAACTCCGGGCATTTTACCATGGATGCTTGTGTGACCTCGCAGTTTGAGCAGCATGTTCGGGCGGTTTGCAATCTGCCTTTGGGATCTACAGAGTTGCTCTCGAGCGTCGTGATGGTTAATATTTTGGGAGAGCATCTACAGCCTGTCATCGATCAGATCGACAAGCTGCCGCGCACAGCCAAGCTCCATTTGTACGGAAAAGCAGAGAGCAAGGCCAAGCGGAAAATGGGGCATATCAATGTGCTCGCCCCTACTGTAGAAGAAGCGCTCACCCTGATTGATGAGCTGAAAATCTGGACGAATACATCGGAGGTATTATCATGATTGAACGTTATTCCCGACCGGAAATGCGCGCCATTTGGACGGAAGAAAACAAATTCAAAGCGTGGCTGGAAGTAGAAATTCTTGCGTGTGAAGCATGGTCCAAGCTGGGCGTCATTCCTGAGGAAGACGTGAAAAAGCTGTGGGATAAAGCTACTTTTGACATCAACAGAATCTATGAGATCGAAGAAGAGACACGCCATGATGTGGTGGCGTTTACCCGTGCGGTATCGGAAACCTTGGGCGAAGAAAAGAAGTGGGTGCATTACGGACTGACTTCTACCGATGTGGTGGATACTGCTCTGTCTTACCTGCTCCGTCAGGCGAACGAAATTTTGGAAAAGGATATCCAAGACTTCATCGAGATTTTGGCAGACAAAGCTCGTGAGCACAAGGATACGGTTTGCATGGGCAGAACGCATGGCGTACATGCGGAGCCTACGACTTTTGGCTTGAAGCTGGCCCTGTGGTATGAAGAAATGAAGCGTAACCTGGCTCGTTTTCAGGCTGCGAAAAAAGAAGTGGCGTACGGCAAAATCTCTGGCGCAGTTGGCACATACGCAAACATCGATCCGTTCGTGGAAGCGTACGTGTGCGAGAAGCTGGGACTGTCTGCAGCGCCTATTTCTACTCAAACCTTGCAGCGTGATCGCCACGCCGAGTACATGGCGACATTGGCACTGATCGCAACTTCTTTGGAGAAATTCGCAACAGAAATTCGCGGTCTGCAAAAGAGCGAAATGCGCGAGGTGGAAGAAGCATTTGCCAAAGGCCAAAAAGGTTCTTCTGCAATGCCACACAAGCGCAACCCAATCGGAAGCGAAAATATTTGCGGACTGGCTCGTGTCATCCGCGGTCACATGCTCACTTCCTATGAAAATGTTTCCCTCTGGCATGAGCGGGATATTTCCCACTCCTCTGCGGAGCGCGTGATTTTACCAGATGCGACGCAAGCATTGAACTACATGCTGCGCCGTTTCATGAACATCGTGAAAAACTTGACGGTGTTCCCTGAGAACATGAAGCGCAATATGGACCGTACCTTTGAATTGATCTACTCGCAGCAAGTGATGCTCAAGCTGATCGAAAAAGGAATGAGCCGCGAGCAAGCCTATGATACGGTACAACCTCGTGCGATGCAGGCGTGGGAAGAGCAACGCTCCTTCCGTGCGATCGTCGATGAGGATGCGACTGTTAGCTCTACACTATCCAAGGAAGAGCTGGATGAGTGCTTTGACTACCGTTACCATCTGAAGCATGTGGATACGATTTTCCAACGTCTTGGATTGATTTAAATGCAAGTGCCCTCGAATTTTTCGGGGGCATTTCTTTTTATATAGTAGCCTCGGTGGGGGAGAAGCTTCTTAAGAACCCTGAAAGTGAGTTCAAGACAACCTTCAATTGTCAATGAGCGGTCAAGCGGCTACTATTATTGGAAACTCATTCCTGTAGAAGGAGGACTACTATGAATCCACTACTTCTCTCTTTTCCGGAACAATTTGAGACTCAGCGATTATTGATTAGAGCACCACAATGGGGTGATGGTCAATTTGTAAATGAAGCCATACGTGAAAGTGTAAATGAGATGCGCCCATGGCTTCCGTTTGTAAAAAACCTCCCATCTATTGACGATTCAGAAGCCTACGTACGTAAAGCCAGGATCAATTTTCTAGAGCGCACAGACTTAGTGCTACATATATTCGAAAAGAATACAGGGCAGTTTGTGGGCAGTAGTGGGCTCCATCGCTTTGATTGGAATGTACGAAAATTTGAAATTGGATATTGGCTACGCACATCGCGTACGGGTGAGGGTCTAATGACAGAGGCAGTAAAAGGTATCGTTGCCTTTGCCATTTCTGAATTGGAAGCTAACCGCCTTGAAATTCGCTGTGATACTCGGAATAACGCAAGTATAGCTGTAGCTAAGAAGGTAGGTTTTACGTTGGAGGGTACTTTACGCAATGTTAACCTAAATGACTCTGGAAAACTGACTGATACCCATATCTTTTCATTAGCAAAAGGTTATGAATATCATTTATGAGTTAACGTCTTCCCTCCACCAAAACCCTTTTAAAGACAACTTAAAAAATTCCTTAAGAAATTTTTAAAAATCTCTTTTGAAAGTTGTAACCGAAATGATACCCCTTTCGTAACTACTTGTGCGAGCTTACAACGAGCCCATAAGTACCTTACAAAAGTGTAAGCTTCCTGAAATATAACTCGATGGTTCCTGCTTCGTTTCGACCGTACAATGAAATCAATTCATACGGATCACGAAACGGGAGATCGATTATGACAACAGCAATCATGTATCCAAAATTAAATCATCAACAAATTTACGAAGATTACTCTGCTAAAATATACCGCTATTTCCGCTACCGGGTAAAAAATGTCTGGGATGTGGAAGACCTGACAACGACTGTGTTTATCAAGGTGTACTCCAAGCTTGAGCAGTACGATGGCCGCCATCCATTTGGCGCCTGGATTTTCCGAATTGCGCACAATGCTTTGATTGACTACATGCGCAAGAAGCGGGAGAGTCCGGTCGATCAGGACACATTTAGCAATATGGTCGCAACAGATAAGCTGCCAGAGGAGTGTCTTCTGAATCAGGAGACAACCGAGGGCTTGTGGGATAAGGTGCACACGCTGACAAAGGATCAGCGCAATGTGATCGCTCTGCGCTATCTCGGAGATTTGCGAATGAATGAGATCGCGGAAATCTTGGGCAAGACAGAGGCTTCGGTGAAAATCCTGCACTTTCGCGGGATTAAGAAGCTGCAGCAATTGATGACAGAACAAGCATAAGGGGGGACAACAGTCCTTCCTTTTTTGCTATGTGGCTGTAGTGGAGAGAAGAATATTTCCATGCTAGGCTCCAGGCTCCGTCCATCTGAAAGTTAAGACTGTCCGCTCCGAAGGGATTCGCGGGGAAACGCAAAAGTGGTAGCCGCTACGCCTGGAAATATTCTTCTCTGTCGTTACTGATGGCATCCTTACATTCTTTTAAGACTTTTAAAAACCGATCAACATGGAAAGCTCGTAGAGGAAACAGGAGAAAACAGCGAAGATCTTAGGGACACCGACCGAGACGCAATGCAAAAAGCGAAACACGCCCTTAAGCGTCCACCTCTGAAATACATCCTGAATGGACTACTTTGGACGCGGTTTCGCTTTTTGCATGGAGTCGTGCAGTCAATCCCCCAGGGGGTGGCCCTAGAATCTGAGCGTTTTCTCCTGTTTCCTCCCCTCCACAACAGTAACGAGACTCGTAGCCTCTAAGTAAGAGAAACGTCAAAGGCTTGGCGTAGTCTAGTTTTCTAATGGTATAGTAAAGAATAAAATGGAGGAGACTCAAGACGAGAGGAGTATGAGTGATGTCCACAATTATGATTGTAGAAGACGACCCGAAAATCAACCAGCTGCTACAAGAGCAACTGGAAAAATACGGATTCCAGACAGTCAATGTTGAACATTTCGATAGAGTCATGGAGGTATTTACCCAATCGCGTCCTGATTTGGTTCTGTTGGATGTGAATCTACCGAAATTTGACGGATTTTATTGGTGCCGGCAAATGCGCCAGGAGTCCAACTGCCCGATCCTGTTCATCTCTGCACGAGAAAGTAAAATGGACCAGGTGATGGCCTTGGAAAATGGGGCTGATGACTATATTACAAAGCCATTTGACTACGATGTGGTTTTGGCCAAAATCCGCAGTCAGCTACGTCGGGCTTACGGACAATATGCTCCGCAAGAAGGGGAGCGTACAGTTGAAGTAGCGGGTCTCAAGCTGTTTTTGGAGCGAATGGAGCTGTCCATGTACGAGACCAAAATCGAGCTGAGCAAAAAGGAAGCGTTACTGCTCGAAGCCTTGATGAATCAACATCCACGTGTCGTCAGCCGTGAGCGTTTGCTAGAAAAGCTGTGGGATGAACAGTTTGTCGATGAAAACACGCTGAATGTCTACATCACACGCGTGCGCAGCAAGCTGAAGGACCTAGGCTTAGAGGGAGCTGTCGAGACTGTTCGCGGTTCTGGTTATCGCTTGCGGGCGACTTGGGAGGAAGGGCAATGAAGCTGTTCCTTCGTGATCAATGGCCATTCGCAGCGTTTTTTCTCGTCCAATTGATCTTATTAATTATGATTTTTGCGCTGGATGGGTACTGGAATGAATCATTGATGATCTACGTCATGTTTTTATCTATTTTTTTCGCGGGGGCTTTTCTCGTCGTCCGTTATTTGTCTCACCGCACAATCTATCAGCGACTGAGCAAGCCGGTAGAGTCATTAGAGGAGCTGACCCAGACATACGGGAATTCACCGTTGTGCCGCGCGATGGATGACATCAGTCAGGAGCAGTACCGGCTCTACAAAGAACAGCTTCATGCCTATGAAAACAAGCAACGGGACCATACGACGTTTATTCAGCAATGGGTTCATCAGATGAAGACGCCGATTTCGGTTATTCATCTGTTGCTGCAAAATGAAGACGATCCAACAGCTGAGAGCGTTCGTGAAGAAGTGGACCGGATCAAACGTGGACTAGAAACAGTACTGTACATAGCTCGCCTCGACCGATTTGAACAGGACTTCCTGATTGAGCCCGTAACACTGCGTTCCTTGGTGCAAAATGTGTTGGCTGAAAACAAGCGGCTGTTTATTCGCAACCAAGTGTATCCCGAGGTAAAAGTGGATGAAAATTGGCGAGTAGAATCGGACGATAAGTGGCTTGCTTTTGTCCTCAACCAATTGTTGACGAATGCCGTTCGTTATTCAGCAGGAAAAAGCAACAAGGTCACCATTCGTGCGTATGAACGCGGAGCACATGCCATACTGGAAGTGCAGGATTATGGAATCGGGATCCCCGCCGAAGATATTCACCGCGTGTTCAAGCCGTATTTTACGGGAGAAAACGGGCGTAAATACCCTGAGTCCACCGGGATGGGACTGTACTTGGTGAAAGAAATTTGCGGTCGGCTCCATCATGGGGTGGAGATGGAATCAGAAGTGGGCGAGGGGACAACCGTACGTATTGTCTTGTCTGCCATCGTCCCAACCTTACAAGAAAGTAAGATAGCTGAAAGTTAATTCGATAGCTGGACTATGCGCACTTCCGTATAGTTGAATTTGGAAGTGCAAGAAAGGGGAATGGCGCATGGAAATGCTTGCTGTAAATAGCTTAAGTAAAATATACGGGGGCAAGGTAACCTACCGCGCGCTGACCGATATCGATTTTTCGATTCGCAAGGGCGAATTCGTCGGTATTATGGGCCCCTCAGGCAGTGGCAAGACTACGCTATTAAACATGATCTCCACCATTGATACGCCAACCTCTGGTGCGGTTCTTTTGAACGGTACGAATCCGCATCATTTAAAAAAAGATAAACTGGCTCTGTTTCGTCGCCGTGAGCTCGGCTTTGTATTTCAAGATTTTAACCTCTTGGACACGTTGACGATTGGGGAAAATATCGTGTTGCCGCTGACGCTGGACAATGAGAAAGTAGCGGTCATGGAAGAAAAGCTGCAAAGTGTTGCGGAGAAGCTAGGGATTCAGGACATATTGGAAAAGCGGACCTTCGAGGTATCTGGGGGGCAACGTCAACGGACGGCAATTGCTAGGGCGATCATTCATTCCCCGTCGCTTTTGCTCGCTGACGAGCCGACAGGAAATCTTGATTCCAAGTCTTCGCGCAATGTGATGGAGACACTGGAAGCGATCAATAAGAGAGATAATACCACCATGATGATGGTGACGCATGATGCTTTGGCGGCCAGCTATTGCCATCGGGTGATTTTTATTAAAGACGGCCAACTCCATAACGAGATGTATCGGGGTGAGAGTCGACAGGTATTCTTCCAGAAAATTATTGACTCATTGTCGTTTTTGGGAGGGAACACCTATGACCTTTCGACAATTCGCGTGTAATAACGTTCTACGAAATAAGCGTATGTACGCTGCATTTTTCATGAGTAGCGTTTTTTCTGTCCTCATTTTTTTCGTCTATGCGATGTTCATTTTTCATCCGGAAATTATCGGGCAGGAGATTCATGAATCCGTAGCCACTGGGATGATGGCGGCTGAGTACGTCATTTTTCTGTTCTCCTTCTTTTTTCTCTTTTATTGTGTCGGTGCTTTCCTGAAAAAGAGGGAGAAGGAGTTCGGCATCCTTTTTATCCAAGGCATGACACCGTTACAGCGGAACATGCTGATTTTTATGGAAAACATGCTGATTGGCATTGTCTCGATTGCCATCGGGATTGGGGTCG
Organism: Brevibacillus brevis NBRC 100599; assembly: GCF_000010165.1. Classification (NCBI taxonomy): domain Bacteria; kingdom Bacillati; phylum Bacillota; class Bacilli; order Caryophanales; family Paenibacillaceae; genus Brevibacillus; species Brevibacillus brevis. Next base: position 568,297 of record NC_012491.1, read on the forward strand.
GGCTGGTTCTCGCCAAGCTGTTTTTTCAATTCGCGGGATTTTTGCTTGCTGTAAAAGCACTCGGGTTTTACTTCCCGTGGAAAGCGATCGGTTTGACAGTGGTGGCGTTTCTCATCTTATATGCAGCCATTTCGCTATTTACGGTCCTCGTGCTGCGAAGCCGCAGTCTGTTGGATCTGTTGCAAGGAAGCGGTCGTCCTAAGCGCGAGCCGAGGGCATCGCTAGTGCTGTCTCTGGTCGCGGTAGCTTTGCTAGGAATGAGCTATGCCTTAGCCCTCACTGCTGACGGCGTGAATGTGCTCGTGCTGATGCTTCCGGTCATTGCGCTGACGACTGTAGGAACGTACCTGTTGTTTACTCAGCTGAGCGTCATCTTCATCGATTTTCTGAAGAAGCGTCGAACTTTTTATTGGAAACGTACGAATCTCCTGACGCTCTCTGATCTGGCCTATCGAATGAAGGATAATGCCCGGATGTTCTTTTTGGTCAGCATCGTCTCTACCGTTGCTTTTTGTGCGATTGGCACGCTGGCAGCGTTGGCTGGGTCGATTCAGATTACGGTGATGAAAATCAATCCGTTCGCATTTGAATACCAGTCCAAACAAAGTGATGTGGAGAGGGCCAAGCATCTGTCGTTAATTGAAACGAGCTTGCAGCAGGGTGGCTTTTCCTTTGAAAAATATCAAGTAGCAATGCGGGTTTTGCCCGAACCGATTAATGAGGAAAAGATCGGAGTAGTCAAGCTGTCCGACTATAACAGGCTGGCGGTAGCGTCTCACTCGCCTGAGCTGCAAATGACGAATGGCGAGGTGTTCGTCATGCTCAACTGGATTGGCGATTCGGTAGCGAGCAAGACTCTTCAGGTGGGAAATGCACAGCTGGCAGTCAAAACAGACACGAATATGACTCCGTTGATTAAGGGGCTCGAATTTGAGCGTTTGGCTGTCGTGCCGAATCAGGTGTACGACCAGCTTCCAAAAGCGAAGGAAGAACAGCGCTTTGTATACGAGGTGCCAAGATGGAAGGAAACCCAGGATCTTAGTCTCAAGCTTCAGGATGAGATTAGTCATTTCGACGAAAATTATTCGTTTTCAGCTCGTGCACCCTACTACCACACCATGAAACAAATGGCGAACATGGCACTCTTTATCGGGTTATTTGTAGGCGTGTTGTTCTTTGTAGCTGCAGCAAGCTTTCTCTATTTCCGTTTGTATACGGACCTGGAATACGACAAGAGGCATTATGGGTCGCTTTCCAAGATTGGACTCACGGATGCGGAGTTGACGCGAATCGTTACGACCCAGATTGCCCTGTTGTTCTTCGTACCGATTGTGGTGGCCATTATTCACAGCATGGTGGCGTTCGTGTCCCTGCAAAGCTTGTTGAAGCTCATCCTTGTCGCGTCTGTGTTCAAGCCGACTGCGATTGTGTTATGCAGCTTCGTCGTTGTTCAAGGTGTGTATTTCTGGATCATTCGAAACCGTTACTTGTTCCATTTAAAGCAATCAATGAATCGCTAGTGAACTTTTCCAGCATGTCCAGATGAGAAGGGACATAGGATAAAGGAGAAGGGGATGCGAGGGGGCAAGCGGATGGAACGAGAGACGTGGATGGGGCAAGCTGTACAGATTGCGTTTGAAAATGTACGTGATAAAGTAGGCGGCCCGTTTGGAGCCCTTGTCGTGAAGGATGGGCAAGTAGTTGGACGTGGACGCAATGAAGTGACGACGAGCAATGACCCGACGGCACATGCCGAAATTCAAGCAATTCGGGAAGCGTGTCGTCATCTCGAAACCTTTCAGTTAAACGATTGTGATCTGTATACGAGCTGTGAGCCGTGTCCGATGTGTCTGGGAGCCATCTATTGGGCCAGACCGCGCAATGTTTATTACGCTTGCACGAAAGAAGATGCGGCGCATGTCGGTTTTGACGATCAGTTTATTTATGAGCAGATTGTCCTCCCACATGAAGAGCGAAGCATTCCGTTTCAGAGAATAGATCTTGCGAACAAACGGAGTCCATTTGAAGCATGGTCTCAATCTCTGGACCGTATCGAATATTAATAGAGAGCCTCTCCTAGCGGGGAAGGCTCTTTTTTCGTTTTATTGAAATGATTTCAAAATGAAATTTTCAGACGAAGTATTGCGCTGTGTCCAAGATCGTATTATAGTAGCAACAATCATTATGGAATTCGACCGAATTTTATAAAATTTAGCTGTGATGAGGTTGAATATTGTTTAAAAAAGACGAATAAAGGTGTGTTTGTATGGAGGAAACTTTCCGAAGATCACTTTATCCTGATTTAGATGACATCGACTATGGGATCATTCGAGCCTTGCAAGGAAATGCGCGCTTGCCGTTTACTCAGATTGCAAAGGACCTCGGGGTTACAGAAAAGACGATTCGCATGCGCGTCCAGCAATTGCAGGACGAAGGTGCCCTGAGTCTGGTCGGTATTGTCAATCCGGTCAAGGCAGGGTTTCATGTACAAGCGATGATTCAAGTGGCTGTGGATGCGGAAAAGCTGGACGATGTGGTTGCTGCGTTGATGGAAACCGTAGAGATTAGGCTCATCGTACTCACTTCTGGTGAATATCAGCTTTTCACACAGGTGCTCGTAACAAGTAATGAAGAATTATCGCAATTTTTACTTAAGAAGCTGCACAAGATTCCTGGCATCTCCAAAACGAATGTGATTAACGAATTGAAAATATTGAAGTCCAAGTACAACTTTATCCGCTAGTTAGGCAAGGACGGAGGTACAGCTATGATTTACTGGCAATTATTTCTCGCCTTTTTCCGCATCGGAATCTTCGGATTTGGGGGAGGGCCTACGATGGTTCCCCTCTTTTACACCGAATGCGTGAAAAAGTATAAATGGGTGACAGATGAGGATTTTTCCGACAATCTGGCGCTCGGCAACGCTCTTCCAGGGCCCATTGGGACCAAGCTGGCTGCATATATCGGCTATCGGGTAAAAGGCTGGAAGGGTGCATTGGTGGCAAACATCGCAGTTGTGATGCCAATCGTGCTTGTGATGATCGGTTTGCTGCAAGTCATATATCAATGGAAGGATGCTCCGGGTGTATACGGCATGATTCAGGCAATCGGTCCGGTAATCGCAGTTATGACAGGCGTCCTTACGTGGGAATTCCTTTCAAAGGGGTGGAAGGGAGCGTCCAGCAAAGCAGGTGTGAGCCTTTCCCTCGCCCTCTCACTCGTAGCGTTACTCTTCCTTGATTGGCATCCGGGCATCGTCGTAGGGATTGCGCTGACCGTTTCATTTGCTTATTCTACTTGGTCTGTCCGCAAGCGCAAGGACAAGGACGGCAAGGAGGGTGTAGCATGATCTACCTGCAATTATTTTGGGCATTTTTCATCTCCAACATTTTGGGGTACGGGGGAGGACCACCCAGCATCCCTTTGATCCAAAATGAAGTGGTTGACCATTACCAGTGGATGAGTGTGCAGGAATTCGGAGAAGTGCTGGCAGTAGGAAATGCCCTGCCCAGCCCAATCGCGACCAAGCTCGCCGGATACATTGGCTATCAGGTAGCAGGTGTACCGGGTGCAGTCGTCGCTTTATTTGCAACGGTCGCGCCGACAGCGATCGCGATGGTCTTATTGATGGGTTTTATTAACCTATTCCGCAGTGCGCCACAGGTAAAAGCGATGACCCAATCGGTACGGCCAGTCGTTACTGTCTTGCTCGGAACGATGACGTATCAATTCCTAATGGGCGCAGTCGAGGGAATCGGCTGGATGCAAACGGGGATTTTGACAGTGGCATCCTACCTTCTGCTCGAAACATGGAAGGTCCATCCTGCTTTTGTCATCTTGGGAGCGATGGCGTACGGGTTTGTTTTCATTAGACCTTGACAACGCCTCCCCAGTCGGAACTTAAAAAAGGGGACCACGTTTGTCGAACACTTCTTCCTTGAGAAACTTCCGCCCGTAGGGTGGCTTTGGCTCGACGGTACCCTTTTTTAAGTGGAGACGGTCAGTGATTCCCCCCTGCTGGCGTGTCAGAGTCGAAGAGAACTGTGCTTTTTCTTCCCCTCCACTATGTTGACTCAAACCAGATGGATCTTCCCTGCTTAACTAACGGTCTTTCTTATCGGCTAAACGAACGATTTAGGAGGCAAAAACCATGGTTGATTATGACGCAATGGAATACCCATACGCATCGAAGCGTGTGACGACTTTTGCCAAGAACGGTATGGTAGCGACCTCGCAGCCACTAGCGGCACAAGCAGGTCTCGATATTTTGAAAAAGGGCGGAAATGCGGTGGATGCGGCGATTGCAACGGCTGCGTGCCTGACTGTGGTAGAACCGACCTCAAACGGCATCGGGGGTGACGCATTTGCCCTCGTGTGGATCAAAGACGAGCTGCACGGACTGAATGCAAGCGGTCCGGCTCCACAAGGAATCTCCATCGAGGCATTAAAAGCAAAAGGTCTGAAAGAAATGCCGACCTACGGCTGGACCCCTGTCACGGTCCCAGGCGCACCTGCTGCGTGGGCAGCCTTGTCCAAGCGTTTTGGACGTCTTCCGCTTACAGAGGTTTTGCAGCCAGCGATTAACTATGCGGAGAATGGCTATCCGGTATCGCCCACATTGGCGCATAATTGGGATGTAGCATATAGAAAGCTTTCTCAGCAATGCAATGGGGAAGAGTTCGCGCATTGGTTCTCCACCTTTACGCCAGATGGCAAAGTACCAAAAGCGGGCGAAATCTGGAAGTCACCGGGTCATGCGAAGACGCTACGTCAAATCGCGGAAACAAATGCGGAGAGCTTCTACCGTGGAGAGCTGGCAGACAAGATCGACGCGTTCTCGCGTGATTGCGACGGTTATTTGCGCAAAGAAGACCTGGCAGCCTATGAGCCGGAATGGGTGAAGCCGATCGGAGTCAACTACCGCGGCTATGATGTGTGGGAGATCCCGCCAAATGGGCAAGGGATGATCGGCCTGATGGCTCTGAACATTCTGAAAGGTTTTGTTTTTGACGCAAAGGACACAACAGAAACGTATCACAAGCAAATCGAAGCGATGAAGCTGGCATTTGTGGATGGATTGAAATACATCACAGAAGAGAGCAAAATGAAGGTTTCGAAGGAAGCCTTGTTGTCAGAGGAGTACGCTGCTACTCGCCGTGCACTGATTGGTCATGAAGCCTTGACGCCAGAGCCGGGTCAGCCGAAAACGAGCGGTACGGTCTATTTAGCGACTGCTGACGGTGAGGGCAACATGGTTTCCTTTATCCAAAGCAACTACATGGGCTTTGGTTCCGGAGTAGTTGTGCCGGGGACAGGGATCGCCATGCAAAACCGGGGTCATACCTTCTCGCTGGACCCTGCTCATGACAATTGCTTAGAGCCAGGCAAAAGAACATTCCACACCATTATCCCGGGCTTCTTGACGAAGGATGGAAAAGCAATGGGGCCATTCGGCGTAATGGGCGGCTTCATGCAGCCACAAGGACATGTGCAGGTGGTCATGAACACCATCGACTTCCACCTCAATCCGCAAGCTTCGCTCGATGCGCCGCGCTGGCAGTGGATGGAAGGCAAAACGGTGGAGCTGGAGCGTCATTTCCCGGAGCATTTGGCACTAGCTTTGGAGCGCAGGGGTCATACGATCAAGTGGGCGCAGCTCGGCAATTACTTTGGACGAGGTCAAATCATTTGGCGTGATGAAAATGGTGTGCTGAGCGGTGGTACGGATATGCGTGCAGACAGCAGCATTGCTGCTTGGTAAGGAAAAATCCTGGGACTGGACTGAGGAAAGGAGGGCTACCATGGAAACTTTACCTCCATCGGTGTGGAGTGTCTATTATATATGTATCCTCATAACAATAATCAGTGGTATTGCGTATCTAATTCGGAAACAGCGTCCCCTTTTTTCGATGATAACGATATTTTTTTCTATTGTCGGTCCAATTGTATTTTTTTTGCAGTCTCTAGTGCGCGGCTCTGGAACAGAAATTGATAACCTGTTGTACCACCTTACCCAAGGGGATATATGGGCTATGTTTGTTATCCTTGCTTTTATGGAAATAGTTGCGTGGTATCTCACACTTGCGAAAGATCTTTTTAGCAAAAGAGAACCGAATAATAGAGTGAGTTGAGCCGAAGCTGATGCTTCGGTTTTTTATTTCCTCGTAATGGAATGGATGACAAGATGTTCTCTTGTTCAGAAGTTGTCTAGATGTTCCTAGTAGAATGTAGAAAATGATCAAATTATGTCGTTTTTGCATATAGTAAACCTCTTTATGATAGTTCGAAAATCGCGGTATAAAAGATGGGAGAAAACAATTTGAATGAATACCATTTTAATTGTTGATGATACAGCGTTTACGAGACTCGTGCTGCGTAACATGTTTGAGAAATTAGGTATTGAGGTAGTGGCGGAAGCTGATTCAGGGGAGGAGGCTGTTAGGAATTATTGTTTGTATCGACCGTCACTGGTTATTATGGATATTACGATGCCGGGCATGAACGGTTTGGTTGCTTCCCGAAAAATCATAGAGCTGGATAAGAATGCGAAGATCATCATTTGCTCCGCAGTTGCACGACGCGATACGGTCATCAAAGCGATTCAGGCTGGTGCGCGTGATTTTATCGCAAAGCCCTTACAGTTCGAGAGGATTGAATGGGCTGTTCAGCATTTGTTAGAAACAGATTCTAGGTGAAACAAAATAGCTGTGGTGGCAGTATGGAATTTTGATGATGGAATATAATTAGGAAGAAGAACAGGGATAAGCTGCCGTATAGGTAACTGTCCCTGTTCTTCTTTTTGTCTCTTGTTCAGAAATTGTTGAGATGGTCCTAGTAGAATGGGTGGAGCTACAGAATAGAGGGGCTTTATGCCTATGAAAATGAAAGTATAAGAGGCGTTAGTTTTGGTTGGTATTGCCATCAGGAATATATTACTATAATGAAATAGTCCAAAAGATATAGATGGATAGGATGGGAGACAGCATTTTGGATGAATAGCATTCTGATTGTTGATGATACGGCGTTTACGAGACGTGTGCTGCGCAACATATTTGAGACGTTAGGACTGCATGTGGTTGCGGAAGCTGCTTCGGGAGAGGAGGCTGTTAGAAATTACTGCTTGTACAAACCATCACTCGTTACGATGGACATTACCATGCCTGGCATGAACGGTTTGACTGCTTCACGCAAAATCATGGAGTTGGACAAGGATGCCAAGATCATTATTTGCTCAGCAGTGTCTAGGAACGATACCGTCATCAAGGCGATTCAGGCAGGGGCGCGGGATTTCATTGCGAAGCCACTGCAGCTGGAGCGAATCGAATGGGCTGTCCAAAAATTGCTGGGAACAGGAGTAGATGATTGTTGTGGGGATCGACAGGAGAAACAAATAGCTGAGGTGTTAGCATGAAAGTCTTGATCACAGGTGGTTATGGGTTCATTGGTTCTTTTGTCGCGGAGAGATTTTATAAGGAAGGGTATAAGGTTTTCATCCTCGACAATCTCAGCTCTGGCAATCAAAGGAACGTCACATTTCCGCATAAGGCATACGAGCTGGATGTAGCGGATAAAAAATGTGATGAAGTATTTAAGAGCAACAAGTTCGATGTCGTCATCCATTTAGCTGCCCAAGTAAGTGTTGCTGCCTCCATGGAAGACCCCCTGCTGGATACGAATACGAACATTCTGGGACTTGTGAATATGCTAAAGCTATCGAGCAAATATGGCGTGTCCAAATTTATTTTTGCGTCATCAGCCGCCGTTTACGGCATGAATGAATGTACACCGTTACTCGAAGATTCAGGGTGTGATCCGGTATCTGTTTATGGAATAAACAAGCACATCGGCGAAATGTATTGCCGCAAATGGACAGAAATGTACGGCTTGCAAACGGTAGCCTTTCGCTTGGCAAATGTGTATGGCCCCAGACAAAGTGCAGGAGGGGAAGGCGGCGTTATCTCTACTTTTTTAACCCAGATCAACCATGGGAAAGAAATAGTTCTGCACGGCGATGGTAGCCAAACGAGAGACTTCATTTATGTAGAGGATGTAGCTGATGCCATTTTCCGTTCCGTTACTACGGATGATACGGGTGTGATGAATTTGTCTACGAACCAGGAAAGCAGCATTAATGAGCTGATTGACATTCTCGGGGCTAACCAGCCTCTTCAAGGAATATCACGAAGGGAAAAACGCCCAGGAGACGTAGATAAGTCGGTTTTGGACAATACGTGGGCAAAGCGTAGGCTAGATTGGATCCCGATGTATTCATTGGCGGAGGGGCTGGAAAAAACGGCGCAGTGGTATCAAGAGACCGTCGCAGAGAAGGAACAAGAGCAGGAGAGCGAAGCGAAGAAAGCGATCCATTGGCTCCGTTCATGGGATGCAAGACCGTACTTAGAGAACATTCTTGCGTTTCTTCTGGTGGTTTTCGCGACAGTTGGAACGGTTAATAGCGGTGTCTTTGATCTCAAGCTAATTTACATCGTGTTGATTGGCGCCATTTACGGAACGAAGCAATCCCTCTTGTCGGTTATCCTGGCTTGTGGACTTTTCATCGGAGAAAGCCTGCATAACGGGCGCGATGTCGTATCGCTCTTATATGACGCGAATGTTCTGTTTCATATCGCGGTCTATTTTATTATCGGGATTGCTGTGGGCTATTCGATCGACAAACGCAACAGGGACGTATTGTCCAAGGAGCTGCAAAAGCAAGCACTGGAAGACAAGTATGATTTTTTAAAAGACATTTATAACGATGTTCTGATGGTAAAGCAAGAATTGCAGCAGCAGATCGTAAATTCGGAAGACAGCTTTGGAAAAATCTACAACATCACCAAAGAGTTGGACAGCCTCGAGCCTGAACGCGTATTGCAGAAATCAGTCAAGGTACTGGAAAGAATCATGAAGTCCGATGAGATCGCCATTTATACGATGAATCAAAATGGCTCTTTCTTGCGATTGATGGCCAAATCGAATAAAGCGGGCTTTGATCTGCCACGCTCGCTGAAAATGAGTGAACATGCTTACCTTACTGAATTAATGACAATGAAAAAGATCATCGTGAATAAAGAGCTACGTCACGACATGCCCCTTATAGCAGCTCCTATTTTTGACAAGGGAAAAATGGTTGCGGTGGTCACATTGCAACAACTCGGGTTTGAAAACTTTACGATGTACACCCAAAACCTTTTTCAGGTTGCCGTTCAATTGATCTCATCCGCTTTGTCCCGTTCTCTTCGATACTTAAACTCCACACAAAAGGACCGTTACCTAGACGATACCCCTATCCTGATTCCTGCTTATTTTTCAGCAATGGTGAAGAACAAAAGGGACGCCAAGCAACAGTTAAACACTGACTTTACCCTCTTGGCAGTGGATTTTGCGCAAATGGATCATCATACACTTGCTACCTATATCGCCAGTTCTCTTCGCGAAGCAGATTATATGGGAATGGACGAAGCAGGAAATGTCTATATCATTCTCTCCAATTCCAACGAGCAAGAAGCCCGTATCGTGATTGATAGGCTCGGTAGACTCGGTATTGCATCGAGAATTGTGCAGGAAAAAGATCAGGATCGCTTCTCCTTGAAGGATGGCGCTTATGTTTAATCTGGTACTCCTCCATGTCTTGGTGTCTGTTGGTTACAGTTGGATGCAAAGCCGCGGCAAAAACAAGCAGGTACTGATTATGCGAATGCTTGTTACTGGCTTTCTTCCCATTTTTGGCCTCCTGTTATTGGGGATTACCGATGTGTACAAACGAACATCGAAAAAGAATGTGAATGAACTGATGCTAGAGAGCGATTTGCTTAAGCTAGCGGAGGGATCGAATATTTTCCGAAGAGCGGACATGGAAAAGGAAATGAACATCGTCCCGGTTGAGGACATTTTGTTTTTGAACGACACGAGCACGCGCCGAAAGATGCTGATCGATGTCTTGAAAGAGCAGACCATTTGGCAGATCGGCACATTGGAGACAGCCTTGCAAAACGAGGACTCAGAAACGGTTCACTACGCAGCAGCCGCTTTAACGGAAATGCGGCGCAACCTTCAGCTCCAACTGCAGGATTTATCAGTGAAATACGAGGAGAACAAGCAGGAGCTTGCAGTTCTACGCGCCTACGCAGACGTATTGAAGAAGTATCTGGACAGTTCACTCCTTGATCAACGCACCTATGTGAAGTACAGCTACACGTATTCGTTTGTTCTGGAGTCATTATTGGACATTTATCAGGAAGAAGAAAGCTATTTTGTGGACAAGATCAATTGTGAGCTGGGGAACCAGTCCTATGAAAAAGCGGAACAGTACTGTCAATTGTTTCATGAGTATCATCCGGAAAGCGAGCAGCCATATGTCATGTCGCTCAAGCGCTTCTTTACGATCAGAGACTACGCAGGTTTTGTGGCAGAGATGAATCGGTTAAAAAGCTCGTCGGTTAAAATCTCCCACGCTACGTTGATGATGATTCGCTACTGGAACGATGAGCAAGACAGCAATTGGGCGGAAGTCGCTGTTACACAGGAAATAGGTACGAAACTGAAAGAGATGAGCGATACAAAATGAGAATGACTAGGTTCAGGAGAAGGAAAAGAGACAGGGAAAATGGCAGAGACTGGAGCAGATCGAGGTCCAACGATATTCCCGTGAAAAAAAACATCTACATCATTCTGATCTTTGTGGCGATTCTGGGGATCACTATTGAAGCTACCCGGTCTCAGTTCATCCTTCAGGTGAGCAGTAATAAGTCAGGAGGCTCGGGAAAAGAGGCTGACGAGCCGAAGCAAAACGCGATCAGTCAGGAGGAAATCGCCAAGCTGGTAAGGGAGAGATTCCTCATTCTGCATGATTCCAAGGATGAGAGCAGCATGGCAATCGCGAGGAATGTGGAGCAAGTGCTGCGGTATATGAAAAAGGAGTACGAGCTTGCTGACGTTAAGCAGTTCTCGAAGCCCGACCCCCAATACATGACGGTCATTGTCACCATAGAAAATCTGGACATGCTAGCCAATCTGGATGCGATGATGCAATATGCGCACAATGGTGGAAATGTGTTCTTTTCACGTACGCCTGAATACAATGACAGCTTGTACCGCATATACCGAAAATTAGGGATTAATTCGATCAATCTCCCTATCGTGACAAATGGCATTCAGATGACATCCAATCTCTTGATCAAAGGAGAAGATGCAAAAATCGGTGCAGATGCCATTGTGAATTCCTCGATTCCCGTAGAACTGAATAGGCAAGCAAAGGTTCACGCTGTTTCCGCCGACAATATGCCACTGCTATGGGAGACCCGGTATGGACAGGGGAAGCTCATGGTCTATAACGGGACGAATATGCAATCTGCCATGAACAGAGGACTGATTGCTGGTGGCATCAGTTTACTGAATCCAGATTTTATGTACCCCATTTTCAATATGAAAGTCATGTATATTGACGATTTTCCGGCCCCTTTTCGTCAGGGGATCGAGCCGAGTATTTACCGCGAGTACCGCAAAGATATTCCCAGCTTCTTTCGGGACGTGTGGTGGCCGGACATGATCAAGCTTGCTGCCGATTACGATGTGACCTACACGGGAGCTATTATCAATACCTACAATAACCGAGTTGCTCCGCCCTTCACTGACGAGGAAGGAACGGATTCGAACAATCTGATTACATACGGCAGGGATTTGTTGAAAATGGGTGGCGAACTGGGCATCCACGGATACAATCATCAATCACTGGTTACCGATCAAGAGACGGCGAGCCATTACGAGTATAAGGCTTGGCCGGATGAAGCAAGTATGACCGAGTCACTTACGTATCTGGACAATTATATCAAGAAGGTCTTCTCGGCATATGACATACAGACGTATGTCCCACCTTCCAACGTGTTGGGAGAGGAAGGGCGTCGAGCACTGAAAAAGTCTTTTCCTGATCTGAGAATCATTGCCTCCTTGTATGCGGAATCAGATAGTACACACGAATACATCCAGGAGTTTTCCGTGGCCGAAGATGGCATTGTAGAGCTGCCGCGTATTACCTCCGGTTACAGTCGCACAGACATTCATGATTGGTACATAACGAATGCGATCACATCCATCGGTGTTTTTTCTCATTTTGTTCATCCTGACGATGTGTTGGACAAGGAGCGAAGCAATAACAAGTCGTGGTCGGAATTGGTGAAGGACTTTCAACTCATGCTAGAAGAGCTTTACGAGCAGTATCCATGGCTGCGTAGCCAGACTGCTTCCGAAGCTGCAACAAGCCTTGAGAGCTATTTACAGACGGATGTATATATCTCGCATACGGATAAAAAAGTGACAGGCTACATGAACAATTTCTCCGAAGACATGTATTACATCTTGCGGACAAACAAAAAAATGACGAGCTTAGTCAATTGCACGGTAGAAAAAATAGAGGAAGGCGTCTATCTCGTGCATACAACGGGTGCAAAATTTGAAATAGGACTGGAAGAGTAAGCGATGAAAATTTGTCTGATTGCCGAAGGATCGTACCCTTATATTACAGGGGGAGTCTCTAGCTGGATTCATTCCTTAATCGCTAGCATGCCAGAGCATGAGTTCATCATTTATGCAATTGGTGCCGAGGAGAAAAACAGGGGGAAGTACGTCTACCAGCTCCCCGAAAATGTGGTGGAAATCAAAGAGGTATTTCTAGATGCCTATCTGAAAGAAGAGGCTGCACCGGGCAAGCGTTTGGGTCTGACTGAGGATGAGCAGCAGGCGTTGCTTTCGTTGCTCGATGGCAGCAAAGGTGACTGGCATGCTCTGTTTTCCGTGTTGTCGGGGAGTAAGGTGCCATCCGTAGCCGAGTTGCTTACGAGCAAGGACTTTTTCGAGGTCATTCAACGGCTTTGCGAGCAAAAATATCCGCAAATTCCTTTTACCGAAATGATCTGGATGATTCGCTCGATGGTGTTGCCGCTATGTCAGATCATTCAAAACGGCATGCCGCAAGCGGATTTGTATCACAGTGTTTGTACGGGATATGGCGGTGTAGCAGGGAGTCTCGGGAAGTATCTGCATGCAAAGCCGTTTTTGCTGACGGAGCATGGAATTTATACCCGCGAGCGGGAAGAAGAAATTATCAAGGCAAGCTGGATCAAGGGTCACTTTAAGGATATCTGGATCGATTATTTTCATAATCTTTCTGCATGTGCCTATTCCTACGCGGATGAGGTAATCACGTTGTTTGAGCGGAACAAGGAAATTCAGATCGAGCTAGGCTGTGATCCTTCCAAAGTATCCGTGATCCCGAACGGTGTAAAAGTGAGTGATTATGCGGACATCGTGGAGGAAAAAAAGGACGACACAATCACCATTGGTGCTGTTGTCCGCGTGGTACCTATCAAAGATATAAAAACAATGCTTCATAGCTTTGGACTCGTCAAAGAACAAGTGCCACACGCACGCTTTGTTATCATGGGCCCGACGGATGAAGATGAGGAGTACTATACAGAATGCTTGCAATTGGTCGACAGCCTTCAGCTTGAGTCTGTTACGTTTACGGGTGCGGTTAATGTGAAAGAGTATCTCGGAAAAATGGACATGCTTGTTTTGACCAGCATCAGCGAAGGCCAACCGCTTGTTATTTTGGAAGGAATGGCATGCAGAAAGCCCTTCGTCACAACGGACGTGGGAAGCTGTCGGGAATTGTTGTACGGCAATGGTGACAGCTATGGCAGCGCAGGGATTACGGTACCTGTCATGCATTTTACTCAAATTGCCCAAGCGATCATTACATTGTGCCAAAACGAGCCATTGAGACGGCGGATGGGCAGATGCGGTTTCCAAAGAGTATCGGAGATTTACACACATGAGAACTTCTTGGCGGGATATCGCAAAATGTACCGGAAATACGAGGTGTAAGAAACATGGCGGGCATTGGCTTTGAACTGAAGAAAATGTTTCGGAATAAAGGGTATTTGTCCAGTGTGAAGGCGTATGCATTTTCTTCGCTGGTCACAGTCGGACCGATGCTGATTTGTATGGTCATGATCACGGTGCTACAGCAAGTTCTTCTTCAATTGAATGTCAGTTATTTGGAGAGGATGTCTTTTTTAGCAGCTGTTGTTTATGCGTTCGTGTTTTCACTATTGGTTACCTGTGGTTTTTCCATGGTCATTTCCCGCTATATAGCAGACAAAATTTACTTACGCGAGTATAACGACATCATTGCTTCTTTGTATGGAGTTATCGCTGTTTGCCTGGGCTTGGGGGGTATTCTCGGCGGTGCTTTTTACTGGCTCGCTCCTTTGCCATCTGGCTTTAAGCTTGTCGCTTACCTTCTTTTTGTGGAACTGATCGTCGTATGGCTTCAATCCGCCTATTTGTCGGCATTAAAGGATTATATGCGCATTATTCGCGGGTATTTGGCGGCTGTTTCCGTTACGCTTCTGGCTGCGTTTTTACTGTCTTATCTGACTGAGTTGGAAAAAGGAATCGCCATGCTGATTTCTTTGGATCTGGGTTTTTTTATCATGATTGTTCTGTCTATGGTTCATCTGGAGAGCTATTTCCCGAAGCGGGAGAGGAACTACTTCGATTTCGTGAAGTACATGAAGAAATACCCAAGTCTGCTGGGGGTGGGTCTCTTTTGCTCTCTTGGTTTTTATGTGCACCATTTTATTTACTGGCTGGGGAGTCCGCTTCAAGAGGTCGTGGCGGATACATACGTGATTGCGCCTTTTTATGATGTTCCTGCTTTCTATGCCTCCTTGAGCATATTGCCTACGATGGTCATGTTTGTTGTATCTGTAGAGACCGCTTTTTACGAGAAGTATCGAGCGTATTACGGGACGATATTGGGCACAGGCTCGGTGCAGGATATCAAGCGGGCAAAAACAGACATGGTTCAAACATTGATGCAAGAGCTCAGCTTCATGATGGAAGTGCAGCTGTTCTTTTCCTTCGTTGCATTGGCTCTGGGAATTACGTTGCTTCCGCACATCGGGTTTACGTCCGAGCAGATGGAGCGGTATAACATCCTGGTTATCGCGGGCTACTTGTACGCTGTGATGTTTGTGGTCGTGCTGATGCTGCTCTATTTTGACGATCGGAAGGGAGCGCTTGCGGTGACGACCTTATTTCTCATCAGTACGGTTGTTATCACCATAGCGATGCTGCCCCTTCATAACTACGGCTTTTCATTTTTTATTGCTTCGTTTCTTGCACTGGTAGCCGGTCTCGGCAGGCTGATCTATTACCTGAAAAATATTGATTATTACACTTATTGCCTACAACCGCTCTTTGTCAAAGGAAAGCGAATGGAATAGATGGGGACTGATGGATTGGGGAGGACTTAGGTTGAAGAAAAAACGATTCATACTGAGCCTGCTCGTAGCATTCGGAGTTGTAACGACTGGTTGTACACAGGATGTACCTGAACAACCGGTGTCAGACAACCCGTCAGCAACGAGCCAGGTGGCGCCAACTCAGCAGCTGAACGAGGGGCTGATTGAGAATAGAAGCGTATACGATCAGGATGTGGATGGGAGCATCGTCCATTTATATGTGACGGTAGTCAACGAAGAAAATTCAAAACTGAAGACGACTACCTTTACGGAACTCAATCTAGCTCCTAGTGGACGGAATGAAAAGGGAGAAGATCTCCAGGCCAAAGTCATTATGCAGGAAGGGACGGCGGAGGGGCCTACTCAAGGCCACTTTGGTTTTGGCGAGACGAGAGCGAACGGAACGATTGAGCTGCGGGGGGAATCGAGCAGGAGAGCGGAACAAAAATCGTACAAAATCCGTTTGTTCGAAAGTGCCGGATACTGGCGGGATCAGCGCAACATCAACTTAAGCAAGCACAAGTCTGATATGACGCGTGTTCGGCAAAAGCTTAGCTTTGATTATTTCGAGCAGATGCCGAATATGACCAGCTTGCGGACGCAGTTCGTTCAAGTAAAAATCAAGGATTTGACCAAGAAAAATCCGGATCGGGACTTTGTTGATTACGGTTTGTTCACTCAAATTGAACAGCCAAACAAAACATTTTTGCAGGCGCACGGATTGGATCGGAACGGAAACTTGTACAAGGCAATTGATTTCGAGTTCCATCGCTACGAGGATCAGATCAAGCTGGCGACCGATCCTACCTACGACAAGAAAGCATTTGAGAAAATTTTGGAGATCAAAGGCAGCGAGAACCATGAAAAGCTCATTGCCATGCTGGAGGATCTCCACAATTCTGCAATGAATACGCAGGACTTTTTGGACAAGCATTTTGATCGGGATAACTACTATACATGGATGGCATCCAACCTGTTGATGGGGAATCACGACACGGCTGTTCACAATTTTTATTTATACAGCCCAAGTAACTCGAACAAATGGTATTTCCTCCCGTGGGACTATGACTCAACATGGGGATTTTTCGAAGAAGAGCTCAAACGCAGTCCAGAAAAAGGACTCGGTCCATGGCAGTTTGGCCTCTCCGAATACTGGGTGTCGAACCTGCATCGCCGCGTCTTCAAAGACCCGGAAAACATCAAGGCACTAAACGAAAAGGTTGAGGAAGTCAGCAAGATCATTACGAAAGAGCAAACGGAAAAATACTTGCAGAGCTATTATCCGATTGTGAGCAAATACGTGCTGCAACTACCAGATTTATATAATTTGCCGTTAGATGTCTCTTATTTTCACAAGGAGCAAGCACTTCTCTCCGGTGAACCGGAGCGTAACAAAAAGAGGTACTATGAACGCCAAGAGAATCCGATGCCCTTTTTTATGGGAGAGCCAAGAAAAGAAGGAGATAAACTCATTTTTGCTTGGGACCATTCCTATGATCTGCAAGGAGACGATCTGACCTACGATTTTGCTGTCAGCTACGATCCTGCGTTTACGAAGATACACGCGCAGGCAAAGGGGCTGACAGGAGTCCAATACACGATAAACGATCCGGGAAAAGGTCGCTTTTTCTGGCGGGTGATTGTACGGGATAGCAAAGGGAACGTACAGACGGCATTTGACAGAGTAGAGCCGGAGGATGCGATTTATCACGGGGTGAAGGAGTTCGTGTTGAAATGAAAGGAATCCAGAGCACGGGCATCCAGCTCGGCAACAAGCGATTGCGGCATGAGTTGAAGTATTATCTTCGGCTGAGTCATTACGAGCCGCTCCGGCAAAAATTACGTCTGATCGCCACTCCTGACCCTCATTCTGTAAGTGAGGAAGGGTATCATATTCGCAGCCTGTATTTTGATGACTATCACGATACGGCTCTCTATGAAAAAAACTACGGGGTTTTTCAAAGAAAAAAGTATCGCATTCGCATTTACAACAAAAGTGATGCGGTCATCAAGATGGAGCGAAAGAGCAAGTTTGGCGGATACATTTGCAAAGAATCAGCGTCGATTACGCGGGATGAGTATGAACAGATTTTGGCAGGCGATGTTGAGTTTTTACGTGAGACGGAAAGTGCTGTGCTGCGTGATTTTTATTTGTCGTGCAAGAATCATCTGTTTCGGCCTCGCGTCATCACGGATTATGTTCGAGAGGCGTATTTGGTGAGAGAAGGGAACGTCCGAATTACATTTGATAAGTACTTGAAGGCAAACGTCAATTCGCTTGATATCTTTGACGAACACATCATGATGGTCAGAGCGATTCATCAGCCCATGATGATCATGGAAGTGAAGTACGATCAATTCCTGCCATTCAATATGAGACTTTTGCTACAAAACCTGAGTAATCAGCGGTCGGCTATCTCCAAATATGTCATTTGCAGAGAGGAAACCAAAAAGTACTATAATCTTTAATGTGAGGAGAAGTCGAGAAATTATGGACACGACCAATACGATTACTTTTCAAGATATCATCAAAAAAAGCGTCTTAAAAATGGATCAATTCGCCAGCATCTCGATCATCGATACGGTCATAGGTCTTGTGTTGTCGGGAGTGCTTGGGTTGTTCATCTACTATATTTACAAGAAAACGTTTCGCGGCGTCGTCTATACGCACACCTTTAACATCACGCTCGTGGCCATGGCCATGCTTACTTGCCTGATTATCATGACGATTAGCACGAATATCGTGCTCTCTCTCGGGATGGTCGGCGCGTTGAGTATTGTGCGGTTCCGTACCGCCATCAAAGACCCGTTGGATATTGTCTTCATGTTTTGGTCGATCTCGGTCGGTATTGCGACAGGAGCAGGTGTGTACCCGGTTTCCGTTCTAGGATCTCTGGTAGTGGCAGGTGTCATTGTCGTATTATCCAAGCGGCAAATGAGAGATGTTGCTTATCTGCTCATTATTACCTATCAGGATGAAGCCAATGACGGAGTCAAATACCAGCTGAACAAGCTTAAATACACGCTGAAATCAAAGACAGTCAACAAAGAGATGGTGGAATTGATTGTTGAAGTAAAAATCAAAGGAGATAATACGGCATTTGTTCAAGATATTTCAGAGGTAGAAGGTGTGAAAAACGTATCATTGGTCAGCTACGATGGCGATTATGCACCATAAATGATTCTACAAAAAAATCCCTTTCTGACGACTCCTTTACAGGTTGTCAGGAAGGGATTTTTTCTTTGATGATCAGTCTCGTACTTGAACCTTGCCTAGTGTGTATCTTCCGTCCGCTCTTTTTCCTTCCATGGCAAATTGAATGCCCGGTTCTTCCGTATGCGGATCGAGGATAGCCACGCAGAGGGTGTATGTTCCTTCTGGTAAGTCATCTGGGATTTTCAAGCTTTGCTTGACGGTTTTCGTGCCAGGAAGCCATTTGCGGATGTCTTCGTCCGTTTTGGTCTTGGTTACGATCTCGCCATTTTCATCCGTGAGTGACAGCTCGAGAATCCATGGGAAATAAAAAGGAGCGACACCGCGATTTTGCCAATCCATCGTTATAGCGAGGCTTTCTCCGGGCTGGACTGCTTTGGCATGTGTCTCTTTCGTGATGGAGAAGCGGTAGCCAATCGTGTTTAAAAAGCGGTCCAGGTATTGTTGTTGTTCGCTATCTTTTTCGAACTGTGCAGGTGTATTGGGGCCAAGCCAGCTAATATGCGAAGCTTTGGCTTGTGAGATTACCTGGTTAATGGAGGAGCGATCAAAGTAGCTGTTTAACGAGTCGGATGGGGAGAACTCTCCACCGCTTGGTGCATACTTCCAAAAGTCAGGCATGGCGGGCATTGTCTCTTTGGTCAGCCAGGATACATAGCCCTTCTGTATCCAGGACAGGTAGCTGTCTGTATCCTCTTTGTTGCCGAACATGTCGTTAAACAGGCCCAGCTTGTACTCTTTGGCGACTGGATGAGGTCTTCGCATCAGTAGCATGGAATCAGGGAAGTTATCCAGATACGGTTGGACGTACTGATCCGTGACTTCTGTCGCAGGGAAAGGAATAGACGTATCGGTGTGCCATTCTCCCCAGTGACCGACGCTTCCCAGTTGAATGAAAGCAATGCGGGGATCGTCCTTGTAACGCTCTCCTAGTGCGTCAATCAACTGTTTGTGGTATTTGATGATCAATGGGTTGCTGTAGTTGGGACTATAGCCTTTGCCATAGTCGTTTCGATACCACTCGCCGTCTTCAAAGTTGTCATTGTCCCCGCCGATCTCGTTGTATAACCAATCCGGTATCTCCATGTCCGATTTGGTGTGAGGAATATCCATTACGATACGGAGGATGAACTTGACATCTTTTTCTGTCCATTCATCAAACCGGATCGCATCTTCGACCTCATCAAATGCATAATCCCCTTTAGTAGGCTCGAGCATCCTCCAGGTAAGATTGGCATAGACAAGCGTGTGTTCTTGCTCAAGATTGCTCGTCCCTGAGTCGGGAGCCAGTCCCATATACGGGTTTCGGAGCACGTCTTGGGTTTGTTTTGGTGAATAGGTCGCCGTTCCATAACTGGAGGCGGCGGCAGAGGAAGGTAGAATGCAAAAAGTAGCGAGAAGTACGCTGTATAGAACACTTCTGAGCTTCATGAGTGCCCCCTAGATTTAGTGAGAGAGTAGCATTACTTTTGTTCTGTCTCTTGTTTCCATATGTGATACCACTTGGTGATATGTTCGTTTGCTGCTGACCCGAGTTCATTCTCCCATCGAGAGGTCAAGAGTTGATACTGTTCTTCTACAGCCGCATGATCGTCCAAAGAAGCGTACAGCTGCATCAAGATCATGTAGCTGTCTTCTTCAAGCGGGTGCAAATTCTGAATGCGTTGGTTGACGTTGATCGCCTCTCGTACTCTGCCGTGTCCCAAATAAAAGCTGCTCATTGTTTTGGCGAGCGAAAGCCACATTCTGCGGAGTCTTTCCCGCTCGTACTCTGCCCACAAATAGTCGTAGTCTCCGAAATAATCGCCTGTATACGCTGCGAGCAATTGCTCATACTCCTGCATATTGGCAAGAGAGAGGGGAGGGATTTGTTTGAGACGATTCTCCCATTCCTCTACATCGATCGTAGCCGAATCAATCGTCAGCTTATAGCCGCCTTCTAAATTACCTTTGTTGATCGATATCGTGTGGAGACCATAGCGTTTCAAGGTTTGCCGGATGAGGTAAATCGTCGTATATAGCTGGGTTACGCCTTTGCTTCCATCATAGTCCGGCCACAAAAGCTCGATAAGCGAATCTTTGTCAATCATCTTGTTGCGGTGATGCAACAAATACGCGAACAGCTCGCGGGCTTTATTCGTGCGCCACTTGATCTCTTGCGGCTCCTGATTGGGCTGGTGAAACAAAATACTATTGAAGCATTGGATGGAGACGACTGACTCTTCTTTAACAGGCGTGGCTTCTTTCGCGGACTTGATTCTCTCACGAAGACGGTCCATTGTCTTTTGCAAACGTTGAAGCTGTACGGGCTTCATGATGTAATCCAGTGCGCATAGCTCAAAAGCATCAACGGCGTACTTATCGTACCCTGTGACAAATACGATCTCCGGGGAGTTATCGATTCCTTGCAGACGTTCTCCGATCTCCAGTCCACTGATGCGCGGCATATTAATATCTAAAAATACGACATCTGGTTGAAGAGATATTGCTTGGTCGATCGCTTCGAGAGGATTGGTGTAGGCTCCGACTACCTTAACGCCGCCAACATCTTTTTCTAGCAATCGTTGCAGATGCATCAAGGGTAGCTGCTCGTCGTCTACCAATAAGGCTCTCATCCACTGTCTCTCCTTCAAAAAACGATAAAATGCAACAGATTGTCTTACGAATCTGATTTGTTCATACTTTCTACTCTATCATCAAAAGAGGGGTTATCCAAATCTTTACGGTGGAGGGAAATGTGAATTTTTTAGCGATTTAGGGTATTCTTCGCCTAGGTCGCATCCACTGTCAACTTCAGAACATTCTCCAACTTATCAAACGAGACAAACCGGGCTTGTCGGAACACTTCTTTTCCGTCCATGAACAGAAGGATCGCCGGAGCTGTAAATACGAGAAACTCACCGGAAAGATTAGGCATTTTTTCCATGGATGCAACCATACTTTTCACTTGTGGGTATTGTTTCAGCAGTTCTACCGTTCTTACGTAGGTGACATCGCAAACACCGCAGTTTGCCGTTTTAATGAACAGCAGGCTGAGGGGATGGCCCTCGATGTCTGTAAGCAGTTCAGTCAGTTCTACATATTCCTGCACAGTTCTCCACCTCTTGTTTCGTTGTCCTCACACATTATCATCAGCTTACCCTACGATTCGACAGATTGAAAAGGAAAAACGTCCCGCCCAATCTCAGGAAAAAAGAGAATGAAAGCGATTTCCAGTAAAAGTCCCAAAAATAATTGGGTATTTTTGCAACAATCTTCTAAAATCCTCCGTCTGTAATGGTGAATTTTTCCTAAATAGCAGGAAGGGAGGACATATGTTGTTATCCATGTATGTCATCATTCCCATTCTTTTCGTAATGGTAGTCGCTATGTATACCGACCTGCGCAGTCGTCTCATTTACGACTGGCTGACGCTTCCGGGAATCGTATATTTTCTCCTCGTGCATGCGTGCCTTCATCCGGAAAAATGGCTATCCTATGCGATGGGCGCTATCGTGCTGGGCGGAATCTCACTGCTCATGGCGGTAATCAGTAAAGGGCAGATGGGCGGAGGCGATATCAAGCTGCTGGCTTTGGTGGGAGCGGCGGTTGGATGGCAAGCGGGATTGGTCGTACTCATGCTTACGTATTTGCTCGCGGGAGTCAGTGTACTTCCCATATGGGTCATATCCAAGATGACGGGCAGAATGAAGCTTAACCGAGAGATACCACTGGCGCCATTTATCGCTGGAGGAACCAGTCTAATGCTGGTCATGGTTAGGTATTACTAGTCTTTTTCTCATAAGATTGTCGATTCGAAATCTTGGTAATAAAACGACAAAACAAAACATGACACTTGAATGGATTTTTCAAAAAAGAGAGGGAATCTTCAGATGTTGGAATCAAAACGTAGAGCAATCATCTTCCTTGTATTATCGTTCCTACTTGCTGCTCTGGCGGGCTTTCTGTTTTTGCAAAAAATCAAGGATATGAACGCGCAGCTTGGCGAGATGGTGGAAATTTACGAGGCGAATGCAGACATTCCATCTCGGGCACTGATTCAACCCGACCAATTGACGGTAAGGGAAATCCCCAAAAAGTACGCGGATGATTCGTATGTGATCGATAAAGCCAGTTTGAAAAATCAAGTCACGATTGTCCCTTTGTCCAAGGGGGATATCATTACGAAAAACATCATGAAGCCAGCAAATGTTGTTCGGGACGAGAACAACAGGCTCGTGACGGTATTTTCATCGAATAATATCGTCTTCGACCAAGAGTTGGAAGCGCTAGACCGGGTCGACATCATTATCTCGCATGAGGTGAGTGGAAAGCCCGTAACGGAAGTGTTCATGAAAGATGTACCGGTCGCCATGGTAGCAAAATCGGAGAACAGCTTCAAGGGCGTGGCTTTGGAACTGCCGTTTGAGGAAGCGCCGAAATTCATTCACCAGCAGCATTACGCCCAGATGGTTCGCATTTTGAAAGCGAATGTGGGCAAAGGAGATTTGGGCATTCCTGATCCGTTTGTGGAGCCTACCCCGGAACAGACGAAACCGCCTGGCAAACCAGCCGACGCCAAACCTGGGACACCAGTAGTAATGCCACCTGCGGCACAGCCTGCCGGACAGCCCGCCGTCCAGACACCACCAACGGCTCCGGTTCAGCCACAAAGCAAACCAACTTCGGTACCACCGCAGCCAACTAATCAACCACCGAAAACCGGAGGATAAGTCATGAACAAAGATATGAAAATTCTCGTCGTTGCGGATTACGACTCTGTAAAAGACATGCTGAGGGAAATTCTGTCCGTTTACGAGCAAGTACGATACACGACTTCCAGCGAAGTGAAAAAAGAAATTGACCGCATTGGACCCGATGTCGTTTTGCTCGTGCAGCCGGAAGACGGAGCAGGAGTAGAACTGGTGCAGTATATACAAGGGGAGCTGCCGGAGGGCATTGTCATTTATCTGACGGAAAGACAGGATTTTGTCTTGCTGCGAGATGTCGTCCGTGCGGGTGCGGTTGAATACATTGTCATGCCTGATGAGCTCAACCTTTTGTCTGATCGTCTCGACAAAATATCCGATCTATCCCTAATCAAACAGAGAAAAAAGGGCGCGGATGTATCCGGCAAGGCTTTTGTGAGAGGACGGGGGAAGGTGTACTCCTTTTACAGCGGAAAAGGGGGAAGCGGGCGAACGCAGCTGGCAACAGGCTTTGCGCAAGCATTGAAGCTGGAATCTACGGCAAGTGTGCTGCTCATCGACCTCAATCTCCAATACGGCGGTGTAGAAACCTTCTTGTCGTTTGAAAACAACCGTACATTGGGTGATCTGATGCCAGTTATGGATGAAATCAACGAATTTCATATTCGCAACGTGGCGCAGAGGGAGAACTATTCCAAGCTGGAGGTGCTGGTCAGCCCGCGGGATGCCGAGACAGCCGAGAATATGTCCGAAGCCTTCGTCACCAGGCTGATCCGTGCCAGTCGCCGCAGTTATGACTTTGTCATTCTTGACCTGCCAACGCATATGAACGAGCTAACCTTTGCCGCTTTGTCAGAGTCGGACATGATTTACTACGTGATGAATCTGGATACACCGTCCGTACAAATTTACCAACTCGTGGAAGACCTGTTCAAACGGCTTCGGATTGATACGGCAGGCAGGCTCGAAGTGATCGTCAACCAGGTGGGACGGGATAACGAACTGAACGTATCGGATTTGAAAGGATTATTCAACGCTCCGATTACTGCTGAAATCAGCAGAGATCATCAAGGAGTTCAAGCTGCCGTTAATCAAGGCCGACCATTGCAAAAAGAACCGAATGAGAAGAAGCTCTCTCCGGCTGCGAAAGACATCAGAAAATGGGTACTCAAGAAACTGTCATAAAGGTGGGAGTTAGATGGCTTTATTCCGACGCAAGCAAGAGCAGACAGCGCCAGGGGATGAGGCAAAGCAGACGACACTCGCTGCCACACTAGCAGCTCCTTCCTTCAATCCGTATATTGACGAGCTGGCTGAGCATTACAAGACCCGACTCTTACGTGAAACCAACCTGGAGAGGTTGACTAGTCTTGGTTCAGATGAGATGCGTCTCGCAATCGAGCGTCTCGTCTCCCAATACATGTCGGAAGAGAAAGTAGTCATTCCACGAAATGAAAAGGACATTCTGCTTACTCGTTTGATCAATGAATCGGTGGGGCTTGGCCCACTTGAACCGCTGCTTGCCGATCCAGAAATCACGGAGATCTCGATTAACGGACATAACCTGGTATACGTCGAGAAACGGGGAAGGCTGGAATTAACCGATTTAAAATTTCGAGACGAGGAACACTTGCGGCATATCGTGGACCGGATTGTGGCACCGCTTGGCCGTCGAATCGATGAAAGCTCGCCGATGGTCGACGCCCGTCTGAAGGATGGAAGCCGTGTGAATGCCGTCATCCCTCCGATCAGTCTCAATGGCACACTCGTTTCGATCCGTAAATTTCGCAAAGAGCCTTTCTTGATGGATGATCTGATGCAATTTGGTTCTTTCAGTGAAGCGATGTCTCAGTTCATTCAAGCCGTGGTGGAAGCCAAAATGAACGTGCTGATCTCCGGCGGGACCGGTAGTGGTAAGACAACGCTACTGAATGCGACAGCAAAAGCGATTCCGCACTACGAACGTGTCATAACTATTGAGGATTCGGCCGAGTTGAAGCTAACTCACCCCAACTGTATTGGGATGGAGGCACGCCCGCCCAATATGGAGGGAACAGGGGAAGTCACCATCCGTCAGCTCGTGCGAAACTCGCTTCGGATGAGGCCAGACCGAATCATCGTCGGGGAGGTACGGGGTCCAGAGGCATTCGACATGCTGCAGGCCATGAATACCGGGCATGAAGGATCACTTACAACTGTTCACGCCAACTCACCACAGGATGCCTTTAACCGTTTGGAAGGGATGGTCGTTATGGCTGGAATGGATTTGCCCTCCTCGATTGTCCGCGAATATATCGTCAGTGCGCTGGATATCATCGTCCAAGTCACCCGCCTTTCAGACGGAACACGTAAAATCGTTTCGATTTCGGAAGTAGCGAAAACGGAAGACAAACGAGTAGAGGTCAACGAGATTTTTCGTTTCCAGCGAAAGGGAATCGGCGCAAAAGGGGAGGTGCTTGGCTACTTTACGGCAACAGGGGTAATTCCACGGTGCTTGGAGAGGCTCCAAGTTTTTGGAATCAATCTGGATGAATCCATGTTCAGGGCGGAAGGAGGGAAGCAGCGTGACCATGCCTATTCTGTTTAGTTTCGCGGTGTTGTTTGGCATCTGGGGCATGTACGAGTATCTCGGTTATCGGGCCAAGAAGACCGAATGGAAAAAGAAAGCGGAAGAATGGTTCGAGGTAAAGGGAAAACGAAAAAGCGTCGTCATCGTTTGGGGAGATAAATTTGACCAAACGCCCTATGCCAAGGAAATCCAAAAAAAGCTGATCAAAGCGAACTTCGCGCTTGCGCCCTCGGAGTTTTACGGAATTTTGATCGTAGGTACCATGGTGCTTGCCTTCTTGCTCAGTAACGTCGTGAATATTTCTTTTCCTTTTAACTTCATGATCGGGGCAGTGGTGATGTATCTCATACAGAACGTGCTGTTCTTCGTCCGGCGCAACAAGTACCAGGAGCGATTGAATGAACAGCTGTCCGAAGTGTGTCGCCTTTTAGCCAACTCGCTGCGTGCAGGTCTTACGCTCTCGCAGGGGATCTCACTGGTAGCCAAGGAGATGAATTATCCCGCTGGTGATGAGTTTAGCCGCATGGCACGTGAGCTGCAGCTAGGCGTCAGCTTTGACCGGGCGCTCTCTGACATGGAAAAACGAATACCGACGCGAGAATTCCGGATCTTTACTGCTACCCTGCTGATTCAACGGCGCGCAGGGGGGAATTTGAGCCAGGTGCTGCAAGAAATGGCGGAGACATTGGAGGATCGCCGCATCGTGAATCAGGAAATCAAGACGATGACGGCAGAACAGCGATACGTCTCTATCTTGGTGCCGATCATGCCAGTTGCCCTGGTGCTGATGATGAACACGATGAACAAAGGCTTCATTGATCCGTTGTTTTCCGGATTTGGTCTTTTTCTTCTGGGGTTGTTTGTAATCGGAACTCTCCTGTCCTATATCCTCGTAAAGAAAGTGACCAACATAAAGGTGTGAAAACATGGATGCTCTCATAATTACTTGCGTGTTCTTGTTTCTTTTGCTGTTTGCCATCTGCCTAAAAGAGTGGTATCGCTACTCCATCGAGAAGCAAAAGCTGCTCGCACATGTCCATGAGATGAGCGGGCACAAAAACTACGGCGTGCGCAAGCAGGAGACCTCATCCGAGCGTCTGGTCAAACGATTGCTTCGGTATGGAGACGACTATGCTGTCATGGGACAGCGCATCAATTTTTTCAGTGAGTCGCATGAGGTTGAGGATTGGTTGCTCAGGGCTGGGCGGCCACTTGATTTGACCGTGGCCCAATTCCAAGGGGTCAAAATTTTCATGGCTCTGCTCGGCATTATTGCCGGCACGCTGTTTTTTATTCTTCGCTTTCCCTTCTCACATTTAGGATTGATCGCCTGGCCGTTGATTGGCTACTTTTTGCCCATCCTTTTGTTGAAGAAAAAAGCGCGCGATCGTCAACATCAGCTTCGCTATGACCTGCCTGAATTTCTCGACACCGTAAGCGTGACACTTCAGGCGGGGGTGAGTCTCGATCAGGCTTTGCGCGAAGTCATCAAGTTTTTTGATGGGCCGATTCGGGAAGAGTTTTCCCGATTCAATCAAGAGCTGGATCTCGGTGTGCAAAGGGAAAAGGCGTATGAACAATTGCTACGACGCAACGACAATCCGGAGTTTCAAATGCTGATCAAAGCGCTCATTCAGGGGATGCGCCTGGGGGTGCCGATTGCCGTCACGTTCAAGGCGCAGGCGGAAAATATGAGGAGAATCCGCAAAGAGCTAATCAAGGAAAAGGCGGCCAAGGCGTCGCCAAAAGTAACCCTGATCACTACGTTTATCGTGACTCCTACAGCGATTATCCTAATTGGCGGTTTGATGGTATTGAATATTTTGGATAACTTCAGTTTGTTCTCCGACATCATGCCATGATCCAGGGGTTCACTTTTAGGAGGTGATGCCCGTCAGCGAGATGGGAGTGCACAGTTCTTTATTTTTTCATTATCCAAATCATGAAGGGAGTAGATTTTATATGAAAAGCATGATGCTGAAATGGTATGTAAAAAGTCAGGGAGCTCTTAGAAACGAAAAAGGAGCACAGGCGATTGAGTGGATCGCGTTGGCAGGTGTAGTCATCGCTGTGTTTGGTGCGGTGATGGCCTACTTTGATAAGGACCCCACACTCGTTGGAGAATCCATTGGGGATACATTGAGCAATATCATCAAAAAATTAGACGGAAATTAATCAATCATTGAATGCTTTTTTGGTGATGAGCATATGGAAAAGAGGTGGTGAAGGAATGGTCCTTCACCACCTGAACCATATGACGCTTCATACATAGCAAGACGAAATCAAGCAGGAGGTAGCACTTTGATGAGACTCGTGAAGGGAATAATTGCAGTGATCCTCCTGTTGAGCCTGTTAACGGCGTGTTCGCAGGAGCCGGATACATCTCAGAACGCAGAGGGGCAAAATCCTTCTGCTCCACCAAGCACGGAAACACCGCCTACGCAAAGCCAACCGCCAGACCAAACAGGAGACCCAAACGCCGAGATGACGCAAGAAGAAAAGGTAAAAGCGTTGGAGGCCATGGCACAGGAAGGAATGCCGTTAAAGCGGGAAACGACAGAGGACTTCGTCAATTCGCCACCAGGACGTTTTTCCGGGGTCTCGTATGACAACAACAGGGAAGAAGTTTTATCCGAACTAAAAAAGTTCCCTACTGTTGAAAAACCAGACGAAGAAATGATGAACAAGTACTACCTTGCCTTGTTAGGGTTGTTTGCCCAAAGCTATCCTGATCCGCAACAGATAATAGACGAACTGAAAATGGCCTCATTTGGGAATCCGGACATCGATGATCCGCGGTTCAAGTTTAAAGAAAGCTACAATGTTGAAATTATCTTGGATGCGAGTGGTAGCATGGCGGCAAAATCGAACGGCAAGACGAGGATGGATGCTGCCAAAGAAGCGATTCAAGCCTTTGCTGAATCTTTGCCGGAACAGGCGAATGTCGCTCTGCGCGTATACGGGCACAAGGGCAGCGGGAAAGAGTCGGATAAAACACTGTCTTGCGGAAGCAGTGAGCTGGTGTACGGGATGCAGACTTATAACAAAGAAAAACTGACGCAATCTTTAAATCAGTTCCAACCTACCGGATATACTCCGATTGCTTACTCTTTGCAGGAAGCAAAAAAGGATTTAAGCAAATTGCCTGGGGATAAGAACACCAATATGATCTTCCTCGTCAGTGACGGAATCGAGACGTGCGATGGTGACCCTGTCGAAGCTGCCAAACAGTTGGCCCAATCCGAGATTACGCCGATTATTAACGTGATTGGATTTGGTGTAGACGGTCCGGGGCAGCAGCAGTTGAAAGAAGTGGCAAAGGCAGCGGGAGGCCGCTATGTTCTGATTCAAGATCAGAAGGAGCTGCAGGACGAATTCAATCGTGGGAAAGAAATCGCGAACAAGTGGAAAGAGTGGAAAGCCAATGCATCCTACCAAGCCGTATCCACTCGCAGTTCCCGATCGATTGACATCAGTCACTTTGCTTTGAAATGGAGTCGTATCGCCAAACGGGAAAATCATGATCTAACATCTGCAATCATGACTATGGATGCAAGCAACATCATTTCCGATGAGTTCGCCGATCAACTGCGGAAGTTGAACGATGAGCAGCTGGAAATTGCACAGAAAAAGGCAGATGAGCTGGAGCAATTCCTGGATACCTTGAACGAGAAGTCCTATAAGGAAGCCGTGGATGCGATCAACCAGAAGTTTGCACAAAACACGAAAACAAACTAGAGACGAAATCTCCAAAAGGAGGTTTGTGAAGTGAGGAAATGGGTAAGAAGCCCAATGGCAGCGGCTACTTTCGCTGTTCTGATTCTTTTGATGAATCTGTTTCCGCTGGTGGGCTTGGCGGCTTCCATGCAGTATCAAGGGCTGCAATACGAGGCCCCGAAGTGGGATCAACCGAACCTGGAGTCTCCGCAATGGGAGCACAACCCACAAACGCCGCAGTGGGAAAAAATAAACCCGCAGACTCCTGATTGGGAAAAGCTGAACCCACAGGCGCCGAACTGGGATTGGACGAATCCGCAAGCACCAAATTGGGATCAGATAAATCCACAAGCACCCGATTTTCAGGGGCCAAACGTCAATTACTCGAACCCGCAAGCGCCAAAAGCAACCGTACCTGCACCGAATCTACAGATGCCTTCTTCTCAGCACCCCGGCATCGATCCAGATAGCTCGAAACCGATGACGGAGACGCTTGAATACGGTGCTGTCAAATGGACGATCAAGGACGTCATGGGCGGTACGCTGGCATATAGCGCTGATTTGCTTATGAATGGCGAAGTAGACATGGCAGCGGGACTTCGTGGCAAAGGCATGTTCTTGGGAGATCTGGCGATAAAAGGCCTTGATCTTGCCTTCAAGAATACGCCGTATGTAAACACGGTAACTGGCTTGGGTGTCGATTCACTCGACGGGATGAGCGCGTGGGGCAACTATCAATTTGTGTTGGCACAATTGCCGAATAACAGTTTTCGCGATATTTTCCAAGGTGGTCAGCTGACGAATTCGGCAAATCCGTCCGGCGTCAGAATGCCGGGAATCGTGAAAGGTTTAAATGTGGGTGTAGCAGCGATCAGCCTTCCGTTTGACATCATGGATACGGTCGGCACCTTTGGCATGGCGTTTGATCCGAGCCAGAATGAAGCCACGCAAAATGAGAAATTTGTGGATGGCGTCGGTAATTTCGGCAGTGTGCTGATGGATGCAGGTGTCATTGCTTCCGTCATACCAGGTGGGCAGGCGGTAGGTGGAGTGCTTGTTGTCACCGGTGCGGTTTTGTGGGGATTGAGCAAACTCGTGAAGTACGCTGACAAGCTAGCCGGAGGAGCGATTACCCGTGGAATCCGGGATGGGGTCGGAAAAGCTGTTGGCTGGGTGAAATCCTTATTTGCGTAACGGAGGTCCTTGCTTATGAAAGTCGTGAATACACCACAGGTTCAGGCTCAAATCGAGCGGAATAAGCGTTTTTTAGAGAGGACAGAGCTGTATAACTACCCAGCCTACGTAAACGGACAATATTACTACCATGTAGCGTACTGGAAATGGGGGAAAAAAGACGCAGTCGGGTACCTGGTGCTGCGACCGGATGGTGAAGTAGTTCGCCGCCATGAAGCAGAGCCTGTCGTGAAGCTGTTTTTGGTGCATGCACATGCGGGGCGCAAGATTAAGAACAATCTCGCCATGGATAAAGAGAAGCCGATCGAGATGTATGAGCAAAAATACGAGTATCTGAGGGCGCTTTTGCCCAGCTACCAGGATAAGATGGACACGGTGCTTCGGCAAGATGCAGAGAAGCTGATCGACGTTTGCAAAACCATGATGGAAAGCCGGGACCAGCTGCGTGCTATTTATACTCGGGGGATGGATCTGCTCAATCAATTTTTCGCGCGCAACTACGTCATCGCTGGAGAAGAAACGGCATTACGGGATGTTTTGTTTGAATCCGACTACATTTTGTATGATCGCATTCGCAAGCAGGTGCTGATCAAAGACTCGGTGGATCGGCTTTACCAGCTTTTCCAGTCCAATCGAGTAGAACTGGATCGGGTACAGGAGCAGAAACGAAAAAAGCTGAGTGACTTACTCTCCGTTTACAAAGACAAAACGCTGCGAAATATTGCCGATGAATCCGTGAAAGGCTTTGAGACGCATACGACAGGGAAACATGAGTCTTTCCATTCGGTTGAACAGTTGCGGGAGGCCCACGAGAAGCTTAATATGACCATCCTGGAAAACGGGCTGATGGATAAACTGCGAAACCCATAACAGGAAAGGTGAGAGAAACCCATATGCATCCCTTCAAAGAAAGCATTCGTTTTTATGCACGGAACATCGAATCTTTGCTGCTCTTGTCCGCTGTACTCGTGGTTCCATTTTTTATCATCCACAATTTTACGCTGAACTACCTGAATTTGATTGCGGCGATCACGGGCGCCAAATTCGTCGCAAGCTTTTTCAATCTATTTTTACTTCTTCTGTTTTTACTGATCCTCCAGATTCCTTTTGCCCAGTATGTTCAAAGTGATCTGGACGGCGATGAGCGTCCGATTCGTAAGGCATTTCGGACTTTTTTTGAACACAGCTTTTCCGTATTCGTATTTGGGATCGTGTTTAGCTTTCTTGTCTCTATAGGAATGATGCTGTTCATGATACCTGGGTTGATTCTGATGGTCTTGTTCTATTTGACCCCGTTTTTTGTGGTGCTGAAAAAACAATCGGCTTGGCGCTCTTGGCGAGCTGCCATGGAAATGGGCAAAAAGCATTTTTTCCAAATTTTTGGCCTGTTGCTACTGGTGAGCGTGGTGGAATGGCTAATCAGTTTGGCTGGCTTGTTCCTCGTCACGTCGATTACGGCGACCTTCGGGGCGGTGATGTTTATTGAGTTGTTGCTCAATGTGATTGTTCTTCCGTTTTTTGCGGTCATGTTCATGATATACGTCAATAAATGGAAGGACGAGGCGGCAAGAGCGGAAGCAGCTGTAGCAGGGGGATTGCTGCTCGATGAAAGGTAGCTTGCAAATAAGTTCGAGAGGAGATGAGCGAAGAATGCGCCTGAAGAAGATCGTTTCCAATGAAAAGGGCTCGGTCACCATAGAGTTTATCGCCATACTGCCGTTCGTCTTTCTGATCATGCTGATTTGCTGGCAGTTTCTTGTGGGCGTCTACGGCGTAATTATCTCTCAGTCGGCGGCAAATGAGGCGGCGAAGGTGTACGCTATAACGGGTAATTCGGGAGAAGCCATGCAAGCTGCCAAAAACGTGGTGAACGCGGCAGGAGGCTACATTTCCTTCAATGATTGTGATATCAAGGGGAATGGTAGCGGATATTTTACCGCCAAGGTCGGCGTACAGATGGAACTGGCGTTTCTCCCTGACTGGCTATATATCGAGAAGGAAGACCGATATATCTCCTTTGATCGAGAAATGAAGAGCAGGGTGATGAACTAGATGGTACGTATACTGCGTCACTTGCAAAATGAACGTGGAAATATGACGATCTTCACCCTGACGATTTACTGGTTTATGTTCATGCTGGTGTTTGTGGCGCTTTTTAACTTTTCGACCGTTTTTGTAGACAAGGAGCAGGCGTCGAACAGTGCGCAGCAGGCGAGCATTGCGGCGGTGAAGGATATTTATGATGAGATGATAGTGGCTATTATGGCATATGATGCGTCGATCACAAGGCTGAAAAATCCTAATTTTGTCTGGCCAAGGGTGGAAGCTGCGACGAGTCAGTTGAAGGCTTCGCATCCGGATTGGGCCGCGAGCGAGATAAAATACGGAGCGATTGACTTGGCTTTAAACAGTGCATTGCCTGGTAATCCTGAGCTGCAGTTTTATGTCTATGCAGGCTTACAGAATGCAACTAGCAGAATTCCTGGAGTGGTTGCCAAAGTGCTGTCGGATAACAAGGCAACGCTTACCGGTTCGTCCGTCAAATTGTTCAACAGTGACAATCGGATTGAAGTAACAACTTCTGTAAAGTACGAATCGGAATCGATGGGGTTTGACTTCATTCCTGCCTATTCCGAGCAAATCTACCAGACAGGCGAAAGCAGACGGATCGGCTTTATTGATGAAGTAAGCGGATGGGTGAATCTGCATATTCCTATGTAGGAACGGCGAACATTGGAGGAAATGGCATGACAAGCAAGCTACAAAAAATGCAGCGATTCTGGAATGTAGTGACGGTGATCATCTATGGCGTTTTCCTGCCGATGTCCTGTCTGTTCATGGCGTTGGGGGAAAAACTCCCGTATGCGCTGCTCTTTTTTATGTTTGCCCTTCCGTATATTGAACAGGCTGGCATGGAACATTTGCGTCGAAAAGAAATGAGTCGGTGATGATCAAGTGAACGAGAAGGAAGGTGTAAGCCATGTCCAGACAGGAACGAAGCTGGCAGCGCTTTTGGCGATACATGATGATTTACTTCTACGCATTGATCGTACCAGCTACGATCATCGGCTCATTTTATCGAGAAGAGTTCCCGTTGCAGCTGCTCATCCTCGCGGTCGGTATGCCTTTTATCAAAAGAAATCATCTAGCGTTCATCCGAAAGAAAAACGCGGCGATCTAATCAGCAAGGCAACAAAGCAAGGAGGATATGACCGAATGCGTAACACCAAAATGCGGATGTCGCTCTTGTTCAACAGTATCTTGATCATGCTTCTGCTTACCGGCTGTTCACTGGGCGCAATCGGAGCGGGTACAGGGATCGGGCAAAATCAAGGGCCGCAGACGACACAGGAATTGATTGCTTCACAGCCTGGACCGCTTGCTGGCACACAATTTTTCCACGCAGCTTATCCGCATCGAACGGAGATCATACAGATTTTGGATAAAATGCCTACCGTGGTCGACGGGATGAATGATGCTTACTTGGATTTGTACTGGAATCAACTGCTCACCCTGTTCGCGGAGGATTACCTCAGTCCCCAGATGGTTGTAGACCGCTGGAGAATGGCTTCGTATGGGAGTCCAGATATCGAGGACGCCCGTTTTCAGTTTCGGGAAAATTTCAACGTAGAAATCATCCTGGATGCGAGCGGCAGCATGGCCGGGAAAATTGGGGACAAAACGAAAATGCAGCTCGCCAAGGAAGCGATCCAGGAATTCGCGGAAGCACTGCCTGAAGATGCGAGAATCTCGTTGCGCGTGTATGGTCATAAGGGGAGCAATGCTGATGAACATAAGCAGCTTTCCTGTGGCAGCAGTGAGATGGTCTATCCATTGCAAGCCTACGATGCGAAAAGACTTGAGCAAGCACTCGACATGTTTGAGCCGACGGGCTGGACATCCATTGCGCACTCCTTGCGTCTCGCCCAGGAGGATTTGGCGGGATTCGAAGCGGATAAAAACACGAATGTCATCTACCTGGTCAGTGATGGTATCGAGACTTGTGATGGCAATCCAGTGGCAGTAGCCAAGGAATTGTCCCAATCCAAAATAATGCCGTTGTTGAACGTCATTGGCTTTGACGTGAATGCAGAAGGGCAGAAGCAATTGAAAGAGATTGCCCACGCGTCAGAAGGTCTGTATGCAAATGTGACGAACCGTGAGCAGTTCAAGCAAGAGTTGGAACGTGCGAAAGAAATCGCCCAGAAGTGGGAGCAGTGGAAACGGGATGCATTGACAGAAGCTGACGCTGTCTTGATCGACCGCAAGAAATGGGTGGATGCTTATGACCAGGACTGGTACGAGAAAAACTGGCGGGAGAGCCTGAACATCGGAATGGCGATCGAGTATTTATCTGCGAGCGGCAAGATTGGCAATGAGGCGAGGGAGTACCTTACTGGGAAAAGGCAAGAAAGAGAAGCGTTGGCTACACAGTCCAAGGAGGAGCTTACCAATTACTTGGTGAGTCTCACAACCGAGACCTATCAGGAAATGAGAGAGGAAATTGAGGATAAATACAGCGGAAACTAACAGCAATGGGTTCTCGCAACGGAGAACCCACTGTAAATGGAAAGGGTAAGGTTTAGGGTGCGTCAATCATACGTGAACGTAACGACCTGTTTCAGGCCTGGGTCCACTCCGATTGCCACGTCATTTAGGCCATCTGTGTAATAAAAGTAACGCTTGGCGTCATTGGAATGAGCGTCAGAAGCTTTCACCAATTGGAAGCTGTTTGCCACAAGCAGGTTTTTCGAGCGAATGAAATCAGATGCCGTCTTTTCCAAATCTGCTTCTGTCATCGTTTTTGTCGCTATTTCTCCGTTTATTCCAATAACGTCAATCGACAGGGAAAGGATTTGCTTTGACCTCGGTTCGATTATCGCGTGAAAGCCATGGACATCGCCGTTCACAGGCTCGCGTTTTAGTATGGCGTGAACAGGTACACCTCTGTATACCGAATTGGCTGGGTCCTCCAGCGTGATTTCCCGATCAGTCGTATTAACATCCACCTGGTAATATTGTCTAACAGCGGCGGCAGCGATCTGCCCCGCTTCTTCTTTTCCGAGCCCTTGCACTGTATCTGGTGAGCTGGAGGAGCATCCCACTAACAGAAAGACGAGAAGCACCGTGCCCAGCCATGCCAACTTTTTCATTGTGAACCCTCCAGCCATCCCAAGTAATACGTGTGTCTTCTTTTATCCTAACAGGGATCGTTTCGACTCCCTATCGATAAACCTTTCCATTACCTTACGATGTTGTAAGCTTGGAAAAAATGCAGGGAGTGACAGGACTTTGGGTGAAAAAGACGAAAGATTCCGAGTATAAGCGGTGAATGTTAAAAACGAGGGGGAGAATGGAATGAACGCCATCGAGCTGAATCAAGCGCTTCAAATGTATGTGAGGACCGAGACCTTTCCTGTGGGAGTTAGCATCCAAAAAGAAGAAGCCGCCCTGCCGTCAAAGGCAAAGCGACCTGTCCGTGATCTGGGTTATCCGATTACTATTTGCCAAGCTGTCGGTTTTTCCCGGCGTTATGGCTGGAGTATCGCGATGAATGGAGCCGATCTGTCCTGTCCGATCGCGCAGGTGGCTTTTGGGTATGAAGAGCAGCCGGCGTTTTATACAGAGGGTCATCTCGCCTGTGGGATGTATACAGATTCATTGGAAAATGGGGCGAAAAGCGAGCTGGATGTCCCGAAATTTTCAGCAGAAGAAAGCGGCTACTACGTATCGTTTCCGCTGGAGCGGGCACAGATTGAGCCAGATGTCGTCGTGATTTACGGCAATGCGGCACAGGTCATGCGATTGGTGGCGGGGATGCTGTACAAGCGCGGTGGATCGATTCCTTCTACCTTTTCCAGTCGGGCCGACTGTGCGGATATTGCGATCAAGCCGATCCAGACGGGACAGCCGCAAGTGATCGTACCGTGTTATGGCGACAGATTGTTTGCCCAGACACAGGATCATGAGATGGCCTTCAGCTTTCATTTTCGTGATGCCGCCGAGCTGGTGGAGGGATTAGTGGGAACGCAAAAAGGCGGAATCCGCTATCCGATCCCGTCCTTCTTGCGCTATCAAGCAGAGTTTCCGACGACCTATCAAAAGCTTGCGGGGATGTTTGGAGAAAAAAACTAACCCTTCAGTCGGTTGAGCTGGAGCAGGTGATGGCGATAGTGCATTTCTACCACGGCAAACCATTCCTTTGCGGTAAGCGAACCGAAGGCTGGGTGAGCCACCGTGTGATGCACAGGAATTTCGTCCAGAGTTGGTTCCAGTTCCTTCATTTGTGCGAGCACGCTGATGAGTCCATCACGCAATTGCTCCTTACTCTCTGGTTGTGCAGGTGTGTACTCAGGAGAGGCAGGGACTTTCACGCGAACAGGAAGAAAGGAACCTTGAGCAAATATCGTCTGGCCGATCTCGGATTTTTGGGCACCTGCTTCTGTGACAGCAGGACCTCCTTGTCTACACTTCTCGACATTTCCCAGATGAAAATACCGCGCAGATTGGATCAAGTGAAGGTACATTTGACCGATCGACCATTCCTCTTCACTTGGCTTTTGCAAGAGTTGTTCCATGGTGAAGCCCTCTAATTCATGCAGATAGTGGTTTGTCACGTCTTCGAATTTGGTTACGATTTCTTTTGTATTCATGGGCGAATCAGCTCCTCTTGGTTTCTTGCTCTTATCATATTCGAACGCTACTGACAGCAGTATGTCAGTAGCGTTCGAATAATTTTTGGGCATCCTCGCGTATTCGGCTACGCAAGGATTCAGGCGTAAGAACAACCGCATCTGCCCCTAACCCAAGTACCCAAGACAATATTTCTTCGATTTGTCTGACGCGCAATCTAACGAGAAAGCCGTCCGGATGCTCCGTAATCTCTTCGATAAAAAAATTGCCCGATTCTTTTACCCGATCAGCGATAGTTGGGCTGATGACGATCTGCACCTCCAAGTACCGATCGTCGAGAGGCTTGTAATCAGCAAAATGGAAATCGTCAGGGAGGATAAAGCGCTCTTCCAAAACGATCAGGCCGCTCATGCGGGACAGGCGGAATCGACGAATATCCTGTCGCAGATCGCAATGAGCGAGCAGTGTCCAAGAACCACGAACCAGCACGAGACCATATGGAGCAACATCACGAACTGTTTCACGATCGTCCCCCTCCCCAGGCGTGCCCCTCCGATAGCGGAACCGCACCTTCCGCTCACTAATGATCGCATCGTGGAGGAGTTGCGCATGCGCTTTTTCCTGTTCGCGCAGATTGTTTGCTCTGGGGCTTACGAGGCGAAAGGTTGAACGGATACGTCTGGCTTGTTCGCCTACATCCGCAGACAGGATCGCTTCGACTTTGCGTTGTACGGCTCTTGCGCTATTTCCAAAGTTTTGGTCAAATGCTTGCTCGACCAAGTCTGCTCCGATCAAAAGTGCAACGGCTTCTTCTACCGAAAAGCTGACGGGTGGAAGAAAATACCCTTCCATTAACGAGTAGCCCTGACCCGGTGCCCCAACGATGGGGACGCCTGCTTCGCTCAATGCCTGCATATCACGATAAATCGTCCGGACGCTCGTCTCGAAAGTCGCGGCCAAATCTTCTGCGCGCAACGTTCCTTTTCGCTGTAGCTCCAGAACGATTGCCAACAGACGGTCTGTTTTGTTCATACTAGGCTACTGACCTCCTCTCTATCCAGCTAAGCAACTTTATAAAAATGATTGGACATCTTTAAAATTATTTTAGATTTACCCTACTTTTTATTTTAACAGTTTTCCCTATCCTAGTTGTGTAAGTGAAGGAGGAAGCTGTGAATGAAAAAGAGGGTTTTTTGGCTTGTCATTTTATCGCTGTTTGGATATATTGTTTTCCAAAAAATAACAGAAGGCCCACCTAATGTTGGAGGACATATGGAAACAGTGAGCGAGGCTACCGGTGTGGAGTACCAATCGATACAAATAACAAAAGATCAAATTTATCAGGGAGACCTTCTCTTGGTCAATAAAGACTATCCGGTTCATGAGGCAGGGGTAAAAAACGATGTGATTCGGTTGTCTAAGCATGAAGAGCTGTTACAAGGCTATACTTTGCTCGATCATAGACTCGAAGTGTCGGAGCGTGTAGCCAAAGTATTCTTGGAGATGGTCAAAGCTGCACAACAAGATAACGTGAGCCACTTTATCCTGAACAGCGGTTATCGAGGGAAGGAAGAACAAGAGAAGCTGTATGAAGAAATGGGGCCAGCGATCGCGATGCCAAGCGGTTATAGCGAACACAATGTAGGTTCCGCGCTGGATATTGGATCGACGCAAATGAAAATGGAGCACGCCCCTGAAGGTAAGTGGCTGGAAGATCATTCGTGGAAATACGGTTTTATTTTGCGCTACCCGAAAGACAAGGTAGCCATTACAGGAACGGTATTTGAGCCTTGGCATTTCCGATATGTCGGCTTGCCGCATAGCGCGGTCATGAAGGAGAATAACTTTTCGCTGGAAGAATACTTGGACTATCTAAAAGACAAAAGAAGTATCTCCGTAACAAACGAAGGGAAGATCTACGAAATTAACTACTACCCTGTCGATGAAGAGATGATGATCAAAGTACCGATTTCGAGCAACTACGAGATTTCGGGTGACAACATAGGCGGCGTGATTGTAACAAGCTACGTGAACTAAAGAAAAGAAGGAGTGAATCTAATGAAGAAATTGACTGTCGCGATATTGTTTGGGGGATGTTCCTCTGAGTATGAAGTATCGCTAAAATCTACGAGTTCTGTGCTGGAGAGCTTGTGTCTGGAAAAGTACGAGGTGATTTTGCTAGGAATTACGAGAGAAGGGCAATGGCTGCGATATACCGGCAACATCGAAAGCATTCGGAATGACAGTTGGCATCAAAGTGAGAAGTGTGTGCCTGCCTTTCTCTCTCCTTGCAGACAGGTGCGGGGAATTGTTACACAGGAGAACGGTGCCATGACGGTCACGAAGGTTGATGTGGTATTCCCGATTTTGCATGGCAAAAACGGAGAGGATGGAACAGTGCAAGGGCTATTGGAGCTCGCCGGAATTCCTTTTGTCGGTTGTCACACGCTATCCTCTGCGATTTGTATGGATAAGGATATCGCCCACACGTTGGCGGAGGGCTCCGGTATCAAAACGCCAAGATCCGTTGCCGTTTATCCAAATACGGATCTGGCAACTGTTCAAGCTGCCACCGAACCACTGGGATTTCCTTTGTATGTCAAACCGGCAAAGGCAGGGTCCTCCATTGGGATTACGAAAGCATACAGCCTATCAGAATTGTTTTTCGGGATAGAAAACGCCCTCCAGCATGATGACAAGGTAGTCATCGAGGAAAACATCACAGGATTTGAGGTGGGCTGCGCGGTACTGGGAAATCGTGAGGTCATTGTGGGGGAAGTGGATGAGATCGAATTGCTCCAAGGTTTCTTCGATTATACTGAAAAGTATTCATTGGAGACTGCCCATATCCATGTCCCAGCAAGAATTGACGAAGAGCTCGCTCATAAAATCAAGCAAACAGCGACCCATCTTTATCAGGTTTTTGGCTGTCGTGGATTCGCTCGCGTGGATATGTTTGTCACACCAGACGGGGATATCGTGTTTAACGAAGTGAATACAATCCCCGGCTTTACCTCGAAGAGCAGGTATCCAAGCATGCTGCGTGCTGCGGGGATTTCCTATAAGGAGCTTCTTGATACGTTGATCATGCTAGCGTTGGAGGAGGACTAACCGATGACACAACCTCACGTCTTTACGGTTACGTTGAACAGCGACAATCTGCATCACGGTCATCTGATCTTGGTGAATCGCCAGTACCCAATCCGCTGGCAAACAGACGACGGTATTCTGCTGAACCGCATGCGGCTGATTGACGGAGCACACAACAATATGATGCTGGAAAACACGGCTGCGAAGATGTTTGCCAAGCTGCTGAAAGCCTGCAACGCAGAGAATGCAATCGTGCCTGTCAGTGGATTTCGCAGTAAGGCGGAACAAACGGATATTTATGATCAATCCTTTCTCGAAAATGGACAGGTGTTTACCAGTAAATTTGTAGCGCGTCCGAATGAAAGCGAGCATCAGACAGGGCTTGCGATAGATGTAGGGGAGAAAAAGGAAGTAATCGATTTTATTTGCCCTTCTTTTCCCGATCACGGCGTATGCCGAATGTTTCGACAGCGCGCTAGTCAATATGGGTTTATCAAACGCTACGACAAAGACAAAGAACAGCTAACAGGGATTTCGGATGAGCCCTGGCATTTTCGGTATGTGGGCTATCCGCATGCTGTGTTGATGGAAAAGCTTCAGCTTTGTCTGGAAGAGTATATCGAGTATGTGAAAAACTACGAATTCCATCAGGAGCATTTGCTAGTAGATGAGGAGAACATGGAAATCTACTATGTAAAAGCTACCGATACAGTTACGCACATCCCGGTTGTAGCTGGTGAGCGCTACGAAATATCGGGCAACAACGTGGATGGATTTATCATTACGGTATTTCATCAGGAGGCACGTAATGAACGTGGGTAGTGAAAAGCAGTATGGCGGGCTGGATCGATTCGGAATCATTGCAGCGATTCTTGTTATCGCCATCCATACTTTTCCACTGCTATCCATAAGTGAATGGGCGGACTTCACACTGAGACAAACAATAGCCAGGGTGGCAGTTCCGTTTTTCTTTATGTGCACAGGATTTTTCTTCATGCAAAAGCTTGGTTCAGATCGCAACAGAAATGCGTCTATGCTAAAGCAGCTTTTATGGAAAGTAGGAAAGCTATATTTGCTTTCGATCCTTCTCTATTTTCCTGTGAATGTGTATGAGGGGTATTTTACGGATGGATTTACTTTATTAACAGCAGTGAAAGACCTCTTGTTTAACGGGACCTTGTATCATCTATGGTATTTCCCTGGCATCATGCTGGGGGTGTGTATCAATACTTTTTTATATACGAGACTATCGACATGGAATGCGTTTTGGGTGACTTTGCTGCTGTATGGCATCGGGTTATTGGGAGACAGCTACTTTGGCTTGGTGCATTTTACGCTGGTCACAGTGCTGTCGTTTGTTCTTTCAGTGCTGGCGATGAAGGCGATCCAGCGCTTTCGAGGTGGGAAACCGGATCAAACTGGGCGAGCATGGGCTGATATCCATCTCCCGCATCTCCAACATAATGTCAGGGAAATCCAGCAGGTTCTCCCCAAGGATTGTGCGATGATGGCAGTCGTTAAGGCGCAGGCATATGGCCACGGCGGATGGCAAATTGCGAGGTTCTTAAACAAGCTCGGGATTGATCACTTCGCCGTTGCCACAATCGATGAAGGAATCGAGCTAAGGAAGAAGGGCGTAAAAGGGGAGATTCTGGTGCTTGGCTATACCGATGAGCGTCGGATACGCCAGATCGCCCGTTTCAAACTGACACAAACCGTAGTAGATGACGAATATGCCCAGACACTGAATGGCTACAACGTGAAAATCCCTGTTCATATCAAGATCGACACGGGGATGGGGAGACTCGGGGAGTCTTGGGAATACACGGAAAAAATCGCGGCTATGTATCGATATAAGCATTTGCAGGTTTGCGGTACCTTTACGCATCTGAGTGTGGCTGACAGTTTGGAAGCTTCGGATATCGCATACACGAAAAATCAAATCGACCGTTTCCAAAACGTGATCGAACAGCTGAAAGAAAAGGGGATCAATCCACAGAAGCTGCACGTTCAAAGCAGTTACGGCGTACTGAATTACGGGGAGCTGCAATACGATTATGCTCGAATGGGGATCGCTCTCTACGGGATGTTGAGCAAGCAGGGAGACAAGGTAAAAACAAGCATCGACCTACGACCTGTGTTATCACTAAAGGCAAGAGTTGTGCAGGTGAAACAGGTGGAAAAGGGAGCACCCGTGGGCTATGGACGCGCCCACACAGCGCAGAAGGACAGTAAGATTGCCATCGTATCCATCGGATATGCAGATGGGGTTCCGCGCATGCTGTCACAAGTGGGGGCTACCTGCTTGATTAGAGGAAAAAGGCGACCGATTATTGGCTTTGTCTGCATGGATCAGCTCATTGTAGATATTTCAGATATAGAAGAGGTGCAAAGAGGGGAGGTTGTGACCTTTATTGGTAGAGATCAAGAGGAGGAGATCACTGCCGAGGAAATGGCCCAATCGTGTAAAACCATTACGAACGAGCTGGTAAGCCGTTTGGGAGAACGGGTTAAAAGAGTCTATCATGATTGATCGTTGGACGAAAACGAGTATAGGGAGTGATTCATTTTTTCCATGGCGAAGGGGAGACATAGCTTTCGTTTCAAAATGCTTGGGCTTCTTGGGTTTGGCATGCTTCTGGCTGGTATCGTAACCTATCTGCTCTATAAAGTGCTCCAGTTTTACTATCGGGTGGGGGTTAAGTACGAAGATCCAATCACCCAGGTGCGCTATTTCATCAGGGAGATGGGGGATATCAATTTCTTTTTGATTGTCTTTGCTCCCATTGCGATCTTGTTTTTCTATCTCCTGACCAAACGGTATGCTGGCTACTTTCGGGAGATTTCTACGGGCATTCATTATCTCGCGAGTGGAGACTTTACACGGCATGTCCATATCCCATCTAATGATGAGTTTGCAGAAATCGCCAAGGATATCAATCTAGCAAGCGAAATGCTACAAAAGGCGGTAGAAAGAGGGGATTTTGCCGAAAGCAGCAAGGATCAGCTTGTTTTGAACCTGGCGCATGATTTGCGTACACCACTGACATCTGTTCTGGGTTATCTGGATCTCATTTTGCAAGATGAGCAGATGACACAAGAACAAATGCGGCATTATGCGACGATTGCTCTTACCAAGTCGCATCGATTGGAAAAACTGATTGATGAGCTATTCGAAATTACGAGAATGAATTACGGCATGGTTACCATCGAGCAAAAGGTCATTGATTTGAGCGAATTGCTTGTTCAGTTAAATGAGGAGATGTATCCTTCCTTTGAGAAAAATGAGCTCGTCGCGCGGTGTACGGTTGCTGCCCAATTAGTGATCGTGGGAGATGGGGAGCTGCTGGCACGCGTATTTGAGAATATCCTGACCAACGCGATACGCTACGGGGGCGATGGCCAGTTTATCGATTTGAACGCTTATCGCGAGGGCGATGAAGTAGTTGTGCAAATCATGAATTACGGCGACCAGATACCTGAGGAGGCGCTGCCGCATATTTTTGAAATGTTTTTTACAGGCGACAAAGCGCGAACGCATCAAGGGGGAGGAACAGGACTTGGCCTGTTTATTGCCAAAAATATCGTCGAGAAGCATCGGGGAACGATTTCTGTCCAAAGTGATTTGATTCGTACGTGTTTTGAGGTCAGGCTGCCGTATGGATGAAATGATGGCAAAATAAAAAATGGAGACGCTTCAATGTCTTCATTTTTTTATTGCATAATTCATAGGGATTTCAAAATATGGTAGAATATTCCTATATCGAAGTGAATTAACTTTGGGGGAGTTATGAATAAATACACATGGACATTGATAGGTGCGCTAATTGTTGCTGGAATATCATCAGCTACTTGGGC
This sequence comes from Brevibacillus brevis NBRC 100599, assembly GCF_000010165.1. Taxonomy (NCBI): domain Bacteria; kingdom Bacillati; phylum Bacillota; class Bacilli; order Caryophanales; family Paenibacillaceae; genus Brevibacillus; species Brevibacillus brevis. Next base: position 612,565 of record NC_012491.1, read on the forward strand.
TGAGGCTATTAACCAAGGGGATAAGGAAGCACTACAGGCATATAAAAAGATGGAACAGGCACGTAACCAAGAGAACCAACCCTTAAGCAAATCGAGTAGGAATGCAACCCTGTCAGACTTTTCAATTCAGGGAGCTGTTTTACCAGAAGCGGATAAAATACGTAACTACAACGATACGAATATGCAAGGACTGCTATCTTCAACAGACGAAAAACTTTCGTTCATTATGGAAGAGGATGAAGTAAAAGGTATCGTTATAGCAACAGATACAGAGCCAATCATGGCTGGTGGTGAAAAAACTGGCCCTGAATTGTTTGACCTTTACGAGAACATGAAAAATACACTCGGGGAAGATGTAAACATTACGTACTTTAGTTATTCAGGTGGGTTTATCTTCGTTGCAACTGATAGGGAAGGTGAGGAAAGCTTGTGGCTCGATCGACGTGCTTCTACATTTTTAGATCTCCCTTCGCACAAGCAACTCAAATCTGAAGAAGTTGTAGAAAAAGTTCGAGAAAGTGCGGAATCGGTGGATGAAGAAAAGACATGACAATATCTGTGAAAAAATAAGAAAGCCGGGTCCCCGCTAGAGGACTCGGCATTTATATCTAATTTCATTATCCGATGAATTCTTGTACCCAGTATCCATTCACAAAGCCTACACCGATTTTGGTGAAGGAAGGATTCATGATGTTTTGACGGTGTCCTTCACTGTTCATCCATTGGTTCATGACTTCCTCAGCGGTGCGTTGACCCATGGCGATGTTCTCACCCGCGGTCATAGAAGATACACCGAATTGTTTCATCATGTCAAATGGAGAGCCATACGTAGGGCTTGTATGGTCAAAGTAGTTGTTTTTGGACATATCAGCAGCTTTTGCTTGTGCAACTTTGTTCAGGGAAGCATCCAGTTCCACTGGCTTCAGACCTGCTTTTGCACGCTCTTGGTTTACCAAATCAGTTACTTGCTTCCCAACCGAGGAAGAATCCATTTGTTGGTTAGCTTGTTTTACTGGCTGTTGAGCTGGCTGCTGTTGATTCGCTGGTGCTGCGTAAGGTGCTTGCATTTGCGGTTGGACAGGTTGCATATATGGTTGATACCCGTATTGCGGACATGTGGTAGCGGCAGAAGCTGTGTTAGAAAAGCCGGAAAGAACAAATCCCAATCCCAATGTCGCGATTGCAATAGTACCAAGGCGTTTCATATTCACATCGTCTCCTTTTTTTGGCCTACGAGGTTAGTTGACGGATTCGGATTGAGGAAACAACCCTACGCACTTTGGCGATTCACCCCATGCAGATCTCTCATCTGCAAGTAAAAAAGCTCCCCCGCACTTCCATTCGAGAGGAAGTTTCGGCTGTTTTGTTTGGCATGACCTAGAATAACAGAGATTCACCGGTGAAAGAAACCCGTAAAATTTGGTAGGATTAATAAGAATATCTCTTGTTTTATTGAGAGGGTGGAGTCCGACACTCACCAATCCCGCTTACAGTGTCGCCTGTAAAATAGGCCAGTCTAACGCTTTATTTTCTCTGAACAATAGAAAATGGGCTAGGGAACTCATTCCCTAACCCATTTTTTCATTCATTTCGTTTAAATCAAATTCTCCGGATTCAAGCCTTCCAGCTCTGGCAACACAAAGCGCCCATCTTTTCTGATCAGCACATCGTCAAACCAGATTTCGCCGCCGCCGTATTCAGGGCGTTGGATTTGGACCAAGTCCCAGTGAACGGAGGAGCGGTTGCCGTTGTCTGCTACTGTGTAAGCATTCCCTGGCGTGAAGTGGAAGCTGCCCGCGATTTTTTCGTCAAACAGGATGTCCAGCATCGGGTGGAGGATGTGCGGGTTGAAGCCGATCGCGAATTCTCCGATATAACGTGCGCCCTCGTCCGTGTCGAGGATGTCGTTCAATGCTTTAGTATTGGAGCTGGTCGCTTCCACGATTTTGCCTTCTTTGAAAGTGAACTGAACATCATTGAAGGTAATGCCGTTGTAGATCGATGCCGCGTTGTAGAAAATCGTCCCTTCCACGGAATCGCGTACAGGAGCGGTGTATACTTCGCCATCCGGGATATTGCGTTTGCCGTCACACTTGATGGCATTGATTCCTTTAATGGAGAAGCGCAGGTCCGTTTTTGGACCGACGATGCGTACACGATCAGTGCGCTCCATCAGCTCTTTCAACGGAGTCATGGCAGCGGACATTTTCGCGTAGTCCAGATTGCAGACGGAGAAGTAGAAGTCCTCAAAGCTCTCGAGACTCATTTTGGATAGCTGTGCCATCGACTTGTTTGGGTAGCGCAGTACAACCCAGCGTTTGTTCGGAACGCGCTCGTTCGTATGTACAGGTTGATACAGGACACGAGCGTAAATGCCCATTTTGTCGTCCGGTACGTCGGCATACTCGTTGATGTTGTCGTAGGCGCGGATGGCGATGTAAGCATCCATGTCCTTCATCCTGTCATACTCGTATTTTGCCATCAGAGCCATATGTTCTTCGCTCGTGCCTTGATAGAGTGCACGCATGACTTCCTGGTCTTTTAAGGTGACCAAAGGCAGAGCCCCAACTGCAAATGACTCACGCACAAGTGCACGAACGAGTTCAGGTTGCAGGCCTGTATTTTCGATCAGAACTTTTTCGCCTTTTTGCAAATGGAGTGAGTAACGGACGAGACGGCTTGCCAGTTCATTAATGCGTGGATCTGCCATGGTGGTAACCTCCGTAGTAAAATAATTTTGATTAATGATTAATTTGTATTATTACATAACTGAGCGTAGGCTCGCCAGTGTGTTTGATGCTTCCATTACAGGCAAGCCTCGTAGATCGCGATTACATCGGATTCATTCAATTTTCGTGAGCTAGGCAGATACCCGATTCCGCGTCCGCCGATGCGTACCGCTTCCTCAGCCATTTGGACCAGTGATTGTTTGGTCACACCGAAGTCAGACAGACGTTCTGTGATTCCCATACGCTCATACCAACGGCGAACGGCATCAATCGTTGCTCGTGCTGCTTCGCTCTCATTCTCCACCGTAACGCCAAAACAATGACGTCCCATACGGGCTAGTCTCTCGGGACGGTCTTGCAATATCATCTGTTCGAAATAAGGAAGGGACAGGATCGCCAGTCCACGACCGTGAGCCATATCGTAGATTCCGCTCAGCGGATGTTCAATTCCGTGCAAAGGCATGCCAGCACCGCGACCGCCAGCAGTGAAGGGACTGATGCCCAGCGTGCTCGCCCATAAAAGGGTAGATCGTGCTTCAGCGTTGTCTGGTTGCTGGATCGCTGTGATGGAGTGCTCGACGACGAGGCGAATGAGTGTTTCGGAAATCCCGTCCTGAACGTAGGTCCCTTCCGCGCTGATCAAATAGTTTTCAAACAGATGGGAAAAGATATCGGCGCAAGACTCTGCTGTGACGCGAGCCGGAACGGTAAAGGTGACAGACGGATCAAGAATGGCAATCTTCGGGTAAAGTGCTGGACCGTTGATCGAAGATTTTTCATGCGTGTCCCAATGAGTCAGGACGCTGATATGGTTTGCTTCCGAACCAGTAGCGGCTACTGTCGGGACGGTCATGATCGGGAGTGCTTCCTGAACGGGTACCAGTAATTGACCAGAACCGCTCGGATTTCCCCGCATGTAATCGTAAATCGGGCGTCCGGAAACGGCTGCTGCCGCAATCGCTTTGGAGGCATCCATTACGGAGCCGCCACCGATAGCCAGAATGAAGTCACACTGATGCTCACGCGCAAGCGCAGCTCCGGCATCAACCGTTGCCGTACGCGGATTCGGTTCGATTTTGTCAAAAACAAGATACGCCACTTGAGCTTCCTGCAACAGAGCCTTGGCGCGATCCAAAAGTCCTGTACGCTTGGCAGCATTGCCGCCTGTAACGAGCAATGCTTTTTGGCCTAATGATTTTGCTTCTTGGCCCAAACGTTCCAGTTCGCCTATGCCAAAGTAAATTTTGGTAGGAAAAGACACTTCAAATGGAAACATCTGAAATTCCTTCTTTCACGTATTGGTTATACCACTGACAAGTTTATCTTGAACACTCCCTCCACCTACGCTACTGCTTGGAGGTGGGGGATTCTTGGGTAGTCACTTCTACCGAAGTGAAATGCGCCAAGCTATCCCTGTCGTCCCGACAGTTAAGTTGTGAGACACAACAAACGAAGTCCTTCTCGCTCAATATTGATCGCGGCATTCTCGTCACGGTCATGCCGTGTCCCGCAGTTCGAACATGTCCATTCTCGCAAGTTCAGATTCTTGACATCTTTACTGCGGTTGCCGCAGTTTGGTGTGGAGCAAAGTTGGCTGGAAGGAAATTGTTTACCGACAAAGGAGAGTGTTCGTCCATACCATTCGGCTTTGTATGTCAGCATGGCGCGAAAAGTGGACCATGACGCATCGGCAATACTTTTGGCCAGCTTTTGATTTTTGATCAGGTGGTTTACTTGCAAATCCTCCAAACAGATCACTTTGTTTTCGTGAATCAGCCGGGTGGACAGTTTATGCAGGAAGTCGTTTCGGGTGTTGGCTACTTTTTCATGCAAGATGGCTACTTTCCTTCTCGCTTTTTCGTAATTTTTCCCGCCTTTTTGCCTATGTGAAAGCTTCCTTTGCCATTGGTTCAGTTTCTTTTCATACAGAAGAAGGTACTTGGGATTCCTGATCTTTTCCACAGTGGAAAACGTAGCAAAATCTTTGAGACCCAGGTCAATACCAATGGTTTTCTCTTTTCCAACAGGAATATACGGAGAGTAAGGTACCTCACAAAGCACCGAAACAGAATATTTCCCGCTTGGATTCCGTCTAACCGTTGCATTTAGAATCCGCCCTTCTACCTCTCTGGATTTTGCAAATGTCACCCAGCCAAGCTTCGGCAGTTTGATTTGATTACCGTCGATTCTGATGTTTCCATTCGTATGTTTCGTAGTATATGACTGGACTCTATTCTTCTTACTTTTAAAACGTGGGACCTCATTTTGTTTCTTGAAAAATCGTGAGAAAGCATCTGCGAGGTTGTCGAGGGAAGATTGAAGGGCTGTGCTGTCTACTTCTTGGAGCCAAGGCTGTTCCTTTTTTAACTGCGGTAGTTGAGCAGAACAAGAATGGTAGGTTAACCCCTTGCCTGTTTGTTTGTAGGTTTCGTTCCAACGTGCCAGAAATCGATTGAACACAAACCGACTGCAACCCAATGTTTTCTCGATGAGTACTGCTTGTTCATGATTGGGAAAAATGCGAAACTGAAACGATTTTTTACGTAGCATCATGATTCACCTCCTCCCATGAAAAGTTTACCACAAAAGGAACGTACGTTCTACGAGAGATTGGGGAACAACCGAAAAAGCAGAGGTCCTTCCTTCGCAGCGCCGATTCATCCCCTACTTTCGCCAAGCTATGCAAGGCTTAGAAGTGGGAGTCTTCTCGACTGTTATAATAAAGCTAGTATGAAGGGCATGTAAACGAATGTTAAAGAGTGTAGGTGTGAAAATATAATGTAAATCCCGAACATTTGTCGAAGTCTATTCCAGCATTTTTCGTTGATAAATGCGTATGTTTGTGTTTTAATGTAGTTGAAACGTTCGTGAATTAACCAAAACTCAACCTTTTTGACTGGGAAGGTGACTCCTACGGTGGAAAAACAGGAACAACTCTACGAAGGTAAGGCGAAACGTATTTATCGGACATCTTTGCCTGATCAGTACTGGGTAGAGTACAAAGACGACGCAACAGCATTTAATGGAGAGAAACGGGCGCAAATCACCGGAAAAGGTGAGCTGAACAACCGCATTACGGCAATCTTTTTCACCATGCTGAAGGAGCGGGGCATCGACAACCATTTTGTCCGTCTGCTGTCCGCCACAGAGCAAGTTGTTCGCAAAGTAGAGATTATCCCTTTGGAGGTAGTCGTTCGCAATATCGCAGCAGGCTCATTGGCCAAGCGTCTTGGCATGGAAGAAGGAACTGTGCTTCCGCAGCCCGTTGTCGAGTTTTACTACAAGGATGACGCACTGGGAGATCCATTGGTGAATGCCTCCCATATCAAAGTGTTGGGGATTGCAAGCGAGAGTGACCAGGCGACATTGGAGCGCATGGGTCTTGCTGTAAACGAGGTCCTCGTGCCTTACCTGCGCGAGCGCAACATTACCTTGGTCGATTTCAAACTGGAATTCGGAAAAACAGCGGACGGGGAGATTCTCCTCGCCGATGAAATATCCCCGGATACATGCCGTTTCTGGGATTCAGTAACGAATGAAAAGCTCGACAAAGACCGCTTCCGCCGCGATTTGGGTAATGTGGAGGAAGCTTACAAAGAAATGCTTACGAGACTAGGAGGAGACGTACATGTTTAAAGCTGTTGTTTATGTAACATTGCGCGAGAGTGTTTTGGACCCGCAAGGACACGCTGTAAAAGGTGCTCTGCACACCTTGGGTTTTGATGAAGTAAACAATGCACGCATCGGGAAGTACATGGAGCTGGAATTGAACACTCCTGACCGTGCGCAAGCCGAAGAGCGTGTACGTGAAATGTGCGAAAAGCTGTTGGCCAATACGGTGGTAGAAGACTACCGCTTTGATATCGTGGAGGGCTAAGGATATGCGAGTAGCCGTTATCGTCTTTCCAGGCTCGAACGCCGACGTTGATTTGTTTAACGCAGTTGAAGACGTAATGGGAGTGCCTGTGGATTACGTATGGCATTCCGATACGGATCTTTCTAAATATGATGCGATTCTCTTGCCAGGCGGATTCTCTTATGGAGATTATCTGCGCTGTGGTGCGGTCGCTCGTTTTTCACCCGTGATGGAGCAAGTGGTGAAGGCAGCAGATGAAGGCAAGCTGATCATGGGAATCTGCAACGGATTCCAGATCCTTACCGAAGTGGGACTGTTACCAGGAGCACTCTTGCGTAACCGTTCACTGAAATTCCGTTGCAAGCTGTCCGAATTACGTGTGGAAAACAACGATACCTCCTTTACCCGTGATTTCGCGGCAGGGGAAGTTATCCAAATTCCGATTGCGCACGGCGAAGGAAACTACTACTGTGATGAGGAAACACTGGCGAAGCTGAAAGCGAACAAACAGATCGTTTTCCGCTATCATGGCGAGAATCCGAATGGTTCTCTGGAAGACATCGCGGGCATTTGCAACGAACGTGGAAACGTACTTGGCATGATGCCTCACCCGGAGCGTGCCGTCCACTCTTGGATGACTTCCGATGACGGACGCCGCATGTTTACCTCGATCTTGAAGACTTGGAGGGAGCAGAACAGTGTCACAACTCACGCATAAAGAACCGACAGCCGAACAAATTGCCGATCAAAAACTATATAAAGAAATCGGTCTGACTGACGAAGAATATCAGCGTGTCGTAGAAATTCTCGGCCGCAAGCCGAACTGGACGGAGACAGGTCTGTACAGCGTTATGTGGTCGGAGCACTGCTCCTACAAAAACTCCAAGCCTGTCCTGCGTCGTTTCCCGACAAAAGGACCTCGCGTTTTGCAAGGACCTGGGGAAGGTGCGGGTATTGTCGACATCGGAGACAATCAGGCGGTTGTTTTCAAAATCGAAAGCCATAACCACCCATCAGCGATCGAGCCTTATCAAGGGGCTGCGACTGGCGTCGGCGGTATCATCCGTGACGTATTCTCGATGGGCGCACGTCCGATTGCGCTGCTCAACTCGCTTCGATTCGGTGAGCTCAAGTCTCCTCGTGTCAAATATTTGTTCGAAAACGTCGTTGCAGGTATTGCAGGCTACGGGAACTGCATCGGGATTCCGACTGTGGGTGGCGAAGTGAATTTCGACCCTACGTATGAAGGTAATCCGCTTGTCAACGCCATGTGTGTCGGCTTGATCGACCACGAGAAGATTCAAAAAGGGGTAGCGTCCGGTATCGGTAACCCTGTTATCTACGTTGGTGCAAGCACGGGGCGCGACGGTATTCACGGGGCGACCTTTGCATCCGAGGAGCTCACAGAAGAGTCGGAGAAAAAACGCCCGGCCGTACAAGTCGGCGATCCATTCATGGAAAAGCTCCTGCTGGAAGCGTGCCTGGAGCTGATCGACACGGGTATCGTCGTCGGGATTCAGGACATGGGGGCGGCTGGCTTGACGAGCTCCAGCTCCGAGATGGCATCCAAGGCGGGTAATGGTATCGAAATGAATCTGGACCTCGTGCCACAGCGCGAAGCTGGAATGTCTGCATACGAAATGATGCTGTCTGAATCTCAGGAGCGTATGCTCGTTGTCGTGGAAAAAGGCAAAGAGGCAGAAGCGATTGCGATTTTTGACAAATGGGGTTTGGCGTCCGCTGTCGTGGGCAAAGTAACCGAAGACAGCAAGCTGCGCTTGTTGCACCAAGGTGAGGTAGTAGCAGAGGTACCAGTAGACAGCTTGGCTAACGACGCGCCTGTGTACCATCGTCCATCCGCGGTGCCTGCTTACTACGAAGCAAACGCGAATGTAGATGTGTTGGCAGCCATCCAAGAACCGAAAGATCTGAATGGTACGCTGAAAAGCTTGCTGGCTCAACCAACAGTGGCGAATAAAGCGTGGGTATATGAGCAATACGATCACATCGTGCGTGCAAACACAGCTGTAAAGCCTGGTTCTGACGCTGCTGTTGTCATGGTGCGCGGCACTCGCAAGGCCCTTGCTATGAGTACAGATTGCAACGGTCGCTATGTGTACCTCGATCCAAAAGTGGGCGGTGCCATTGCGGTTGCAGAATCTGCGCGCAACGTCGTCTGCTCCGGTGCAGAGCCGCTGGCGATTACGGACTGCCTGAACTTCGGAAGTCCGGAAAAGCCTGAGGTGTTCTGGCAATTTGAAAAATCGTGCGAGGGCATGAGCGAAGCGTGCGTAGCACTCGATGCTCCGGTCATCGGCGGAAACGTATCTTTTTACAATGAACGCAGCGGTGACGCGATCTATCCAACCCCAACGGTGGGAATGGTCGGCTTGATCACTGATGTTGACCATATTACGACCCAGGATTTCAAAAACGAAGGCGACGCGATCATCTTGTTGGGCGAGACCTTTGCTGAGCTTGGCGGTAGTGAGTATCAAAAGATGGCTACGGGCAGCATTTCCGGACGTCCTCCACAAATCGATCTGACTAAGGAAGCGGCAGTACAAAAGCTGGTTCTCACAGCGATTCGCCAGGGTCTGGTGAACTCCGCACACGATCTGTCCGAAGGTGGTCTCGGTGTCGCACTGGCTGAATCTTGCTTCGGCAAAGGCGTCGGTGCACAGGTGACTCTTACGTCTGAGATGCGTATTGATGCGCTCTTGTTCAGTGAATCTCAATCTCGCATCTTGCTCAGTGCTTCTGGGGAGCAAGCGGCGGCGATTCTCGCATTGGCAGGTGAACTTGGCGTACCTGCTGAAAACATCGGTACGGTCGGTGGCGATCATCTGGTAGTGAACGTGAACGGTACAGAAGCGATCAACGCTTCGACTCAAGAGGTGAAAGCAGCCTGGAAGGATGCGATTCCATGTTTGATCGGTTAATCTGGGACAAATTGAATGAGGAATGCGGCGTTTTTGGCATCTACAACCACAAAGAAGCATCCCAATTGACCTATCTGGGTCTGCACGCCCTTCAGCATCGCGGTCAGGAGAGCGCAGGTATCTGCGCCTCCGACGGTGAGAAATGGTATAAGCACCGCGGAATGGGTCTCGTGTCCGAGGCTTTTGGCAAGGGCGATCTGGAGAAGTTCAGTGGTCATATCGCAATTGGTCATACCCGTTATACGACTGCTGGTTCGAGTAAGATTGAAAACGCCCAACCGCTCTTTTTCCGCTATGCACAAGGCAGCATGGCAGTTGCCCACAACGGGAATCTCGTAAATGCCGCTGTGCTTAGAAAAGAACTGGAAGCAAAGGGCTCCATTTTTCAGACGACCAGCGACACCGAGGTGATCGCACACCTGATCGCCCGCTCTGAGTGCAAGGATTTGCCAGGAGCGGTAAAGGACGCTCTGCAATACATCAAGGGAGCGTATGCGCTTCTCGTCATGAACGAAAACCAGCTCGTGATCGCCCTCGATCCGAATGGCTTGCGTCCGCTGTCACTGGGACGTCTCGGAGATGCGATCACTGTCGCGTCCGAGACTTGTGCGTTCGATATCATTGGTGCGCAATATTGGCGTGATGTACAACCGGGTGAGCTGATCGTCGTCGACAAGAATGGCATTACCGAGAGCAAGCATACAGAAACGACACAGCGTTCAATTTGTACGTTTGAATACATTTATTTTGCCCGACCAGATAGCGACATCGACGGAATCAACGTCCACATGGCGCGCAAACGTCTGGGCAAGCAGTTGGCATTGGAATCCGCGATTGATGCGGATGTCGTCACAGGTGTACCGGATTCGAGTATTTCTGCTGCTATCGGATTTGCGGAAGCGACAGGAATTCCGTACGAAATCGGCTTGATCAAAAACCGCTATGTGGGACGTACCTTCATTCAGCCGAGTCAGGAGCTGCGTGAGCGCGCTGTCTATCTCAAGTTGTCTGCGGTTCGCAAAGTAGTGGAAGGCAAGCGCGTCGTGATGATTGACGACTCCATTGTTCGTGGTACGACGAGCAATCGGATCGTCCGCATGCTGCGTGAGGCTGGCGCCAAAGAAGTGCATGTGCGCATCAGCTCTCCGCCTGTTATGAATTCTTGCTTTTACGGCATAGACACCTCGTCGCGTGAGGAACTGATTGCGTCGACCAAATCCGTAGAGGAAATTCGTCAAATCATTGAGGCTGATTCGCTGTCGTTCTTGTCTATTGAAGGAATGATCGATGCAATTGGCCGCACCGATTCGGCTCCTAATAGAGGACACTGCCTCGCATGCTTTAACGGAGAATATCCGACAGAGATTGAGTTCGAAGAAGCGCTACCTGCGCTCAAATGCTAACCGTGCTACTTATGAACAACCGCTAATACAAGCACCTCTTGCTAGGGGGAGAAACGATGAGTGAAGCATATAAACAAGCTGGCGTAGACATCGATGCGGGCAACGAAGCCGTCGAGCGCATGAAAAAGCACGTTAAAAGAACATTCCGCCCCGAAGTTATGACTGATTTGGGCGGGTTCGGAGCGCTGTTTCGCCTGGATACCAAAAAATACGAGAAACCGATTCTCGTTTCTGGCACAGATGGGGTAGGAACCAAGCTGAAGCTCGCTTTTGCCATGGACAAACACGATACAATCGGCATCGATGCTGTCGCTATGTGCGTCAATGACGTAGTGGTTCAAGGCGCAGAGCCGCTCTTTTTCCTCGATTATCTGGCAGTAGACAAGGTCATTCCGGAAAAAATCGAAGCGATTGTCAAAGGGATCGCGGAAGGCTGCTCCCAGTCCGGCTGCTCGCTGATTGGCGGGGAGACTGCCGAGATGCCTGGCATGTACGCAGAAGGCGAATACGACATCGCAGGCTTTACCGTAGGTGTCGTGGACGAGAGCAAAATGATTACGGGAGCTTCCGTGGCGGCAGGCGATGTACTGATCGGTCTGGCTTCCAGCGGCGTGCACAGCAATGGCTTCTCGCTCGTTCGCAAGGTTCTTTTGGCAGACAAAGGCATGTCCCTGCATGATCATGTTGACGTATTGGGCAAAAAGCTCGGCGAAGAGCTGCTGACACCGACCCGCATTTATGTGAAGCAAGTGCTATCCGTTCTCGAGTCACATGAAGTGAAAGCGCTGGTACACATCACAGGCGGCGGCTTTACTGAAAACATTCCACGCGTGCTTCCAGAAGGAATGCAGGCTGTGATCAACGTTGGTTCCTGGCCTGTGCTGCCCATTTTCGAGCTGGTACAAGGGGCGGGGAACATCTCTTACCCGGATATGTACAAAACGTTCAACATGGGCATTGGCATGATGCTTGTCGTGAAGCCGGAAGATGCAGTAAGTGTGATGGAAAAGCTGCAAGAGCTGGGAGAACAGGCGTATTTGATCGGAAATATTCAAGCGGGAGAGCGCAAAGTCGTATACAACGGGGTGGAATGGTGAGAAAGCTGGCCATTTTCGCCTCAGGCAGCGGCTCCAACTTTGAAGCGATCGTGCAGGCTGTACAGGACGGCAAGCTCGCAGGTGTAGAAGTTGCCTTACTCGTGTGCGACAAGCCCGGCGCCAAGGTTTTGGAACGGGCAGAGCGTTTAGGAATCGACGCCTTCGTATTTCAACCGAAGGAGTATGCAGACAAGGCTTCTTTTGAACAGGAAATAGTGGCACAGCTTCAAAAACGCGAGATATCGCTGGTTGTGCTGGCAGGCTACATGCGGTTGGTGGGCGACACTCTTTTGTCATCCTACGAAGGAAAAATCATCAATCTGCATCCGTCACTTTTGCCTGCTTTCCCTGGAAAAGACGCGGTTGGTCAGGCACTCGCATACGGGGTAAAGATAACGGGGGTAACGGTACATTTGGTTGATGCCGGTCTGGATACAGGGCCGATCATTGCCCAGATTCCCGTAGCGGTGCAAGAAGCAGATACGGCTGAGACCTTGGCGGCTCGCATCCATGCTGTGGAGCATGAGCTTTTGGTGAAGGTCATTGGCTACTTAGCAGAAGAGAGAGTGAAGCTGGAAGGAAGACTTGTCCAGCTGACGTAAATCGAGAGAGAAAGTAGTAACCGACATCCTTTTACGATGTCGGTTTTTTGGTCATCCGTTTTAAAAATACTTCTTTCTCCAAAACAGGAGGGCTGTTACGGACGTAATGGCAGTGGACATGATCATAATGATCGTGAATGCGTGCGGATGATCTTGAAAAGGAAGCCCGACGTTCATCCCGTAAAAGGTGCCAATCACCATAGGTAACGTGATGACAATAGTAATGGAGGTCAACAGCTTCACTACGCGATTCAGATTATTGGAGATGACGGAGCCAAAGCCATTCATGATGTTCCCTAAAATAGCGGTATAGATTTCCGTCATTTTGATGGCCTGCTTGGTTTCGATTTTTACTTCTTCCAGCAGCGCCTTATCTTCCTCGTACATTTTCAAATAACTGCCGCTCCGAAGCAGGGAGATCAACAGACTGTTCGTTTCCAGGGACGTCGAAAAATAGACGAGACTTTTCTGCAATTCAAGCAAGGTAAGCAGTTCATTGTTTTTCGTCGATTGTCGCAACGATTTTTCCAGCGTTTCTGTCTGCTTGTTGATTTTTTTTAAGTAATGCAAATAATCATGCGACGTATTTGACAAAATTTGCAGGACGAACCGGTTTCGCATGTGCGTGTGAAAGCTTTTCACTTTTCCTTGGACGAACTCATTCATGACAGCCGTTTCTACCAGACAAACCGTTAAGATATAATCTTCCGTCACCATGATTCCCAATGGAACCGTCGTATAGTTGTCTTTCGTCGCTTCTTTCGTGGAGACCGGGATGTCCACGTAGAGCTTCACGCGGTTCCCTTCCTTGTCGATCCGTCCGATTTCTTCGTCATCAAGGGCATCCTGTAAAAAATGAAGGTCAATCGACAACTCCCTGACGACTTGTTGCTTTTCTTGCTCAGAAGGATTGGTCAGATGAATCCAGCAGCCTTTTTCAAATTGTTGCAGTTCTTCTATTTTTCCGAGGGTATTCGTTTTGTAAATGTTCAACATGGTTTTCTCATCCTTTCGCAAAGAAGGATCGGAGGGATACGACCATGTTGCGCAAGCATGCCTACATAGAGATACTTACATACACTCGTCCCATAAAAAGGGAGAATGATAAATAAGGTATGGGGAACATGCCGCAGCGCCACAAGGCCGGAAAATTCTCCGTACACAATCTTGATTGCAGTTATTCATTCCGCAACTTGGACTACTGTCCATTAAAACGTTCCCCCCCTTTCGAAAATAAAAACCATCTTGCTTTCTCGTCCTTCATACATGTTATTCATGTCCTTTCAGACGGTGTCGGCTTCTAACATGACCGACTCACCCTATTTTGCTGCTATTCATCCTCCGCAAATCATGACAAACCAAATCAACTCTTGTGACATACAGTAATAAAGAAGGATATTCCCACAAAGGGAGGGGCCGACTTGAGCGGAGATTTTGTTTCGAACTTGCTCGATAAGCTAAGCCAAAAAACAGGGCGGCAATGGACGCTTAACGATATTATGAAGCTCGCGGAAAAAATGCCGAAGGGCGGAGCCAATGTAGATGCGCTGCTCGATGAGCTGGGAAACATGGGATTCGAAGTGCCAGAGGAGACGAAAGAGCGCGTCAGGGATCGTGTAAAGGACGGCAATTCCATTTCCATGGAAGAGCTAGGGAACATAATGCCCAAAGAAGTAAAGGCGAAGAGCCGCAAGTCGAAGAAGCCAATCAAGCCAATCAGGGCGACTGCCAAAGGCAAATCAGTCTCTCTGTCAGATCGCATCAAAAGGTTATCAGGCAAAGGCAAGAAAAAACGATAATTTCATCAAAGCAAATACAGGTGATGCAGTCGCAAGTGCCGAACAGGCATGGGCGGCTGTGTTTGTTTTCCTGACGAAGTTATTGATAATAGCGTACAATTATTTTATAATATATAAGTATTGTTCGTGTTTTGGTCGATAGTTACTCATGTTTTCACTAAAATTCAGGAGGTTCTATCCGTGAGTGTGAAAAAAGCGTTGATCAGCGTTTCTGACAAGACAGGATTGATTCCGTTTGCCCGTCGATTGGTAGCCGCCGGGGTACAGATCATATCTACCGGGGGTACGGCTTCTCTTTTAAAAGCAGAGGGAGTTCCCGTCATTGGCATTTCTGAAGTGACTGGATTTCCAGAAATTTTGGACGGTCGCGTCAAAACGTTGCATCCCAATATCCACAGCGGCCTCTTGGCTGTAAGGGACAGTGAAGCACATGTGCAGCAACTAAAAGACCTTGGGATTGAGACCATTGATCTGGTTGTCGTGAACCTTTATCCTTTCAAGGAAACAATCGCGAAGCCAGACGTGACATATGAAGATGCCATTGAGAATATTGATATTGGTGGACCAACAATGCTGCGTTCTGCTGCGAAAAATCACGCGTTTGTCAGTGTCGTGGTCGATGCAGCCGATTATGAAAAAGTAGCAGAAGAAATTGAAGCAAATGGCGATACTACGCTAGAAACCCGTCGTAAGCTGGCAGCAAAAGTTTTCCGTCATACAGCTGCCTATGATGCCTTGATCTCTCGCTATTTGAGTGAGCAGGTGGGCGAACTGCTGCCTGAGAGCTACACCGTGACTTACGAGAAAGCACAGGATTTACGCTATGGGGAAAATCCACACCAACGTGCGGCATTTTACCGTGAGCCGTTATCGGATCAGTTGAGCATCGGGAATGCGAGCCAACTGCAAGGAAAAGAGCTTTCCTATAACAACATCAATGACGCAGACGCAGCGTTGGCGATTGTACGCGAATTCGCTGAACCTGCTGTCGTTGCAATCAAGCACTCCAACCCTTGTGGAGTAGGGATTGGCGCTGATATTCGCTCCGCTTACCAAAAAGCGTACGAAGCAGACCCTGTCTCTATTTTCGGTGGGATTGTGGCAGCAAACCGCCCGATTGACCGTGATACCGCACTCGCGATGAAAGAGATTTTCTTGGAAATTATCATTGCACCAGACTTCACCGAAGAGGCGTTGGCTGTTCTGGCTGAGAAAAAGAACCTGCGTCTCTTGCGTATTTCTGCGCTGAATGAACCAGCCAAAAAAGTGGACAATCTGTTCCGTGTGGCTCCTGTTGCAGGCGGGGCACTCATTCAAGACTTCGACTACAAGCAGCTCGAAGAAAACGAGATTCAAGTGGTTACAGACCGCAAGCCTTCGGAAGAGGAAATGGCACAGCTGAAATTCGCGTGGAAGGTCGTCAAGCACGTCAAATCGAACGCGATTCTCTTGGCAAAAGACAATATGACGATCGGCGTGGGTGCAGGCCAGATGAACCGCGTTGGGGCAGCGAAAATCGCCATCGAGCAAGCAGGTGCATTGGCAAGTGGCGCGGTTATGGCCTCAGATGCGTTTTTCCCGATGGGAGATACCGTGGAAGCGGCAGCCAAAGCAGGGATTACCGCTATCATCCAGCCAGGCGGCTCCATTCGCGACCAAGAATCGATTGATGCTTGCAACCGAGCAGGCATTGCGATGATCTTTACCGGCACGCGTCATTTCAAGCACTAAAAGAGGCTATTCGGGAGTAACTTTCGCTTTTTTAACACGTATGAAAGAGTGGATTACCTCTCACACAGGAGGAAATACAATGAAAATATTAGTGGTCGGTGGCGGCGGTCGAGAACACACGATTGCCTGGAAGCTGTTACAGAGTTCTAAAGTGACAAAGGTATACTGTGCGCCAGGAAATGGGGGCACCGCCCAAATCGCTCAAAACGTACCGATTGGTGTCCATGATTTTGCTGCACTGGTTCAATTCGTCAAGGATGAGGGAATCGATCTGACTGTCGTTGGCCCAGAAGATCCTTTGCTGGCAGGGATTGTAGACTTTTTCCAGGAGCGCAATCTGCCGATTTATGGCCCGAACCAAAAAGCGGCAATGATCGAGGGAAGCAAGTCTTTTGCGAAAAGTTTAATGAAACGCTACGAGATTCCGACGTCTGCCTATGAATCATTTCTGGATTACGAATCGGCGAGTGCGTATGTGAGAGAGCAGGGCGCTCCTATCGTTGTCAAAGCGGATGGCTTGGCAGCGGGGAAAGGGGTCGTTGTCGCAGAAACGGTGGAGGAAGCGGAAGAGGCACTTCGTCAGATTATGCAGGAAAGCGTCTTTGGTGAAGCGGGAGCGCGCGTGGTCATTGAGGAGTGCATGTTCGGCGAAGAGCTGTCGCTGTTATCTTTCGTCGATGGAGAGACGGTTAAGCCGATGATTACTTCTCAGGATCATAAGCGAATCTTCAATGAGGACCGCGGCCCGAATACAGGCGGCATGGGAACATACGCCCCGGTACCGCAAATGTCTGCTGAGCTGGTGGACGAGATCGTCAAAACGATTGTCCAGCCGATGGCGTCAGGGATGGCCAAGGATGGCATTCCGTTCAAAGGCATTCTCTACACAGGTCTGATGATTACGGAGCAAGGCCCGAAAGTCGTGGAGTTCAATGCGCGTTTTGGCGATCCAGAGACACAAGTGCTCTTGCCGTTGCTCGAAACAGATTTGCTCGATATTTTTGTCGGAACGATCAATGGAGAACTCGATGCAGTCGATGTTACATGGCAAAAAGGAAGTGCTGTCTGTGTCGTCATGGCAGCGCCGGGTTATCCGGGAGAATATCCAAAGGGTGCGCTGATTCACGGACTGGGTCAGGCAAACGAGGGAGCTACGGTGTTTCACGCAGGTACGAAGGAAACCGAGGAAGGTATCGTTACGAGCGGTGGCCGTGTGCTTGGCGTCGTGGCAACCGGAGCGGATTTGGCGCAAGCGCGTGAGACGGCGTACGCGAAGGTGCAGGGGATCTCGTTTGATGGGGCACAGTATCGCACGGATATTGCGGCACGAGCGATGAAGTATCAGCAAAAGGGATAAAAAAAGAACAAGCTGTTCCTTCTGTAGAGATTTCTACTTGGGGAACAGCTTTTTTTAGTTATCACATACCCACGTTTTCACCCGCGATGGCCGCTTTTTTCGCTTTAGCCGCAGCCACCTGTGAGAGGAAATAAACGATGAGGAACAGCAACAAGCAAGCCGCCGACCAGCGGTACATGACAGAGTAGCTCGAATGTGTCGCGATGACGCCGAGAAGCATAGAGCCGACCGCGATCCCCAGATCGATGGAATTAAAGAACAGTCCATTCGCCATGCCACGTTGCTCAGGTGTGACGACCTTCACCATCCACGCCTGGATAGATGGCTGAATCATGCCATAGCCAAGGCCATAGAAGGCAGCAGAGACGAGAAGCAAGGACTCTGTCGTTGTCAGGGACAGGAGCAAGAGGCTGATCCCGACGAAAATCGCACCGGGAGGCAGGACGGCAATATGCCCTTTGCGATCATAAAGCTTGCCGGAAAACGGACGAATCAACACCATCGCCAGTGCATTCGTAAGGAAAAACCAGCCGACATTCTCAATGTGGGCTTCTTTTCCATACAAGGCCAAAAAGCTGAGAATCCCGCCATACGTAATGGATAAACAAAAGTTCAGTCCAGCTGGAAGCAGCAGCTTTTTATCATAAAATCGACGAATGCCTGTGACCGTTTGTGTGTTCCCAGACGACACAGGAAGCTGATTGTAGGCACGGATAAAATGCATTAACGGAAAAATAATAGCAACTAACAATACGAGAACCATGAGCATCGATCCGAATCCAAACCCATTTAACACTCCAAGTCCAATCAACGGGCCGAGTGCCATAGCCAAGCTGGTCGATAAGCCGAAATAACCCATGCCTTCGCCGATTCTTCTGGCAGGAATCACATTGGAGACAATCGTCGGAAAGGTCGTGCTGCCCATCCCAAAGCCGATTCCGACCAGGATTCGCAACAGAAGAAAGAACACAATGCTTCCCGCCCAGTAATAACCTGCGCTGAAAATCGCGACAAATCCAAGTGCTACGATTGCCAAGAGCTTACTGCTTTTCGTTTTCAAAGCTTCCCCGGTAAATACCCTTGCGATCACTGCTGCAAGTGAAAACAAGCTAATAACCAAGCTGACAACAAAATCATTGGCCTGATAAGTTTCCTTCACATAGGCAGGGAATGTTGGGGTCTGCATTTGAACGGTGAGAAACAACAACAAATTGCATACAGTTAACAGGACGAAATCTCTCGTCCACAGTCTCTCTCTACTCTCTCCCAATGCTGTCACTCCTAGTCTGTCGTTTTTCTATTGATGTTCTCGTTAATCTCCAGCAAGATTTCCCGTAAGAAGGCCAGCTTTTCAGGAGAGATCCCTTCCAATATGTCCGCAACGGCCTGAGCCTCTACAGGAATCGCCTGCTCAAGCCATTCCCGTCCTTTCGGGGAAAGGGTAATGATGTAA
Organism: Brevibacillus brevis NBRC 100599; assembly: GCF_000010165.1. NCBI lineage: Bacteria > Bacillati > Bacillota > Bacilli > Caryophanales > Paenibacillaceae > Brevibacillus > Brevibacillus brevis. The sequence continues at coordinate 631,534 of NC_012491.1, forward strand.
GCGCGGCGGTCTTGTTCGCTCAATGTCTTTTCGATAAAGCCTTTTTTGGCGAGTGTGTCTAAAATGCGTGTCATGGAAGGCTGATCCTTCGCAGAGCGCTGAGCCAGCTCTTTTTGATTGATACCCTCTTCCTCTCGTAGCCGATAAAGGACGGCAAACTGCTCCGTGGTCAAATCAAACTCCTTTAAAAAAAGGGAAACATAATGAATCATTCTCCGGTATGTATTTCCAATAAGAAATCCAACCGGTTCTTTTTGCCAATGATCGATCAGGGGAATAACCCTCTTTCGTTCAAAAATACTTGCAATGACAATTATATGTATAACAATTAATTTTGTAAATGGAAAAAACCGCCCAATGACAGGCGGTTGGTTGCTTCTTCTTTACTGACGATATCTCCCTCTCTTTCGCGAGGTGCGAAAGAAGTAATAGCCCATTACGCCGATGACGCCAATGATCGTGGCAATAACAAAGAAGTTATGGGACATCCATTCATACATCTGGGAGCCGACAAGCATATGCAGTGCCTCCTCTCCTTATGTGTACGTGGGGTAACGAGTGCTGCTGTTGTTATTTTCTTGAGAGCGAAATGAAATGATCTCTCTTGCCGCTTTTTCGAGAAGTTGATCCTCGGGAGTAAGCTTCGTGTTTTGCTGAATGTTGATGGAGTGTTTTTCCTGGTTCTTCGATAATTGTGGGCTTGTGGAATACTGTATGTTTGCCTTATTCGTTGTCGCTGGCGTGTTGCTCTCATCATCTTGGCTGGTGTTCGAGTCTTTAATGGGCGCGATATTCATGGAGCGGGTAAACTGGTTGACTGCCATCTGCACGCCTTTTTTCTTGAGCTGATCCATCATGCCTTGCATGCCATTCCCTTTTTTCGTATTGATGCCCATCGCTGCGTACATCGGACAAAAGCGAGTAGCTCCTTCTGCTACTTTCATAGCTGAAAAAGCCATGAGCAGCCATGGAGTTTTGGATGGGCGACGACTCATTTTTCCGATGCCGTACGCCAAGCCCAACAGACCGCCAGTTATACGAATCATGGCATCAGTTCTACCTACGTTTTTATGCATGAGAGTTGTCCTCCTGTCGCAATTACGTCTATTCCCTAGTGTGTAATAAAGGGCGACAAGACACCCGTGGGAATTGTTACTACCATTTCCAAGCTTGCAGGGGAATGAATGATGGGCGGAGAAGCTGTAGTGGCGATGAACGATCGTTCATTTTGTAAAACATCGGGAGACCAGCGAGGAGAGAAGAAATGATGCGCGTACGAGCCATATCAGATCGTGATTACTTGAACATGATTCGCGTGAGCAGACGTCAGGCACCGGCAAGCCTCTGGATAAAAGGCGCAAGCGTTCTGAATGTGTACACAAAAGAATGGCAAGAGCATCACGTCGCAGTGGCAGGAGAACGTATTGCTTATGTAGGAGAAAAAGAGCCGTTGGTCGATGACCAGACCGTGATCATAGAGGCGGCTGGACAATATCTCGTGCCGGGTTACATGGAGCCTCACGCGCATCCGTTTCAATGGTATAACCCTTATACGTTGGCTGACTTTGCTTTGCAAACGGGTACGACTGGTATGGTGTCGGACACGTTAATGCTCATGCAACTGCCTTTTTCGCAAACGGCAGCGATCATGGATTCTTTGGCAGCACATCCCGTGAAGCAATTTTTCTGGGGCAGACTCGATCCGCAGACAGGGAAAGCTCATCCGTCGTTCACGAAGGAAAATTTGGCGCGAATGCTGGAACATCCACGCGTGATCCAGGGCGGGGAGTTGACGAATTGGGGCGGTGTTTTACAAGAGGATGAGACGCTGCTTTTTGGTCTGAAGCATACGAGGGACTTGGGCAAAAGGATGGAGGGGCATCATCCGGGGGCGTCATACGAGACATTGAACATTGCCGCAGCAGCCGGCATAACAGCTTGTCATGAGGCTATCCATGCTGCTGATTTGCTCTCGCGCATCCGTTTAGGGATGTATGCGACACTGCGCCATTCCTCTATTCGCCCCGATCTACCTGAGCTGGTGAAGGGCTGGCTGGAGTTGGGGGTGCCGTGGTCTTCACGGATGATGCTGACATCGGATGGAAGCACGCCGCCGATGCATCGTGACGGGTTCATGGATAGTACGCTCCGTGTTGCTATGGAAGCGGGAATGCCGCCAGAAGAAGCGTATGTCATGGCGACGCTGAACCCGGCTGTCTATTATGGGCTGGACGCGGAGATCGGAGGAATTGCGCCGGGCCGAATCGCCGATATACTGCTGTTGACGGCAAAGGATCAACCGACTCCATCCATCGTGATTGCGAATGGACAACGGGTGGCAGAAAAAGGAACCCTGCTCGTTCCAACCGTTCAGCCACAATGGGAGGAAGCTTCGTTACGATTGGCAGATCCATTGAAAAAACAGGCACATTCTGATTGGTTCCGCCTGCGGCCAGATGCGGACGGCAAGACCCCTGTGCTACAAATGCTGAATGCCGTTATCACGCGGCTGTCGCTAGAGGACATGCCTGTTGATCAGGATGGGTACGTATCCTTGCAGCATGATCCGCAGTTGGCATTGATCGCCATTATTGATGTAACTGGAGGCAACCGAACAATGGCAGTGCTTCACGGCTTCGGTGAGCATCTCGAAGGGCTAGCCAGCACTTATTCAGCTTCTGGCGATTGGATCGTAATCGGACGCGATCCCCAAGCGATGGCGCAAGCACTGGAGCGTATTCGGGAAATAAAAGGTGGAGTCGTCCTAATCGATCAAGGAAAAATCATTTGCGAATGCCCATTGCCTCTTGCTGGAAAATTCGCGTCGGCACCGATGGAGGAAGTGATCAGCATGGGTGAAAATTTGGTAAATCAGCTCCGTTCCAAAGGACATGTCCATCTCGATCCGATTTATTCGCTTTTGTTTTTTACGGCTACCCACTTGCCATATGCACGTCTAACGGCAACAGGCATTGTCGACGTGAAGAGTGGGCAAATCGTCGTTCCGGCACTTCCTCTACCTTGAGGGAGTGTTTTTTTACGGTCACACAAACGCCCGTGATCGTTTGTGAATCAATGATATATGAATATAAAATATATTTTACTTCTTGTAAATTATCAGATTTATTTTAAAATAAAAACAACCAAGCCTATCTATCTTTATCCCCGAAGAGTATCGTTTTTGAAAGTCGCAACCTGGCTAACATGGTGGATGGATTGGGTAACAAGAACAAAGAATGATAGAAGGGGGATTCATTCTGAATGAAAAAGCGTTCTTATGTGGGGGTTTTATCTGCGGTATTGGCTGCGAGTATGGCATTAACAGGTTGCGCAGGCAATTCAAGCGGAGGAAGTAACGCAAGCGGCGGGCAAAGTCAGCCAGCTCCGGGCAACAGTGGTGGAGGAACAACCGAGGGTGGTCTCATCAAAATTGCCACACAATCTCCTCTGTCCGGGAGCAATTCTGCTATCGGAGATGCGATTAAGACAGGGGCTGGTTACGCTCTCGAAAAGCGCAAGGAAGAATTTAAAGCACTTGGATTTGATCTCCAGCTTTTCCCTCAGGATGATCAAGGCGACCCGAAAATTGGGGTATCAAATGCGGAGATGCTCATCTCTGATCCCGATGTGTACGGTGTAGTCGGGCATTATAACACAGGGGTTGCCATTCCATCGTCTGTAAAGTACGACGAAGGCAAGCTGGTCATGGTATCCCCGGCAAATACAGGGGTGAAGCTCACGGAGGAAGGCAAGAAAACCGTCCATCGAATCTGTGCTCGCGATGACGCACAAGGACCAAAGGCTGCTCTTTATGCGAAAACTACACTTGGTGTAAAAACGGCCTATATTATCCATGATAAGACAGCATACGGCCAAGGTCTGAGCGATCAAGTGAAGATGCAATTCGAAAAGGACGGGGTCCAAATCCTTGGCTTCGAGGGAATCACCCAGGGCGAAAAGGACTACAGCGCGGTACTTAACCAGGTAACGGTGAAAAACCCGGACATCATCTTTTTCGGGGGCCTGTATCCAGAAGGTGGAATTTTGATCAAGCAAGCTCGTGAAAAAGGATTTAAGGGTTATTTTATGGGTGGCGACGGCTTGGATTCTTCTGATATGATAAAAATAGCCGGTAATGCCGTCGAAGGGGTAGTCTTTACGTCAGTAGCAGGGGACGTAACGCAAACCGAAGAGGGCAAAAAATGGGCTGAAGAGTACAAGAAAGCCACAAACAAGCCTCTGGAAACCTATTCCGTCTATGGTTTCGACTCCATGAACGTCATCCTTAATGGTGTCTTGGAAGCTGCCAAAGCGAACGGAGGCAAAAAACCAACCCGCGAGCAAGTCCTCGATGCAGTCCACAAAACCAAAGATTTTCAGGGTCAATTTACCAAGGTTACCTTTGATGAAAAAGGTGACAACACAAATGCAGACGTATTCATTTACAAGTTTGCCAAGGACAAATCTATTTTCGTAGGCAAGGCCGAGTAATCACACCACACAACGCGCACACACTCCCATGCCTCATACCAGGATAGGGGGCTGCACGCCAGTGTTGGCCCCTTTTTTACGAGAAAACACGTCCAGTCAACGAAGTGAATGCAGAAAATTTGTACAAGTCTACAAGGGAAATGAGGGATGGGAAAGCATGATCAATATTTTGCCTCAGGTGTTGGTTGACGGATTGACACTTGGATTTATGTACGCAGTCGTGGCTTTAGGCTACACAATGGTTTACGGGATTTTGGAAATTATCAACTTTGCCCATGGAGACATTTTCATGGTCGGAGCCTTTATCGGTACAGAGGTATTGTTGATCTCTGATGCGCTAGGGGCACTTGAAGGTATGAATCCATTTGTCGCACTTTTCATAACACTCATAATTGCCATGGTATTAACTGGTGCCTTGGGGGTAGGAATTGAGAGGATTGCCTATCGACCATTGCGTGGAGCACCTCGTCTTGTGCCGTTGATTTCGGCGATAGGTGTATCGTTTTTGCTGCAAGACCTCGTACGTTTTACAGAAGCACTGGCTCGCAATGAGTTTTATCTAAACAGTCCCGCTCTTTTTACGGGCTCGATTCCATTAGGAAGTATCGCTACGATTCCAACAAAAGGTTTGATCGTAATTGTAATTGCGATCATCATGATGATTGCCTTGACGTTGTTTGTGAATAAAACAAAGTGGGGAATCGCCATGCGCGCCGTCGCACAGGACCAGAGTACGGCTTCGCTGATGACCATAAATGTAAACAAAGTAATCATGCTTACGTTCTTGATTGGCTCCAGCCTGGGTGGCGCGACAGGCGTTCTGTTTGCGCAAAACTACGGGACGATCGATCCTTATATCGGTTTTATTCTCGGTCTAAAAGCATTTACAGCTGCCGTACTCGGCGGGATTGGGAACCTGCGTGGTGCGATGATCGGTGGCGTACTCCTCGGTCTTCTGGAATCCTTGTCCGGAGCCTTTATGGGGCCGTTGACCAACGGAGCCTTTGGTGCAGAGTACAAAGACGTATTCGCGTTCAGTATTTTAATTCTCGTGCTTCTCTTCAAGCCAGAAGGACTGTTTGGCGAAGCTGTAAAAGAGAAAGTGTAGGTGAAATAAATGGCAAATCTCGCTTGGAAATCGTTCAAAGGCATTCCGCTCGTATTCACGTTGATCTGGATTGTAGGCTTTTCTTCCGCATTGTACCTGATGGATAAATCAGTGATCGCGTTTCTCGGCATTCTTTCATCCATTGTGCTTGTCTATTACACGAATACCACCAAGTCGATCAAAATGGCGATTGGCGCTATTGTTCTCCTCCTGATCATTCCATTGGTAGCCGGCGAAAACCGTTACTACATGGAGGTAGCCTCACAGGTAGGCATTTACGTAGCGATGGCTTTGGGCTTGAATATCGTAGTAGGCTTTGCTGGTTTGCTTGACTTGGGTTATGTCGCGTTTTTTGCTGCTGGGGCGTATGCGTACGCGATTTTCTCGACCTCGCAAGCGAATGAGTTTATTGCAGGGAATCTGTTCCCGCTCTCCGGTGAGTGGTTTTGGCCATTTCTCATAGTCGGCTTGATTGTGGCTGCTGTTTTCGGAATATTGCTAGGATTGCCAGTTCTCAGAGTAAAAGGCGATTATCTCGCGATCGTGACCTTGGGCTTCGGTGAAATCATTCGCATTGTCTTCAACAACCTGGACAAGCCCATCAACATCACCAACGGTCCGCAGGGAATCACGCCGATTCCGTCTCCTGAGCTGTTTGGGATCAAAATGGGGACGCCGTTTTACTTTTACTTCATCGTATTGTTTGTGATTGCCTTTATCGTATTGGCGAATATACGCTTTGAGCATTCCCGTTTGGGACGTGCATGGATTGCGGTACGTGAGGATGAGCTGGCTGCCCAGTCGATGGGGATTTCCTTGTTGAATACCAAGCTGGCTGCATTTGCATTGGGTGCTTCCTTCGCAGGTGTCGTGGGAGTTATCTTTGCGGCCAAGCAGACGTTTATCGATCCGACTTCCTTTACGCTGATGGAATCCATCGGGATATTGGTGATGGTTATTCTGGGGGGTAGCGGTAGCATTCCAGGCGTTGTGCTTGGAGCCGCATTTGTGACAATCTTGCAGGTACAGCTGTTAAAAGAATTCTCCAACTTCCTGCACAGTCTGCAAAACTCGGGGATCATCAGTTTGCCGAACCAGCTGGACCCATCCAAGTTCCAGCGCCTCATTTTCGGAATCATGCTCATTCTCGTAGCCTTGTATCGCCCTAACGGATTGATTCCGGCCAAACGGAAGAAAAACGATCTCGATGCAATCAAAAAGAGCGAGTTTGGCAAAGAAAAGCTGGGGATTCTCGGCAGACTGTCCCAATTGACTTCTGGAAAACAGTCATAGCGGACGAGGAGGGAAATGAGCATGGCATTGTTAGAGGCAAAAAATTTGACGAAGCGCTTTGGTGGCTTGGTAGCCAATCAAGACGTCTCGATTGACATCGAAAAAGGAACCATTACGGCGGTAATCGGGCCGAATGGAGCCGGAAAAACGACTTTTTTCAATATGATTACCGGATTTTACGAGCCAGACGAGGGAGAAATTCTGCTGAATGGCAAAAGCATCAAGAAGCTTCGTCCCGATCAGATCGCGAGTCGCGGTATCACCCGTACCTTTCAAAACATTCGTCTGTTCAAAGAAATGACGGCTTTGGAAAATGTCATGGTGGGTGTGCATAGCCGCTTATCGGCTGGAATTCTTGGAATCTTGTTCAACTCCAAACGTGTACGCCAGGAGGAAGAGCGGACGCGCGTCGAGGCTTATCAGCTCATGGAGTATGTCGGGATCTCGCATATTGCCAATGAAGCGGCAGGGAGTCTGCCTTACGGGTTGCAACGACGCTTGGAAATCGCCCGGGCGATGGCGACCAATCCGCAAATTATTTTGCTCGATGAACCAGCGGCAGGGATGAACCCTCGCGAAACGGTCGAGATGACGGATTTTATTCGTCGGCTGAAAAAAGAGCTGGATTTGACGATTATCTTGATTGAGCATGACATGAAGCTGGTCATGGGACTTAGCGAATACATTCACGTGTTGGATTACGGGAGAAAAATTGCAGAAGGAACACCTGAACAAATCCGAAACAACCCTAACGTCATTGAGGCCTATCTCGGAAAAAGTGCGTCGGACGTGTCGTAGAAGGAGGAAAATCGATGGCATTGCTAGAGCTGACTAACGTTCATACGTATTACGGCGGCATCCACGCATTAAAAGGATTGAGCATAACGGTAAACGAAGGCGAAGTGGTGACGCTGATCGGTTCCAACGGGGCAGGTAAATCGACCACGCTGAAAACGATCTGTGCACAGACCCGTGCCAAAGAAGGAAAAGTCATCTTTAATGGCAAGGACATTACGCAGATGCGTACACATGATATTGCCTTAGCAGGAATCGCCCACGTTCCGGAAGGCCGCCGTATTTTTCCAAAGCTGACCGTACGCGAAAATTTGGAGATGGGTGCCTTCAGTGTATCCGACAAAAAGGTGATTGAAGAAGGCATCGAGCGTGCCTTTGCTTACTTTCCGCGACTGAAGGAACGGGTTAGTCAAAAAGGCGGTACGATGTCCGGTGGCGAGCAGCAAATGCTGGCGATTGCTCGTGGACTCATGATGAAGCCAAAAATTCTCATGCTAGATGAACCGTCGATGGGATTGGCGCCGATTCTGGTGGAGCAGATTTTTGACATCGTTACGGAGCTGAACAAGGAAGGCATGACGATTCTCTTGGTCGAGCAAAATGCGAATCAGGCGTTGTCTGTCGCCCATCGCGGTTATGTGATTCAGACAGGCGAAATTATTTTGCAAGACGATGCCCAGACATTATTGATGAATCCGCAGGTAAGAGAGGCGTATTTGGCGTAATAGTGGTGTAATAGAAACGTGAGTACCGATGGGGATTTTTGCTCCCGTCGGTTTTTCATTTATTCAGCGAGGAGGATGTGGCTTGCTAGATATTAGTCCCCGCTTTGTAGAAGGGAGCGAGCCTCTCTATCTACAGCTTTATCGCTATTTTTGTACAGAAATCCAAGGGAGGCGCTTAATCTCTGGGACGCGTCTGCCTTCTGTTCGGGCCTTGAGCGGATTTTTGCAAGTGAGTAAAACGACTGTCGAGAGTGCCTATCACCAGCTCATGGCAGAAGGCTACATCGAGAGTCGGGAGCGCAGCGGATTTTATGTGGTCGATGTGGATTGGGATGGGCCAGTGCCTGTGCCTACAGGGAAAGGGCAGCAACCAGCTAAAACGGCTTACGTCCAAATAACTCCATCTACACCCTCAGCAGTTCCGATCCAATATGATTTTCACCAAGCGCGCGTAGATGCCGAGCATTTTCCTTTTGACCGTTGGCGCAAGTACACCAACCAATGCATGCAGGAAGAGAACAAGCACGTGCTCTACTACGGCGACCGACAAGGAGAGCCGCAGCTGCGGGAGGAGCTCGCACGCTATCTCGGACGAGCTCGGGGTGTGCAAGCTACGCCGGAACAAATTGTGATCGGTGCGGGGACGCAGGTGATCATCAGCTTATTGGGGTTCCTATTCGGGACACGGGGACAGGCTGTAGCGATGGAGGAGCCGGGCTATCACGGTGTTCGTACCGTATTTTCCCATTTGGGCTATGATGTGCGCCCGATCAGACTGACAGAGGATGGGATTGATGTGGAAGCGCTCAGTGAGAGTGGAGCGCGGCTGGTTTATATCACCCCCTCTCATCAGGACCCTTCCGGAATAGTCATGCCGTATGCCAAACGGCTAAAGCTGCTCCACTGGGCGAATCAGACGGGAAGCTACATCATAGAGGACGACTACGATGGGGAGTTTCGCTATCATGGCAAGCCAATTCCTTCCCTTCAGGGGCTAGATACGCAAGGACGCGTTATCTATTTGGGGACGTTTTCCAAGGCGTTGCTGCCGTCGATTCGGATGAGCTATATGGTTTTGCCGCAAGCGTTATTGGCGGTGTTTCAAGAGAAATTGGCGGATTTTGACCAGTCGGCATCGCGTATTCATCAGGAGACGCTGGCCCTGTTCATGAAAAATGGCGATTGGGAGCGGCATATTCGCAAGATGCGGACGCTTTACCGCAAAAAGCATGGGGTGTTGCTTCAGTGCTTGCAGGAACAGCTGGGGGCGTACATCCGGATCAAGGGTCAGGATGCCGGACTGTCTGTGACGGTAGAAGTGAAAAGTGAGAGTACTCCGCAACAGTTGACCCAATTTGCGGCTGCATCAGGTGTACGTGTTTATCCAACCGCACATAAATGGATTCATCCACAGGAAAATGGACTGCCGGCTTTCCAGTTCGGCTTTGGGGGGCAGACCATCAAGGAGATTGAGGATGGCATTCGTCTGTTGAAACGTGCATGGGAGCCTTATTTGCACAAAGATATGGGCCAGGTATTTTAAAATCCACAACGGCACTCAGTATGATTTGAGTGCCGTTTTTTATAGTCCTTTAGCGTTTGGCTGGCGGAATACTCTTTGGAAAATTGAAGGGGTCGTAACGAGCCTTCACCTGCGTTAATCGATCGAAATTTTCTCCGAAGTATGCCTTCTGCCAGTTCTTAATAAAAAGGTCGGGGGTATTAAGGTTTGCGAAACCGCAATCCTTGTTTTGACAGCTTCCAAAAACCTAGCATGACCTTATAAACAACCAAGAGGATCACTGTATTACAAAGGATGTTAGACCAATGCAAAGTGTGTGGGTGAATGACGGGTTCCATTCGTCTAATTCTGTTTTTGGATGGAATGAATGTGGTTGTTTTGCCTATTCACATGTCGATACGGGCGAACATACCATTTATTAGTCTTATGCCATCGGTGAAGCTTTTTACGTGTGTTGCATGGCCATCATGATTCATTCGGAGGTGGGAGGAATGGGAGGAGAAAAGCGATCAAGCCGCAAAGCAAGTACGCATAGTAGTGTTAGGAAAAAAGCATCCCCCAAGCTGACAGGGCGAATCGTTTTGCCAGGGAATGCGCCGTACCATGGCAGGCGAGGATGTTTCAACAGCTTTCCCAAGGTGATCGTCTATGCTCAGAAGAAACAGGACATCGTCAATGCTGTCCGTTGGGCACGCCACCATCATGTCCCTGTACGGTATAGGCGTCCCGGCCATCCATATGACAAAAGGGTGCCAAATTACAAGGGAGCTATGGTGATTGATATAAGTGAAATGCATCGGAGAGAGATGGTAAACAAGGGGAGTCGAAGGATCCTTACTCAACCAATTGGTCCAAGTCCTGACCGCCTGATCGGTCAAAAAAGAAGCATACTGGAGGGAGGACTTACAGACGTTCCCGGCATCCTTGTAGGACATGCAGAGGACGAAAGCGGACGAACCGGTTGCACAGTGATTTTGTGCCCCAGTGGGGCTGTCCCCGGCGTTGATGTAAGAGGAGGTTTTCCAGGAACGATACAAACGGATGCCATCCGACCAGGCACAGCAACGGATGTGGTACAGGGTGTCCTTCTTACGGGTGGCAGTAACTTCGGTCTGGCAGCAGCATCTGGAGTCATGAACTGGCTGGCCCAAAATGGAATTGGTGCGCCAACGGAGGCAGGACCTCTTCCAACTGTTCCCGGAGCAGTCATCTTTGATCTGATCTACGCGAAAGGCGCCCGTAGGCCCGATGCAGAGATGGGCTATATCGCCAGTGAAGAAGCGAATTCCGGGCCAGTTGAGGAAGGAAGTGTAGGAGCCGGCGCGGGTGCGACCGTCGGCAAGATCTATGGCACCCCGATGAAGGGCGGGGTAGGAACTGCCTCTTGGAAAATCCCCGGTGGGCCTGTTGTAGCGGCATTGGCGGTGGTAAACGCCGTTGGAGACATTTGGGATCAAGATCACATCATTGCTGGGGCGCTGCGGCCAAATGGTACGTTCGTGAACCAGACCCGGGCGATTCTTGAAGGGATACCCCCAGGAACCAGTGGGAGCAGGAACACGACCATTGCTGTGGTAGCGACCACAGGGCGGCTAACCAAGGCAGAGGCGGGCCGTGTAGCGACACTCGCCCATGATGGAATGGCAAGAGCCATCTCGCCCGTTCACATCCAATCCGACGGGGACACTGTCTTTTGCCTTGCTACTGGTACAGATACGAGCGGTTTGACAGGGGATAGCGCTGTGACGGCAATTGGCACTACAGCGGCCGTAGTATTAGAAGAGGCTATTATTAGAGGGGTTAAGGCAGCTAATAGTATACGTCCTCGGCATGGTGGAAAGTGAATGATTTTGCAGGGGCCTTATTGCCAGTTTCCTCGGGTTTCTCTCCTCGTCTTATCACTTAAAAAAGGATGTGCGGCAGTTGTGATAGAAGTGGTGAACGGTGGCGGAGAGGGAAAATGATATAAAAAGTTTTGAAAATCCTGATTGTGTTAGCAGCAATTTTAAACTAGGACGAAGAATGGAAAAAGTCCTTTCATTTTGAAGGGCTTTTTCCGAATCACAAAATAGGGAACGCCTTTCCTAAACCTCAGTTTCTTACCGATTCTGCTACTTTCATCAAATCATCTTTCCCTAAATCGCCTTTGGACAAAATATAATGACTTACTCCATCCTTATGCCAGCTTAAAACAATTACTTTTTGATCCGGAATTTCTAAAATTTCGCCTTCCACTCCTTGGATCTCAATGGGTTTTACCCCTTCGTCACCAATAGAAATCCGACCTTTTTTAACCGTATGTTCAAACCAGTCTTCGTTATTATTTTCATTTACATATTTCAAAACAATTTCTTTTTGCTTCTCAACATTTGGAGCTACACCATTGCCAAACTTTTTGGGTGGTTCATTATAAATAGCTTCACTTAATTTATAGCCATCTGGCAGCTCAAGAGGAGCATCAGCATCTAAACTAGCTGCGAAACCATGTTTACTTAAATTTTGTAGTGGAATAACTTCTGGCTTCGAAACAGTATGATGATCTGACACTTCAGTATGCTGTCCCCCACTAAACATAGCGCAAGCAGATGGAATTATTGTCATCAAAGCAAATACACTCGTAATAATTACACCTTTTTTCATTTTTCATCCTCCCGCTCAACTTATTTAAAAAAATCTTATGGCTTATAAGATAATCTGTCATAAATCATGGGAATCTACCTTTCCATAACGGCTTCATCGAAGATTTTTCTGTAATGGTGCAAATCAAATTGAGAGGCTAATGCGTCGACTCTAGCCCAAAATTCATCTTCATTGAAGCCAACAAAATCTATAACGATAAACTCTGTGAGAGTATGGAAAGCATGGACTATACGGAAATTTCTATAAAAGGTAGCCTCGTCAAAAGTACCACTGTTTTTTAGGTCTAGGAAAGCCTGATGAATTAATTTCTTATAAGCGATCTTCTTTACCTCGGTCATTAGATCAACTCCTTTAAACAAGCGAATACTACAGTTTATTGGAAAATCCTGCAAAAGGATGAACAGTTGATTTAACAAACCACACGTTGAACCAAGCTGAAACATGGGAAGAATTAGCGGCAATGCTTAGACCATATTTTAGATGGGAGTATGAAAATACTACTTATTTAACTGAGCAAGAATTATTCGAAATGATAAGGAAAGAAAAGAATCGTGAATAGTGTCCCAATTGATTATAAAATGGCGATTGAACTATCCCAGTTAAACAAAAGAGAAAAAATGAAAAGCAGCATCCCAAAAAGGGAGTGCTGCTAATAATTAAGGGACGTACTGTTCTGTAACTTTTGTGATGATGCCATTCTTTACTTCAACGTGGAATGGTATCTGATAAGGAATTCCCTTAGAAAGCACGAACTTTTTAAAAGTATCGGTGTTTACTGCTTCATTCCAATGGAAATTCCCATCTTTTTGTGTAGAGTTGGTTTGAAGAGTAAAGGAAGCCTTTGGAGAAACTTCAAACGTTCTAATTTTAGGACTGCTATTACGAATGTAATATGGCATCGGATAGTCCTCTTTTTCCGATGGATGATCTTGACGATAAGCTTTTACTGCTGCCTCACCAAAAAACCATTGAACATAGTCAAGTGAGACGAGGAGCTTTCCATTTTTTACTTGTAACGTTTTCACATAGGCCATTGATTTTTCAAGGGTATTTCCTTGTTTATCCTTGCTACTTGTTGGAACAATTACTTGGGGAGGAACAGGCGCAACCGTTCCTTGCTGTGAAGCTGCATGAGCGTCAGTAACAAACAATGAACAGAATAACAAAGAAGAAAGCAGCAAATATGTTTTTCTCATAGGGTGTCATTTCCTTTCTGTACACGAAATACTATTCACAAGTAGTAGACGAAAAAATAACAAAACCGTTTCGCCTCAAGAAGAAAAATTTAACATAACTATATCGAGTGAAATAAAAGTGAACGAATTGAGCCGTTATCATTAGCAAAACAAGTGAGTCAGCATGAAGAGTAGCCTCCTGTCATCAGAGCAGACTGATGAACAGGAGGTTTTTTCATGGCATCTTAAACGGATTTCAAGACATTCGGTACCCTAACTGAGCTGACATCGCACGTACCGTCGCTAGCGTTTCTTGTAAAATCTCTTCTTGTTTCGGCATCACGCGGTCGGAGGGACCGATCACACTGACAGATGCAGTTACGTGCCCAGTTGAATCAAAAATCGGGGCAGCGATTCCGGTCACGCCTGTATTGCGTCGATTCGAGCTGATTTCATAGCCTCGCCGGCGGATCGTCACCAAGTCCTCTTTAATTTGCTCAACAGACGTGTACGAATGAGGTGTGTAGCTTTTCAGCGGATGTTCCTGCAAAATCTCATCCTGAAACTCCTCTGGCTGATAGGCCAGCAAAACCCTTGCAGCAGAGGTAGAGTAAAGAGGAAAACGCCGAAAGGATTCTACGGTAAAGCGAACAGGATGAAGCGAATCCTCTTTTGCTACATAGATCGCGTCCTTAGAATCTTGTACACATAAGACCGCCAATTCGTTTGTCCGTGAGACAAGCTGGTCTAAGAACGGTTTGGAAAAATCAACGATATCGTGATTCGTGAGTACCTTAGTGCCCAGCTCCAAAAGCGTGTAGCCAAGCGTATACTGCTTGGTTTTTTCATTTTGGCGGATAAAGCCTTCAGACTCCAGTGTGGACAGGAGCTTGTGAACGGCTCCCTTGGACAGCTGGAGTTTTTTGCTGAGCTCCGTTACCCCGAGTTCCTTTGGCGAATCGAGAAATATTTTTAACAGCCGACAGCCATTTCGAACAGAAGACAATACTTGGTCCATACAAACGTCTCCTTTAACGTACAGTAGCTCTTCTATCAAAGAAGAGTCTCGATTGAAGTAATTTTACCATTAGAAAGAATGCTGACAAGCCTGTAATTGGAGCAATGGTGCTTCTAGTACGACTACCTTGAATAGTCAGTATCTTTATGCTAGTATAGCATTATCGTTCTCGAATAGGAAACGTCGTTCTCTATTCGTGAACAATATAGACAATCGGGGGTCGAACTTACATGAAGAAAAAGGCATTATCCGTCCTGTCCATTTTCGCTTTGACTGGTTCCTTGCTGGCTGGATGTGGCTCCTCCACGCCGCAAACATCTGCTCCTGCACCGGCTGCTGGCAACAATAGCGGCACCGAAGCACAAGCTCAGCTGGAAGACACACTGGTAGTAGCAGGAAACGGCGCGACCGTTGAAAAGATGATGAAGGATGAAGTCTTCAAGAAGTTTAACGAGAAGTATCCGAATGTAAAGCTGACCTATGTTTCTGGTGTTTCCACGGAGATTGTAGCGAAGGTTAAGGCTCAGAAAAATGCACCGCAAATCGACCTGACAATCGTTGAAGGCGGCGAACAAGAGAAGGGACGTCAAGAAGGCTTGTGGGAAACTGTATCCGCAACAGATATCCCGAACATGAAAAACGTACCGGAAGATTTGCGTGTGACAGAGGATAGCGGTGTAGTTGTAAACTTCACGCCGATGGGGATTTCCTATAATGCGGATCTGGTAAAAGAAAAAGGCTTGCCTGTACCGAAGTCCTGGAATGACCTGGCGAAGCCTGAAGTGAAAGGCTACATCACGATGACAGACGTAGCGAGCAACTTTGGACGCTCAACGATGATCATGCTGGCGTACGCAAATGGCGGGTCTGAGAAAGACATCGAACAAGGCTTTAAGAAAATGGAAACGATTGCAGGATACATGCCGACCTTTGCGAAGAGTGCTGCACAGCTTCAGCAAAATCTGCAAAACAAAAGCTCAGCGTACACCACTTGGACAATGGCGCGTAGCTTGACACAAAAAGAAGCAGGCGTACCATTGGAGTTCGTTTTCCCTGAAGAGGGCGGAAACATCGTACCGAACGTAGCTACGCTGGTAAAAGGTTCGAAGAGTCCAAAAGCGGCAAAAGCATTCGTCGATTTCCTTTTGACAGATGAAATTCAAACGATGTACGCAACGAAGCTGTACTACAATCCGGCAACCTCTGTGAAGCTGCCAGACGATGTAGCAAAAACATTGGAATTCGATCGTACAAAGGTTGTCAACTTCGACTATAGCGTAGTGAGCAAGGAAACATCTGCTTGGCTGGATCGCTTTAACAAAGAAATCGCACCTAAAACAGGAAAGTAGGTATTCACGTGACCAAGGTGATTGATGTTGAACTGCGCGGCATCATGAAAAAATTTCAAAGCAATGTCGTGGTTCAAAACTTCAACCTGCAGGTGGAGCAAGGCGAATTCATTTCATTCCTCGGCCCATCTGGTTGCGGTAAGACCACGACCTTGAATATGATTGCCGGTTTTTTGGACCCGGATGGCGGGGACCTTTTGATCAAAGGGCAGAGAATGAATGGCGTGCCTCCGTACAAACGGGAGCTGGGCATGGTTTTTCAGACGTACTCGTTGTTTCCCCATATGACTGTGGCGGAAAACATCGCCTACGGCTTGAAATTGCGCAAAGTGAACAAGCAAGAAATGCAAGAGCGTGTGAATCGTGTACTCGGGCTGGTCAAGCTGCCAAACGTAGCAGACCGCTATCCGAAACAACTCTCCGGCGGACAACGCCAGCGGATTGCGATTGCACGGGCGCTTGTTATTGAGCCGTCGCTCCTGCTGTTGGATGAGCCGCTCAGTAACTTGGATGCCAAACTTCGGGAAGAGCTTCGCGATGAGTTAAAGCGCTTACATCACGAAATCGGCGTTACGACTATTTTCGTTACCCATGATCAAGAAGAGGCGCTAGCGCTTTCTGATCGCATCGTGGTCATGAATCACGGATTCGTGGAGCAAATCGGTACACCGCTGGAGATTTACAATCAGCCCGCTTCTGAATTCGTACATACCTTCATCGGTAAGACGAACCGTTTGGAAGGGGAAGTCATTGGAATGGACGGGGATGTACTCACGCTGCGGACGACTGGTGGAATGCTCGTGAAGGCGGCAAAGCAACAGCGAACCGTGGCACTCCATGAAAAAGTGATCATTTTTATCCGACCAGAGAAAATCAAGCTGACCGATACAGCAGTCAGTGAGGAAGCGAATCGGGTAAAAGGATATTTGCAGCTTGCCTCCTTCCTGGGCTCGTACACAGAATGTGAGGTCAAGGTCGGGGAGCATACGCTCTCGGCAAAAGTCCAAATGACCGATAGTTCGGTGGACCGCCAAGAAGGTCAAACGGTTTACTGTCAATGGAACGCGGACGACGTACTGGTCATGCCCGCAGGAAGGGGATGACGGATGAGCAAGCGTCTCTCGGTTACATTGTTGACAGCACCTGCGATGATTTTGCTGCTTGGCGTATTCATCCTCCCGATGCTGATGATGCTTTTGCTCAGCTTTCAGGATGAGAATCAGGCGTTCTCTTTGCACAATTATTCATTATTTATACAAGATCCGTACTACTTGGAGATTCTTTGGCGGACGATTCGCGTGAGTCTCTGGACGGTACTGGTAAGTCTCTTGCTCGGATTTCCTGTAGCGATGTACATGGCGCAGGCTACAGGGAAAATGCGTGGAATCGTCACGATGCTGATCCTGGCCCCTCACCTCATCAGTGTTGTTATTCGCAACTTCGGTTGGGTAGTGGTTTTGGGGGAAAAAGGGTGGATCAATGAGACGTTGATCAGTCTGGGGCTGATCGATCAACCGTTGCGGCTGTTGTACAACGAGCTCGGTATTGTGATCGGTCTGACGGATTCCTTCGTTGCCTACATGGTTCTGGCGATTGCAACCAGCTTGTATGCCATCGATCCGTCCCTGAATAAGGCGGCATCGATTTTGGGGGCTTCCCGCGTACGCACGTTTTTCAGTGTGACATTGCCCTTGTGTTTGCCGGGGATTATTGCTGGTACGACACTGGTGTTCAGCTTGTCGATGAGTGCTTTTGTGACACCAGCCTTAATGGGCGGCACTTCCGTGAAGGTCTTGCCTGTCATTGCCTATGAGCAAATCATGGCGACATTGAACTGGCCTTTGGGCGCGGCACTTGCCTTCCTGCTTTTGGGAAGCACGATTCTATTGGTGACTTTGTATACAAAGCTGATTGAAACCAAGCGGTATAAAGAGGTGTTTGCGTCATGAAAAAAATAAACGTACTCGGACTCATCACGTTCTTTGTGCTTGTTTTGGTCAATCTGCCGTTTCTGGTCATTATCCCGAGCTCCTTTACGGCAGCCGGATACCTCGCTTTTCCGCCCGAAGGATTTTCGTGGCAGTGGTATGAAATGATTTTGGATCGGCCCGAATTCATCGATTCGCTGTGGATCAGTCTAAAGCTAGCTACGGTAACGGCGATTTTGGCGACTTTCTTAGGGACATTGGCTGCATTCGCGCTGTCCAAATACAAGTTTCGTGGGAGCGGCATCATCAACGCACTAATGCTTTCACCGCTTACCGTTCCTTCACTCATTATCGGGATTTCCGCGCTGCTGTTTTTCACGAGAATTGGTATCGCGGGGACGTTTACAGGACTTTTGCTGGCGCACATGCTGATCTCGATTCCGTATGTCGTTAGGCTGGTGCTCACAGGGCTTAGCTCGTTCGATTATACGCTGGAAAAAGCGGGATACATGCTGGGGGCCCATCCGTTTCGGGTGTTCTGGGATATTACGTTGCCACTGTTGCGTCCGGCCATCGTGTCGGGGATGATCTTTTCGTTCTTGACGTCGTTTGACAATGTCACGGTTTCCTTATTCTTGGTGGCACCGGATACGACGACGCTGCCACTCGCGATTTTCACCTATATGCAGGAGACACTTGACCCGTTGGTGGCTTCGATATCCTCCGTGGTCATCCTGCTGAGTCTGGTGTTCATCGTCTTGTTGGAAAAAGTGTACGGACTAGAGCGCCTGTTCGGACTCAATTCACAATCTCATTAAGGAAGAGGCACTATGTCAATCCACACTTATGTACAAGAGAATATGCCCCACTATCTTCAGTTACTCGAAGAGTCAGTTAACATGGACTCGCCTTCTCGTGACAAACAGTTGGGTGACCGCATGGCGGGCTGGTTCGCCCTGCAGTTTCAAAGGCTGACAGGAGGAGTAGCAGAGCTGATCCCGAATAAGACGTATGGCGATCAGGTGCGTTGTACGCTGGGCAACGGGGAAAAACAAATCCTCATCATCGGCCATTACGATACCGTATGGCTAGAAGGAGAGGCGGCTCGCCGACCGTTTGCGATCCGGGATGAGAAAGCGTACGGGCCGGGCGTATACGATATGAAAGCGGGCGTTTTGCAAGCAATGTTTGCCATGCGGGCATTGGTAAAGCTGGATCGCCTGCCAGCAGATAAAAAAATCGTGCTCCTATTAAACAGTGACGAGGAGATCGGCAGCCCGACTTCTCGCCGACTGGTAGAAGAAGAAGCCGCGCGTTCGGTGGCGAGCTTTGTGTTGGAGCCGCCAACCGAACCGAGCGGCGCACTCAAAACATGGCGGAAGGGAAGCGCCCATTTTACCTTGGCAGTCAGCGGAATTTCCTCACACGCGGGCGTCGATCATCAAAAAGGCGTCTCTGCTATTGAAGAGCTGGCGAGACAGGTGCAATTTCTGCATGCCTTGACCGATTACGAGAAAGGGACAACCGTCAATGTGGGCGTCATCAAGGGCGGGATTGGCTCCAATGTCGTAGCGGATTCGGCAGAAGCTGAAATTGACGTGAGATTTATCTCGATGGAAGAGGCCCTACGCATTGAGAAGGTAATGAGCGAACTCACGCCAGTGCTCGCCGGTACAAACATCAGCGTAACGGGAGGCATTCGCCGACCGCCGATGGAGCGAACCGAAGAGACAGGCAAATTATTTTCCCTTGCACAATCGATTAGCATCAATGAACTAGGGATGGCTTTGGAAGAGTCGGGTACAGGTGGAGTCAGCGATGGCAATTTCGCGGCAGCTTGCGGAGTCCCGACGCTGGATGGACTTGGTGTAAAAGGTGGTTACGCCCACTCGCCGGATGAATGGATCGAACTGGGAGAAATATCGACGCGTGCTACCTTGTTGGCGCGGTTGATAGAGGAAGTATAGAGAGAAGCAAGAGAAAAAGAGAAGAAGCACCTGCCTGATGCGTAAGATGGTTGCATCAGGGCAGGTGCCTTTTTGTGTGGAAAAAGA
This sequence comes from Brevibacillus brevis NBRC 100599, assembly GCF_000010165.1. NCBI lineage: Bacteria > Bacillati > Bacillota > Bacilli > Caryophanales > Paenibacillaceae > Brevibacillus > Brevibacillus brevis. The sequence goes on from NC_012491.1 coordinate 651,632, forward strand.
GAGGCTATTGTTTCGAGGATGTATTTAGCTTTTTCACAAAGCTATTAAGGTAGTTCGCTCCGCGGCTGGTGAGGATACCAGCTAGCACGGCAGAAACGTAGTAGCCGCTGCCCTCAAGACCAAAGGGGTTGACTTGAAAAGCGAGGGAGAGCGAAATGCCAATGAGGATAGAGAGGATATAAGTGAAGCGGTCTTTTAGTACGGGGAAAGCATTCTTTAAAATTTCGGTAACGGCTTCAATCAAGATTGCCATAAAAGTAAGCAGACTTAGACTGTGAATGAATGGGTCCATGTCAATCAAAGGTTGTTCCTCCTTTTGCTAGTAGAGCGGGGCGTACTTCGGGGAAAACATCCAGTCGTTATTCATTTGGAAGGGAATTCATTCGCGAGGCGAGATTTCGCCCCAAGGCAGGTAGGTGTCACCTTTGTGGATGACTTCTTGTGGAGGAGGTCGGCAGGATCGGCAACATCTAGGAAATCCTCGCTTGCATGTACGTTTTGAGTTCGGTCTCCAGCTCTTTGACACGGTACTCCAGCTGTTGTCTTTCTACGACCAGCGTCGTGTATTTATCTCGCCACTCCTGCACGATGGTTTCAAGCTCCATGCAACGGTTGCGCCAAACATGGAGTTCTTCTCGAAGCTTGTCCATTTCCTGACGAAGCTCCTGGCGAATTTGCTGGTTTTCTTGTGAGATTTGCTGCCTGTCTGTTATCATCAACTCTTTCTTGTTGTTGTGGCGAGCAACCAGATAAGTGACGATTGCCGTCAGTGCACTGGATACTACCAAGGGGAGAGTGGAAGAGTTGAGTAGTGTTTGGATCATCCGTTTATTCACCTGCTTTCTCTTGTGAGGTCTATATATAGAGTAGACAGTTTGGGGAAATTCTCACGGTGGTTTGGGTGGTTGTACTTTACCACAATTCAATGAATCAAATGCTTGTACGAGCTAATTTGTCTTATTCATAGTAGTAACCCCACGCATTGAGCTCTGCATTCCCAGTGATGATTGCTTTTACGACGAGTTGTGTTCCGACCGGTTGGCTTGAAATATCCGTAAGAGTTTGTGCAGGAACGTCTGACCAAGTATTTCCACCATCTCGAGATGCCTGGTATTTGATGCTTCCACCATTAACCGTTTCATCTCCGACAATCACGATTTTATTTGGCGGCGTAGTGGTGTTCTCGGGTTTTGATTGTAGATGATTTTGGTCTACGGCCTTTTGTAATCGTAATTCCTGTATTTGGGTTACGCCAGACCCGTATTGGGAGGAGGTAGAGTAAAATCGATAGTATTGATAAGGTTTGATGTTTTCAGTAGGAATGGTAAATTCATTACCTTCATACTGATTCCAAACATAACCGGAAACGGAATGGAGTGTATCCCAAGTCGTATTATTATTGGAGCCCTGCAATTGCCAGCTAGTAGGAGCGTATTTTGCGCCTCCAGATAAAAGATATCGATCGACTATCTGAGCGGGATTATCCAGAAAGATTTTGATCCAATGATGTCCACCGGCAGTTGTGCTCCAGCCACTTGCAAAGTTGCGGTCAAACATGTGAAACACAGCTCCACCAGTAACACTGTCTGCACTCACAATAAAAGGGGCCGGAGCATCGTTAGCAGTCATGGGCGGTACGATATCTACGATTCCAGTAGTGAATTTTTTTTGAGTATGATCATAGACAGCTTGGCTATTCGGGATATCTACACCAGATAGATCTGTGAAAGTATCGATAACCATGTTTTTTAATCCATATTTTGTTGCATTCATGTAAGTGATTAGCTGGAAATTTGTTTTTAGTAGATTCGTTTCAAGATCGATGACTCGTTGAGGGAGGTTGGAGTCTGCTATGGAGGGGTTCAATAATAAATTGGCGCTTGTTACAGTAAAATCTCGAATAGACGGGGTGCTTGATTCACTAGCTGGAGAATGGAGAGTCGCACGAACTCGAAGATCGCTGTTGATGGGATTGGCAAATTCGATCTCTTGACCCAACTCAGCAGATTGCCAAGACCCGCCACCATTGTTGCTTACTTCCCATAGGATTTCTCCGCCATCGAGAATTTGATTGGCAGTTAGTGTAACACGAGAAATGGGGGTAACCGATGGTAAGGTGGATGAAGTATATACTTGTGTGATTTCCCCTGCCGCACCACCTAATGAAATACGATAACTTCTAATTGTGGGGGAAATCCCGTAATTTGGTGACTGCATCTTTATCTTCATGATTAACTGGTCTGTTTTAGTAGGAAGGGTGAGCTCCTCACCGAGGGATAGGGGGAACCACGATGCACCGTCAGGGGAAATCTGGAAAGTTACAGAGGTAGGTACAGTATCGTAACGTAACATTTTTATCAGGCTATAGTTGCTTGAAGAATACTCGGTGGTATTTATGACAATAGTTAATCGACCTTTTCCGTCAATACAGCCAGATATTCGTGTTGTATTGGTCCCGCTTTGAATGAGGGTATCCGGTTCCACAACTGATAAAGTAGCGACATCAATAGAGATAAGACGGGTAGAGCCAACCGTTTGTTGATGATAAAAAACCCGCATAATTTTGTCTTGTAACACAAACCCAATCGGTAAAGAATGATCAATGGCCATGAATCCGGTCAAAGGAAAAGTGGTGGATGCTCCCGTTGACAAGTTTAGGCGGTGTACAATCGGAGCATTGTTATCAACGCATAAGATAGTCGTAATCCCTGTTGATTCATCGTGGGTTGCGTTTAACCATTTACTTGAGGCTTTACCGATCGAAGAGAAATGAGTTGGGTTTGTTCCATCGTAATTTAATCGAAGAGCTCTTACCGTGTTAATGCTGAAACCTCGCGTAATGAAACAAACATAGCCTTTTGTACGGTCTTCAACCATTACAACATTGTCAACTACCATAGACGGGGTGAAAGCTAGTGAAGTAGTTGGGATGAAAAAGGTACCATCTGAATTAACGCATCCGTAATAGAGATTAGTGGAATACCCCCACGAGTACCAGATCCGGTTGTTTTTATCGACATGGAGTTTTAAAAATGGAGTGGAGGTGTTAATGCTGGTGTTTCCTTTTACTGAAATGGGAGTTAAAAAGGCTTGAAAATCAGGCGTAATTGAAATGAGTAACCCAGGCATGCTTGTTAAGGCCGCTGCTATCCATACATTGTTGTTATGATCAACTACTGCATTCGTAATGCTAGAGGCCACATAGTAACCAGTTCCACTGTACGAATACAAATACCCTTCAAAGGCAAGAGAATCATCTGGATTGGTTACAACCGCATAAATTCCTTCACGGTCGACAAAACTGATAACCCAGGTCCTGTTTAACCGATCAACTAAAATAGTGGGTTCTAGGTGCGGAAATTTTGACACCTTCTCCCCAGTTACTTTTTTGGTAGCGGTGACACCTAATGCTTTAGGAAGCATATAGTCTGATTGAACAGTTAGCTTATCTACTCCTACTACTGGTAGAGCAGAAGACACAACGACTCCTTCTAGGGTGTTACTCAGTCTTACCAATGCGTTTTCAGTGTCGAAGGTAACGCCGTAGGAATTAATTTGATCAACCGCACTCAAATCTGTGAAATTCTCTGTAATGGAGGGAATTTTAGAGGTACGTACACCGTTGGTAGAATACCATGCAGTTGTTTTCTCAATGTCAACTTTTGGTGAAGTAAATGTTTCCGTATAGGTCCGAGATACGGAACTGCGATATTTCTCCAGTTTCCCCACTCTTTCTGCCAGAGTTGGATCGGTTCCAATAGCTGAGATCCCATCACCTGTACCGATAAATAATTCTTTTGTATCTGTGGTGAAAAGGGGCTCCCCCGCTGAAGCAGCGGAGGGGAGATTCGCTTTTAAACCGCGTTTTAGTTTGATTGGTAGTGTCATTAGAATGTACCTCCATCTACTTCAGTGATCGTGGAGCCACTGCTACCGCCAAAGCCGACGTTTATTTTGTAATCTCCATCTGAAAGTAAGAGGACTCGCAGATTGGAATTTCGGTTATACCCGTATTTGTAATCGACTCCGGGCATCGCCATGTCCCAAGAATCTAGTAAGTCTACATCCATGGTAAGGGAGTCTAGGCTTGTTTCATCTGTGGATGATGACTGTTCGAAGTAGAATGCGCATCGCAAGTTTCTAGCTTGGCCAATCTTCTCATCCCATTCAGAGATGCTATTGAAATTGTCTATTGTCATTGCTCCTGCTTTGAAATCACTGAGGTTAGTAACATCAACTTTTGTCCACGAGCCATTCTTTTGTTTTGCTTCCCATGTTGTTCCACTGTCCGTACTTATTGCTACTCTTAAAACGCCTTTCTCTGTTCCTGATAAGGTTAAAGAGTTGATTTTTGCAACGCCGAGAAAGCTAGTATCATTCTTCATTTTCACGATCTTTGGTACAGGAACTCCAGTAAGATGAGCAACCGTGGGCTCTCTTTTAGGTTTCGAAACAAGGATTTTGAGGTTGGATTTGTCTGTTAAATCTTTCAAGTATGGGGCGCATGTAGAGAGGCCGAGCATGCCTTTATTTAGAAACATTTCGTCTGTGGGGGGAGCAGTACCAACGGTTTCCCAGCCGGAAGAAGTGTATGTTTTTACGTCTGTCCCGTCTAGTATGAGGAATCTATTATTGTTTATTGACTCAATCAGAAGAACAGGACGGAAGCCTCGGCCTGGAGTTGTTAGATCTGTTGAACCAGATGTCCAGTTTTGAAGACCGTTATAACCTCGAATCACGCGGGCCTTTGAATTGGATTGATCGGTCGTACTGGTCCATGAACCGTGATTTACATTATTCCAGATCTGGTCATCGGTCATGTACTTATCCCATTCGTTGTCTTTATCCGATGCATTTACTCCGCCTGTCGGCAGTCGCAATGTTATTTCTCTATCAGAGGATGTGAACAACTGGGCGGTATAAAAGCCGACATAATAAAGTCCGTTCCATACGTAACGTTCTGATACTCTGATGCGATATTGTGTATAAGCTTTATCATTTTTGAATGAGAAGGTCTTTTTAAGACCGTGCCAGCTTGATACTTCATTTCCGTTATGCAAGATATCCCAAGAAGTTCCGTCGTTAGAAGCTTCGAAGAACCATTTTTTCGGACTATATATGGTATATAGATAATACGAAGTAATTCTTGTTGGTGTTGAATACTCAATCTTTAAAATCTCTTCTGTTGTTTCAGTAGCAGCAGTACTTGTCCAGTACGTAGACTCTGATCCGTCAAAAGCCTTCCATGCATGATAACTTGCTGTGTCATACTCTGTTGAAGCAGAAACTTTGCACACAGCAGAAGAATACCCAGACAATCCTGGAATGGTGTGCAGGTTTTTTATTGGCAGTCCGCTTCCGCTTGCAATTCCCGCTGTATTTAAGGAATCCCATGAAATGGTTTGGATATTGCGGTCAGCCATCAGTAACTTATCACCTTTGTGATTTGTACCGTACATGATGAAATACCCATCACCATTTGCACTTGTTGCAGGAACATTGGGAAGAAGTCCTGCCATTTCTTTTCCGATAGATATGCTTCCAAACGCACCAGCAGGTGCCAAGTAGTTAAAACGAATACGTTTTCCAACAGTTAAATCTTTTACATCTACTACTTCATCAGGGTGGAGAATCCTACCATCAGCATCAATATCAATGGCATCAATCTGTATGTTCTTCACGTTCATGTTATTTGGGTCAAAACCAATACTTCCTGAATATGAAGGAAGTGTAATCTCTACAGTGTGCTTTTTATTGTCTAACCCTTTTTTTTCGTACAGTAAAGCCTGAAACTTTAAATCGCCATACTGACTGAATGCTTCAGTGGTACCATCAATCGTTATTGGAACGTTAGTGAATTTGTTCTGGTACATGTTACCTATTATTCTGATTTTAGTGCCAATAAAATTAAATTTTATCTTAAAATCTGCACTTGTTGCATAGTTGGAGGCTCCACCATAAAAGCTTTGATTTGATTCTCTTACGAAAGTTCCCAAGTACTTTATAGATGGATCACCGTCGTCATACCTTTTCCAACCTTGAGCTGGTGCTGTTAATTGAACGCCGATAGGAAATTCAATAGATCCTGTATCATCAATATCAATGGCATCAATTCCAAGATAATCTGTCCCAGAATTCAATTTCAGCTCAACACGGTGCTTGCCTTCAGACAATCCTATTTTTTCAAAAACAATGACTTGTGGAGTATTTGCAGCACTTCTTTCACTAAATGTATGAGCAACCCCATCAATCGTGATCTTCGCATATGCCGTGAAGTTGTTCCAGAAAAAAGATATGATACGGATTTTTGTTCCTACAAAGTCAAACGTTGCCGTGTCTCCTGCTGTTGAAGTGTAGGTATCTGTTAATTCATAACTACCTGCATATCCTGTTCTTTTCGTCCATGTTCCGTTATAGGCAATAGACGGATAAGTGTTATCATATCGCTTCCATCCTGACTCTGGTGCAGCTAATTGATCTCCAACTGTAGCCATGTATTACACCTCCTTATATTCAAATACTGGACGAAAACCTGTACTCGCATATGCAATTGATGTTTTACCCATCCCTAAACCTTTCCATATTGGGAAATTATCCTCACTTCCCCTTCCAACTCGCCAAGTATTGTCTTGAACTTCAATAGTTCCTGTACTTGATATACGAGAACCTGTCATAGTGGTATCTTGCGTAGTTGTAAAACGTACTTTGTAATGAAATACATCATCTACTGTATATCCATTTTTTATCATACTTTGAGGAAATCCCATTAAGTACTTATCATATTCGTTATTCACAGGAAAGCATGTTCCATTGCTCAATCTGGCATCTAAGGTTTTATTTTCATTTGCATCTGCATAAGCTACTCCACCTGTGAGAGATCGGAGTGTACCTGAAATATTTTCACTCGAAGCATAGCCTTGTGAGATGTTCGAGCTTGTACTAAACGAATAGGGATTCCCTTGTATCACCTTCCCTGCATTCAGGGCATCCCAAGAGATGGAGTGTTGACACACCCTATCAGCGATCAGCAATCCTTTGGCAACTTTCACAAAATAAAATAATTTGGAGTTGTTAGTAGTGGACTCTCCTGCTAATGGCTTTTCTTCAGCCGTAGAGAATGTATCTGTCCCTAACCCAACTAATATCCCTGCTGGACTATCAGACAGGCTCCCACTAGTCCCATGGAAGGAGTACCAACACTTTACATAGTCACCGATCTGCATATCTGAAACTTTTGATCGTAACTGTCCGTTTGTTGCTGGAAGGGGCATTTTTTTCACCTCAACAATTCATTGAACTTTTCGTAATACTAAATTGATCTCTCATCCATATTCAATTCACCTTGATTTGCTCTATACGAGAAAAATGATTCACATCAAGGGATAATGAGTACACTCTATTACCAGACGGAAGCACTACGTCTTCTATCAATTCAATTGAGTAGTCAGTTTTAAGCCGTAGCGTACCATCCAGCTCCATATAATTGTCATGGTCAAAGTTAGTGGCCTCGTTACTAGAAAAGGCTGCAATTTCTTCAGTGCAATTTTGTTCACCAGGAGTAAATTTCAAAACCTCAATAGGGGGTAATTTATAGTCAGAAGTGTAGGGGATGGTGATATTTACTTCGGAGGGAGAAGCAGGTGAGGCGGTAACTCCATACTTTTCTACTTGCATCATTGAATTACCGTTGCCAGGTACGTTACCCCCTGAACTACCGCCTACCGTATCTGTATAGGTGGGGAGAGTGTCTTTGTCATACCAAATGCAGCCAATGCTGTTGAGGACTGCTTTTTCACTAAGGTTGGCTCGAATGACAAGAGAATTACCTGGTAAGAAAGTACTTAAATCAACTAGCTGATTCAAAGGAACACCAGCTGTGAACGTGGTTCCTCCATCGAGTGACAAATCAATGCTGATATTGCCCTCGTACTCTGCATCCAGCACAAGATGGGTCGGAGCTTTTGCCAATGGAATTGGCTTGGAAACCATGACAGGATTTTTAGCAGATGCTTGCAGTATTTGTATTTCAGTAATAGTCATGTAGGTGCTTTTATTCCATACCGTTACTTTGACCTCATTAATGAGATAATCCAGGATTACGGGGTAGTGCCATGAACCGTCGCCATGTACTCCTTTATCTGTCTTGGAAGCGAGATTAATCCTTGGGGTAACAGTCTCCCAATTACCTGTTGAAGGATTTTTTACGAAAATTTGATGATCGCAATAGTTGTGATCCACTCCATAATTGCCGTTCATCCAAAGAATAATTTTGGATACTTCTACGGGTGTTACCCATTTCATGAATAAGTCAGCACTTGTACCACTCTGAAGCCAGTAATCAGAATATCCGCCTGGAGATACAGCGGCATTATCATCTGCGATTTTTTCAACAGAATAGTTTGATGTGGTGCCATTTGCTTTGAATGGTCGGTAGGTAGTATTTTTATTGTTGTAATCTCCAACAGAAGAAGCAGTCTGTACACCTAGTGTTTGCCAGCTATAAACGGCGCCAGCTGATTTGATGAATTTTCCGTTTCCAATTTGATAGGATTCGGACTTTGAGGCATCAATTCCAGACGTATCTACAAATGTATCAGCATACAAATTATGCCGAACTGATGCTCCCTGATTCGCACCTTCCAAAGTGCGATAAGCATTACGCAAAATATTCGTAGCGGCAACAACGTCTACTAACGGTTTGGTACTGCTACGATCCCCGCCTCCGCCTTCTTTACCTGGCATCTCAACAAGCATACTATCGTCATACCAAGTAAATCCTAAAGATTTTAAACTGCCTGTAGCTGGAATGTTAGCTCGTAATTGGAGGTTTGTACCTTTTAGTGAAGAGGTATCGAGTAGCTTGTTTAAATCGATGTTGTGTACCCAAGTTGTTCCATCCAGGGTCAGGTCAAAGGTGACTGTGTCAGTATACTCCGCAGTTGTAATAAGCTTCTTTGGAGAGCGGTCAACATTAACTGCCTTAGTCACGAGAGTAACAGCGTCAATAATTTCATAGAATTTAATCTCGTGCCAACCGGTATAAATTATCGTGTTTGCACTGCGATAACTCCGAAGCTTGGCCAGGCGGTAATAGCGGTATGCAGAGGTATTCGTAAAGCTGTGTTCTAACTCTGAACCTGTGTTTGCATGAGATCCTACGTATAAATCTGTCCAATTCGTATTGTCTTGTGAACCTTGCAGAGTAAACGTGGCAAGACCGTACTGTCCAGCTGAGATTCCAATAGCTCGTATTGCGACCTTAGTAATAATTTTGGGGACGAAAAAGTCAATTTGCCACCAATGACCTTCTGCCGGAGGAATCGCTCCATCTGTATAAAAGGAATCCGTTACATTTCCGTTGATTCCCATCCATCCAGGGTAACCAGATGTTTCACTAGACGAGGTTACGTGATAAGGGGCAGGTTCAGTTGGACTGGACATGATGATGTTTGTATCGTAAAGCCCGGGTGAGACAATACCATCTTTAATCGCAAAAGAAGATGACTTTTCGATATCAATTCCTGAGGAATCGCTAAATACATCTACATACATGTTGTTTTGACGATAGGCGGGTCTGTTATGTGTTTCCGCATCACGGAAGGTATTCAGCAAAATATTGATAGGAGTCTGTAAATCAAAGGAGCTGCTCGAGGCTCCCCCATTATTTCCCCCGCCCCCCCCAGAACCAATCTTCCCCTGCATATCATCCAACCGAGCTTTCAGACTGGGAAAGGTCTTCCCATCCCGATCCCGGCGTGCAGCGACCACCTCGGCGTTCGGGTTAGAGGATACATCGCTTTGCAGCTTTAAAATGGCTTGGTCTTGCTGTGCGTTTTTTTGTTCGACTTGTGACAGACGGAGATCTTGCGTCTGATTTTTCGCTTCTGCCGCACTGACCGCTGACGATAACGTATTCAGCCCCGTTTGAAAGGTAGAAACAGCACCTTTCACGGCATCAAGCTGACGATCCTGTTCAGCGTCTTTGTCTTTTAGCTCACGGAATTTATCCTGTAAGCTCGGTTTATTTTCTCTGGCATCATCCAGCTCCTGGAGGTAGGAGTCGATTTCGGCGTGGGTACGTTTTCCCTTGTTGGCCAACTCATTATGATCCAGGACGACTTCGGTGCCTGTTCGGGTGATTCTGACCGACATATGTTCAGCTCCTTTTCGATTTATTTGGTATAAACGGCGGACAAATTGAGCCCAAAATGGACATGCGTCGTTTTATCTACGAGGGATGGATCAGTCTCACGGGAAATCCGTGTCCAGAAAACTTGTTCATTTCCTGCGGCAGTATCTGGCAGGGTGAAGGCGTCGCCCCACGTACCAGGCACGCCGTTTTTGTCTGTAGCGACATCTACTAGCCGCTTGTACTGATCGGTACCTGCATAGGAGGTGAGAACCCCTTGGATACCTGTAAAAGTCCCATGATGCATCGTATTTCGGGCGATCATTTTCACTTCCCTATATTGGCCTTGAAGCATATGACCGAGAAACTCCTCCGTGTTGTCTTGCAGGTGGACTTCCTTTCCTTCGCCATCGATAAAAAAGAGGGTGAGCGAGGGAGAAAAGTCGTATTCGTCCCCGCCCCACATTTCCATCTGGTCGCTGGAGCTAATGATTGTTTTTCCGTCTGCTTCCGCAAAACGGAGGGAGCCAGTGAAAGGAATAGGATGCTGAGTCATATCAAAGTGAATGGATGTTTGGCTTGTCCGACACGTTTTAGAGTCGACAGCGGCTCCTGTGGAATCGAGCAGCTCCACGCGGATGCCGGGGGAGAGGTTTGAGACTGTGAGAGTGGGGAGGGAGAAAACGCGGACGTGTTCTATGTCCAGATAGTCGTCTGTAGCGCTGCTGTTGAGAAAGATACCGATTTTGGGAGCAAGGCGGTTGAATTCCTCAGAACCGATGATGTGCCAGATGGCTCCGTCCTCGGACCAATACGCGGTATAGGTATTGTAGTCGCGTATTAATCGAAGCCAGGGGAAGGTTTTCGCAGTGCCTTGCGATGCATCGTAATACTCTTCGACGTGGAAAAAGTCATTGTGGTTTATGAAAACAGTCAATCCGCCTGTGCTTCCGGAAGCTTTCGGATTGTATGAATTTTTCATATCGAGGACGAATTGTTTCACGGGGGTAAGTGTGTCTAAAAAGAGTTGAAGCGGCTCGGCTCCGCCTTTTAAACGGAGCGAGCCTGGTGCGTCAGATAGCGACCACCTTGAAGAGTCATTTGGTGTCATGTTCCACTTGGAATCGAGGGTAAGAGTATCGAAAGAATCCTCGAAGAGAAACCCCGATTTACGCCGAGAAACTACACTCATAGAAGTACCTCCTTACGTAAATAGCCATATTCGTTTGCCAATCACACATGCCTCAGGGCGTTGTTTCCAGATCGCGAGCAAGCATTTGATCAGTGCTTCGACGCATTTGTCTCCGCTGCCGGGATCGCAGTAGGGGGTGACAAGGACCTTGTCGCAGATCCAGTTGGTTAGTTTGATGTAGTCGATATTACAATAATCCCAGACCTCTGTTGTACCTTTTGCTGTAAATACCCAGGTGAAAGTATGTCTTCCTCTATCTACTTGAAACACAGGAGTTCCACCGGCATTTGTATAGCTACCTCGAAGAACGCCATCAATGAAAAAGTCCAATTGGCTATTAAAAGGAGAGGGGACAATTGTCCAGTTTTCCGTTGCTTTGAAATTTCGTAGCTTGAACGTAGTCAAATAGCTTTTGCCAGTCCACTCGCTTATTTCGCCTTTTTGCTCTGTAGTAATTTCAACACGTACTTTGGTAACGTTAGGATTGGATAGGTTTTCGAGGGTAAAGTCGTAGTTTCCGGAGAGATTAACGGTAGTGTTTTGAAGTTTGTTGCCTGTTTGATCATAGATGTTTACCTGAATATTGCTGCCGTTGCATCCGCCCATCCATATTGGGACGTTGGCTGTTGTTTTGAAATTGTAGACAAACGCTGATGATTTAGGGAGGGGGAGCTTGTCGTGGAAGGTATACTCTCCATTGCTCAATCTCGCTTCGGCATCGCAATCGGTATAGAACTTGATTCGGATAGAATAATTTTTCCCTTCGTCAGAATCATTGGTAATGGCAGCTTTGATTGTTTGTACATCATCAAAATCCGAGTATTTCTCTTCTGATATGATGGTGCCGTTGTCTTCGTCGTAAACTCTTACGCGGACATAGGCATCACGGCATGGTTTTGATCTTTTACTTTGTCTGATTTCGATTGTATCGATCCAACACCAGGAGTCGTCGGGTATGATTACTTTAGTGGGAGGGGGGAGATTAGGTTCATATGGTGAGTTGTCTTTTGGATAAATAGAACCAAGTTTATCTTTACAATAACTTTTCCAAATTTCTTGAACGGTTCCATTTTTTAATAGAAAGCAACCACCGTTGTCATCCTTTCCTCCTCTATGACTTAATCCTTTTAATAACGTGTAATCAATTCGATAGTGTGAGTTTAGAGGAAGTTCATACTTTATTGATTTTTCTACCCATCCTTTACCTTCTGTAGTTAGGAGCGCGCTATCAATAATTGTACGATTGGATAAATCAGTTACTGTTAATTGGACTTGTGTGTTATCAAAGTCATTACTAAATTTACGCTGTTTATTGGATTGGAGTTTGAGATTACGGATTGCGATATAATATGGAATTTTATCTTTGCCAACCTTTGAACTCTTTCCTAAAAAAGATTGAAATTCAAAGGCGATGCAGTAGGTGCCTGGTTTGTTACAGTAAAATTCTTGGGAGCTGTGGGGTTTTGAACTGCTCCAATCTCTTATTTTATAGGGATTCTGTAGTTTCCCTACATTCATCATTATATTACCTGTGCGAGGGATTGATGGGGTACTCCATCTAATACCTCTACGTGTTGCGTATATGTGAGAATTGGTTTCACGCTTGTATTCTGCCACTGCTGCGTTACTAGCAATTCTTAGTGTAGAGACTTGTCTCCCATTTTTATTTCCTTGTCGATTATCTATTTCATAACAATAGTATTGATAGTCGAACCCAACTGTTAAACGTTCATTACCTACACTATCAAAGACAGCATACCAATAAACAGATGGATAGCTGTTATTTGTAACCTGTTCAGACGTTAAAACATAGGTATTTTCATAGTGTATCGGTGTCTTGTTAGAAGCGTCAGGAATAGGGCGGAATATCCATTCAACAGGCACATCGAATGCATTAGGAACATCGAAGCCTTTACCGGAATATATCTCCAATTGTTCTGAATATATCGCTTTTGTGATGGATGAATTATCTATAAATCGTCTAATTGTAAAATCATCTCTATAAGTGCCATGAGCAATGGGGACAGAACCGGAAGCATCATAGTATACTTTAACAGGTTCTGAAAGATCATATTGATAGCCCCAGTCAAATTTCAGATGTGACTTATGAGGTGGCTTAGATCCAGGTCCGTATATAGCTGGATGAGTGTATGTTCCAGCCGGATAGCATTGCTCCCCACCTGTAGAAGGAGCGGGTTTCGTTGGAGGCTTGTAACCAGAATTAGGGTCTTCAACTTCAACTTCATCGTAATCCTCAAAGACCCACTTTAACGTTTGTTTTCCTCGGTTAAGTGGAACTACTACCGTATGACCAAGAGGATCACTGGTGCTTTTGTTTTCAGACCAAATTAACCGATTGTTACTATATAGGCTGAGATTCTCATATTTTGAAAAGGAACCGCCATATTCAAACTTTACGAACCCAGGTTCATGCAAAGCTATATTCTCAACATAAAGGCGGTTCTTGGTACCGTCTTTATTCTCAACCTTGAGTACACCGTCTCCTCCGTGACCTTCCCCATGATAACGAGTAACGATATCTTCCCATTCCCAATTGTCATCAACACGAATTTCACGTGCGTATTTATCTCGATCATTGAAGTTTTCAGAGAATATCACTTCATACTCGTCTTCCTTCGATTCATCAACGAGACTTTTTAGTTCCAGTTCTTCCGAAAATTCAAAGGAGGAACCAGGATTCAGGAAGATGTCGTAAATATTCTCTGCACGATCCTCTTTTGTGTAACTAGAGTTTTTGTCTGTTTTCCATTCTCGGTCTACATCAATGTAGCTGCCCATTGGTGTTTTATGTTTGCCGCTTGACGAGCGATAAGAGAATTCGCCAGGATAGGTTTCTTCAAGGGGCTCTTCAGTCAGGTCATCTTGAATTCGAAAAATAACAGTATTACGGCCTTTTACTAATGGTAGCTGTACGTTTTTCTCCCATTCATCTCCTGTTGCTTCTAGTTCCTGTACATCATTGATGATGACGAGGAGTCTTTCTGTATCACGTAAACCAGTGGTAAAGCTAAACTCAATCCACCCATCAGCCTCCAGGTCAAAAGTATAGGTGGCATCTCCATTTCCTGAAACGATCGGGTCCTTCATATAAATTCCGCTGCCAAGTCCACGGATCGTCTCCCATTCCCAGCGATTTTCTCCTGTGAAGGAAAAGTTTATCGGATCAGTAACATTGGTAATTCGTTCTTCGTAGTGATCAATCTCGAGCGGAGGACAGATAAGTTGGACATCCCCCGTTAAATTAACGGAACAGTTGTCACCAATTTCAACATCATAAGAAATGACTGCTGAATTTTCTTGTGTGGTAGATGATCGTCCATCCAATAACCACTGCCATCCATGGTGAGAGACTGCGGTACTTCCTCGTACCCCTTCTCCGGACTGAGTACGAGAATCAAATTCTTCATCGAAAAATAATGAAGATTCATCCGTATATGGCGGATTATCCACACCCATTTCGTATTGAAAACTAAAGTCTCCAGCGCACTCTGCATCGATGACTCTTTGGACTTTCCTTGAAAGCGTATCGTTAATTCCTGAAAAATAGGTGGTCATAATACTCTTATCTGAAAACGTAATCCATTCCCACCCAGGAATGTGATAAGCCGCATCCCCCAACGTATCCACATCCGGCGGCGTCTGCTCATCCAAGCTCTGCACCACTTCAACGCACTCCACATCTTTAACATAAACGGCATTCTGCCCAAACCGCCGATCACTCATCCGCCGCACAAACCAATCAAACTTGTACGTCTGCCCCGGCTTGACGTGAAACTTTGCTTCCTGCCAGCTGTTGTTCTGATTCCATTCCCCGCCAACCTGATTGTTGTTAATAAAAAACAGCAACCCATCGCCAGGAGCAGTGCTAGCCATGTACTTAAAACGAATAAAACCTTGCTTTTTAAAGCGCCACTGAAAAGTCACTTTGCTGGAATTACCATGCTTGAGCGTAGTCACATCCAGCTTCATGATATTTTCGTTCCCCGCCATCTCATTGGAGCCGACAGAGTGAACCATCTTCCATTCCTGATCCTCGGTAGAGGAGACATAGCGGAACAAGCCGTGAAACTTATCTGACAGCGGGAGAGTCCGCATATCAAAGGTCGGGACTTCTTTATCGATGGCATCGTAATGATTGAGATAGTAACCGCTGAAGTGATGATAATAAGGAGCTGGACAAACTGGCAGCGAAACATTTTGATGGGTTCCATCCGGCTGCTCGGCGTTTTTCAGGATTTTGTAAATGCAATCGCGTACCATGAGCAAGGTACGCTGGTAGTCGTTTTTTTGCGGATCGATTTGCTGGTTGACCCACCATTCCAGGCGACGATACATGTTCCACAGCGCTTCGCGGCAGCGAACCTTGGCGTACCAAATTTTGTCCCGGACGAATTGCTCAATCATCTGATCGATCACGCTTTCGAGAGAGTCGAGATTGACCGTCTGCCAACGACCGATCTGACCTTTGCCTGGATCACCTAGTAGCGGATTCTGATACCCGGCATAGCGGTCCTCTGCACGAGGACGATTGGGGCTGTCCGGATTGTCCGGATGATTCGGGTGGAATGCGCCCTCTACCAATGAGGAGCGCATTTTTCCGAATGTGACGTTGCCCACTGATTTAGAAAAAATGCCAAACGTATGACCCAAAATGATCACCTCTAATCCGTAAAATCGTATTGCAGGTTATGATCTACCCAGACGCGGATGCGGTTACCCGTAACCCAAACACGCAGCGTGTACCATTTCTCTTTTTCCCAGGCAAACGGGTTCATCGGGGTAGAGTACATGGTTGATCTGCCATTCTCTACCTTAAAAAGCTGCATGGGTCGCGGCATACCGCTTGCGCTTCCGTCACTGACGACGAACATCCAGTAGTTCTGGTCGTTGTGATATTTGAACACGATACCAGCGCTGTCTCCATCTGCGGGTTCATCTACTTTGAAATCGACCTCAAACTGATAGTCTGTATAGGTGAAGTCATTTCGAATGAAGCCACTCATGCCACTGGAGCCTTTTGGGTGGGTAAAAGTGCCTTGGTCGCGATTATGCTCCCAAGTGCCCGAGCCAAAACGGGTCCAGTTATCTTGCCCCATCGCGAGTGCATTCATATCCGTCGTCCATGGATAGTATGCATTGAATGGATCGTGGGGATCGTATGCTTCTGGAACAGAAAAACCACCTGACCAATGCTCGGGATCATGCTCAGCTTCGAGAACATCGTTGGAGTAGTCGTAGACCAAACCTTGTCCTATTTCTTCTATACGATCTGCCCATGCTTTCTTGTAGTCGCGAACAGAAAGTAATGGTTTCTCGATATGACCTTTTCTATGATCCAATTGGCCAGCCAAGTATTCCAGGATGACAGCATCTGCGAGTTCTTTTTTACCCATGACTTGGGTGAGCAGCGAGGTAGCACGCTCTTGGTTGGAGGCGACCCAATCTGCGTTGATAACAGCTTGATCTGGTAGCTTGTAACTGAGGATGGATTCGATTAAATGAGCTGCTGCTTCCGGCTGATAGGCAATCAGTTGCTCATGCAATACCGTTTGTTCCAGTGCGAGCTTGGCATACTTTCGCCATTCGTCGTCTTGCAGTTCTCCATCACGCGCGCCTTTTTCTGCCACATCGTATAAATCGACGAGGTAACTGGCTCGTTCATGCGGGGAGGTAGCGAAGAGATAGCCGCTGCACAATTCCGTGATTCTGCTGCGCAACAGTGCGGTGACCGGCAACTCGTCAAGGTCGCTGGCGTGAGCGGATTTGCGGGCTGTATGCTCGTCGAACAAAAAGGACGGATCGGGTTCCATGTAACCAAAAGGATTCTCAATTTGCAGCTCGGCTGGACGGAATACATCTTCGCCGACCAGTGCTTCTGTAAGGGATGAAGGGGCTGCCTCCATTTGACTGGTGATTTCGACCCCTTCAACCGTGGAAGAGAGCAATACTTCCCGTTTTCCTACAACCCCATCTTCCTCCAGATGCGAGAGAATCTCATTCTGGCGGGTGGACTCCCATGTCTCAAAGGAAAGAATGCCGGCCCTGTCTTGCAACGCTTTACTGAAAATGACCTCAGATTCGATCAATGCCTGAACCCGTGTCCGCACACCCTCTAAAAATTCTTCATCCACGTAAGCATCGAAAGTTTTGTTGGTCAGCGCCCATTCCATGAGTGCTTCCAGAATGCTTTGGCCGTCTGTCAGGCGCGAGGCAAAAATCATGTCGTCCATCAGGTGGGAAGGAAATTCTTTGGAACCAAGGATGTCTTCCAAAAGATGAGCGGGCAGTAAGCGCAAGATGGTTGCGAAGACCATTTCTTCTGTCAGGAGACTTGGGCGTACATTTTCCAGATTGGCGAAAATGTCATCCTCATCCTGATAAAAGGATGGCTTAGGTGCTTTGCCCCCACTAAGATCGATGGCGCGTTCCTTTTCCCAAAGATGAGCAGCATGTACGAGCTTGCGATCTGCGCGAAGGTCATCCTTGATGATTGAAGTGGGACGAGAAAGATCTTTCTTTCCGAGTTCGAAGTGCTGGGGAATCCAGAGCGGATTGGTTTTCTCTCGAAGAGAATCATTGATGGGATTGGGAACAAACAAGAGGTGACTGTTGTGTCGGGAGCTTTGTTCCAGATAGGTCATGAGCGATGCATCTGTTTGAATCGTTCGGGTTCCCGTAATCTGTGATAGGAAAATAGCGAGCTCTGAAACTACGTCCCGATTACCAAGAGCATATTCCGTGATGAGTGTGCCTGAGGATTGATAGGGACGAGTAGCATGGAGTCGAGAGCGATTGATGAATAAGTCATTTTGGTATGGTCGGAAGGCTGTTGGTGAAAAGGAATCGAGGGAGAGAAGACGCGTGAAATCTCGATAGCCCCAGTCGCGATTCTGTAAAAGGGAAACATCTTGGAGCATGGTTCGAAAACCTGTAGAAGCCCAATGGATCGTTAAATCTTGCGTAGCGATCCTGCTTGCACGTTGAAGGAAGTGCAGCAAGGCGTCATACTGACGGGCTTTGAGGTAAGCCCAGTCCATGTCGCGAAGCACTTTCGTCGGCTTTGTTTTCATTCTGTGGAAGGCTTGCACGAAGTGTCGGGTCATTTGGAAGGAAGTATGTCGCTCGCCAATGGAGTAAGACCAATCCGTAAACATGGTATGTCTGTTGTTGCGGTTGGAAAGAGGTAGGCGGTTCTCAATAGATAGGTGATGAGTGATCGATCTGGTTGCGTATTCTCCTTCCATCTGTACAAAGAGAGAAGCCCAAAACTTTCGCTCAGCCAAGCTTCTTTCGGTGTTGACGAATAAATTGAACGTGGAAGCACGCTCTCCCGTGAACCACTCGTCTATCTTTTTTCCGGCGAAACGCTCGGTTCGTATTGCTCCAGGTTGTTCTTTCCTGACGACAGCTTCTGACGATATGGAACGACTTGCCGATGCTGGCGGTAAATCAATATGCAGCTCATCCTTATTCACGCGTACGGACATTTGGGCAGGGTTGAGCTTTGCCATTCCTGCTGCTTTAATCCGATCTGAGAAATGAACACGACGAATGACTTGTAGCGGTTGCTTAATGGTTCGGTCAGCATCCAAGGTCTCGTCTTGGAGCAAGCTCTCTTTCAGCGGCGAGCGATCGGATACCACGACCAGCTCCATGGGATTGGCCATGCTAGTATCATTCCGGATCATATCCTGCAAGGAGTCTTGAAGGTCAGCGGCAAACGATTTCCGATTCGCGAGCAAATAATCCAGCATGACCATACTGGCACTTTGTCCGTAGGGAATATAGACGAAGGAATACTTACGGGAGGGCGAAGTCGTGAAAGTTACTTTTCCGATATAGTTGCGAATAGAAGCGTAGTGATCTGCAAGTCTGAATTGATAGGCTGCTAGAGAAGAAATCCCGGTCAAATGGTTCACCTCCCAAAAAGAAGGGGGAACACCAGAGATGCGTTCTAGTTTTCCCCCTTTTGCTAGCTATACGGTTTTAGAGGGACTTCTTTTAGTAGCGAACTTCCTTCAGGAAAGCGACCCCCATTTTTACGTTGGCGGAGTAGTTCATGAAATTCTGTTCGGTATTGTGGTCGAAATAGCGGTACACTTCCTGCTTGTGTTTCTTGGTCGTGTCGCTTGGATCGACATCAATGATCAATTCATCCAAGTGGAGAATGTTGTTTTTCGAAACAGCAATGCATGCATCCAAGCTGCCGCGGTATCCATCATATCCGTGTACGACATAAATCGGGCTCAAATGGTAACGGCGTGTCCAAGCAGATGCGTTAAAGCCTTGGGGCTCTAGAAGAAGACCGGTATCGCCGAGCTTGCTATCGGAATATGCTTTGCCCGGCTGTGGAGCTTGGGTAATGAAGGCAGGGTAGTGTTTTTGGAAGCGAATGCCCGATTTTGTCGCCAGCATTTGCAAGGTGTTGTTACCAAAAGAGGTGTATTGACCATAATCGTGTGGGGCGATTGGAGCAGTAGGCTCTGTAGAGACAGCTCCAGCCGTCAGCATGATGTTTCCAACCACATCATCCATGTTGTACTTGAACGGCTTAAGTGCTCCTACGTACAGGAAGCTCTTGCGATAATCTTCAAAGTGAACAGCCGGATCGCCAACGGCAACCAGAGAAAGGCGGTTGTTCATCACGTTCATGTACAGGTAGACAGGTTTATCAATCGTACGATCTGTCGGTTTGCCATTCACGACGAATTTCTCGTCGGCCCATTCGAAATTGACTGGATGTCCTTCTGTTGCGAAGGTTTTGGCTGTGGCATTGTAGTCTGTCAATACTTGTACCGTCAAGGAGCTATGTTCCTTCGGGTTTGTGAAGCCTGGATTGACGAATTTTACATAAAACTCTTTGGTCTCAGTGTTAATTTTGGAGATGCCCTTCAGGACAAGCTCGGAGGTTTTGCCAGAAGCGGAATCTTTTTTGGTGAGATCTGTCATAACTGTCCAGGTTGATTTTTCTTGTGTCTCTCCGGCAGCTGGGTTAAAGGTATAGTTAGTAAGTTGTTCGATTTCAGATTTAATCGTATCCAGGAGCTCTTTAGAAGTGGTGATTTTTTCAATGTATTTAAAATTGGCCATGTGAAAATCCTCCTTTAATATACTTCTTTTAAGATGGCGATGGTGCAATCGGTAGGGTTAGGGGAGTACTTGAAGAAATTAACAGGGGTATTGATTCGGAAGAACTTGTATACCTCTGTCCAAGTTCCGGCAGCAGGGTTCTTCGGATCTTTTGGTTCCTCGGTATCGACGACGAGCTCGTCCTTGTTGATCAGATTATGGTCCTCGATTGCTACGACACTGTCGAGGTAGCCGCGATAGCCTTCGAACTGGTGTACCAGATAGATCGGTGATGCATGATATTTCTTCGTCCATTTCGAGCTTTGGAAGCCGTTTGCTTCGAGTACCATTTTGGAGAGCTCAGGAGGGAGAGTGCCCACTCCATCGTATTTGGGGAGCTGGGTAATGAAGGCAGGGTAGTACGCCTGGAAGTAGACGGAGCTTCGGGTTTGCAGCATGGAGAAGGAGTACATGCCGTTGGAGGTATAGCGTCCCCAGCCCGAATAGTTAGGATTGGTGTCCTGCTTGATGTCGGCAGGAAGGAAGCTTGATTTTTCTTTTGTCAAATCACCCATGCCGACTGTGATGCCAAAATTGCCTTTGTGGTCATAGTCAGCAAAAGGAATCGTTTTTCCGATATAAGCAAAGCTGCTGTAGTAGGCATCCATATCAGGCGAAGGGTCGCCCTCAATTACGATTGCTACACGATCATTACTGACGGATAGGTTGTATTCAACCCAATAATCTGGGCGACGCTTCTTGTTCGGTACCCAAGAGACGATAGAGTCGGCGCCGTAGAAAAAGTGGGAGGAAGGGCTTTTGATTTCGACCTTGTCGTCGTAATCGAGTGCCCATGCTTCGTGAGGCGGAGTGTATTTCTCGGTGTCGTCAGGATTGTTCCATTTGTTGTATTGAAGCTCGGCTTGTTTTTGGTCGAGGACGACAGGTACTTTACCGGGAATAACTGTGCTCATATCGCAGGCAAGCAGGTACGTATCGGCAGAGTTTCCAACCGGATTTTTGCCTGTGAAGCCTTTGCCGTAGGACACATCCAAGTAGTTGTATTGCTGGATGGGATGTTTTAGCATGACAAAGTAGTCGTTAGGCGTTTGGCCTGTAGGTACGTCTGGAACGGCTTTTAGGACGACAGTGCGGTCGTAGTGATGGACGGGGTTGGCAATGTATTTGACCATTCCGAATTTGTATAGTTGGGCACTAACGTAAGTGGTGTAACCTCCCGAATAATAGGTAGTCCATTTAGCTTTTGAAAGTAGGTCATTCCAATCGGAAGGCATTTGTGTAATGATCTTGTACTCGTTCCATTCGACACCGGGTGTAAAAGTAACCCCATCAAGCTCGTATTTACCTTGAAGTAGTACATAGGCTTTCTTACCGACGGTGTTTGAAGGATCAAGATCATCGATATTAACCACCGGTAGCCCTGGTACAGAAAGGGTAATATCGTTACCTTCAGTATCTTTGTAGACAAATTCTTTTACCTGAATTTTTTTACCAGATTTCGTGTTGCTAGTGCCGAGAGTTTCATAGACATATCCGTCTTCATCAACGAGCGGAATATCATTGTACGAGGATCTCAATTCCCGCAAATCTGGTAACTTATAAACCGGATAAGTCTTCCCATCCGTATGCTTGTAAGTCCCTTGCGTATCGGCAACAATCGTCTTCTTAAACGTAACCCACTTATCTTCATTAACCTCGAACACCTTTTCCCAGCGGTTCTTCGTATCCGGGATTTTGGCATTGACGATTTCATCAGCCAGCTTGTTGATGAGCAAATCGGCTGTGACCTCGCCCTCGATCCAAGCTACTTGTTTACTAGGCATCCATACGCCTCCTTTACAGTTTCTTGCGTAAAAATTTCACATTGTACCAAACTTTCTTTTCCGTACCTGAAATGTTGTGGAAGTCAAAGCGGATCTGCGCATTTGGCTTTAGCGGATAGACGATCCCAAAGCTGTTACCCATCGAGACGGACTCCGGTAGCTCTTTGGTATAAATCGTTTCACAGACCTTCACGCCGTCCAGACTCAGCTCCCAGTAATCGCCGACGCAGTAATTATTGGTGGCAAACGCCACGGATAAAAATTCTGTCGGGTAGGGAAGGGCATAGGTATCGGAAAAGACTTGCTTGGACGCAGTCACATCAATCATGCGTCCGCGAATGAAGGGCTCAGTAAATTTGGAAAAGTGCGGGTAGGGGAGCTCTCGTACCTTGTCGATCACGCCCCCGCCCGAATAAACAACGGAGAAGCCCACTTGTACTCACCTCTCTTTCTCTATACGAAGGACATCGGTGCCAGTTAAGAGGCCCCTCGTATCATAGAGTAGACGGATCAGATAAGATCCTACCGTTTTTCCATCAGGTGCGTAGCCCGCAGCGGTAACCGAGGTTAATCGCCATAGAGAATAGTACTCCCAGTCTGGATGGAGCTGATCGACCTCAAGCGGGAAGGTGGTCGTGTCTGCAGAGCCAAATGTGAGGGAAATATCCAGCATATAGCCAGACTCGTAGAATAGCTTTGCACCCGTGACCTTTTCCGGATCGAGGGGATGCTCCCGGATTAGACGTACGGAGGGTTCCTCGACGAACGGGTCTGCTGTTACTGTCTTGGTACGGTGGACTTCATCGCGGATCAGATCGAGGATTGGATAAATCAAATAATCATTCGCAATCCCGGCCATTACACAATCGCCCCCTCGTTGTTGCTCCAAAATAAATCGAGGATTTGCATATAGCCGTTCTGCGCATCGAACATCGAGCGGATTCCTTTGATGGTATACGCTTCGCGGGTGGTTGTATTGGAGTCGATAATGTAAATACGATCGAGGACATCCAAGGCAGGGTTACCGGGGATGGAAATTTGCAGCGTACGGCACAAGCGTTTTATATCAAAAAATGTTCGTCGCGCGGCCAGTCGCTTCAATTCGTCTGTCTTCGCAGAAGGAACGTGCCTAACGCCTGTGCGGACCTCGCCTTTTAGCTCCATCAAAATCTCGGTATCTACGAAATGACCAGCCTTATTTTCTTCGTCCAAAATGACAAGATGGCTCCTGCCACGGGAGAAATCGATCGTCTTATGAATCGTGATCAAATTGTCGTGCTCCGTATAAGTAGCTACAATCGGCCGATTCATATCAATCTCTTCCAAGCGATACGTACCGTAACGGTCACAATAGGAACGGAATTCTGTATCTTTCATGATTTCCGCGATGGCTTCTCCCACTTTGTATTGATACGATTCGAATTTGCGTCCTGGCGGCTCAATAAAAGGATTTTTCCAACCTTTTGGGGTCAAAATGGATTCGGCATCGACTTCTACGAATTCGCCTTCTTTATCCGGTACAGCCTTGAAAACCTTGCCTGTCGCTTGCGTCGCGTGGGTATAGCTCGTCTCTTGTACAATGGCATAGGGGTAGTAAATGTCTTGCGGATTGCTGCGCCAACTATACATTCCTGCATGGGCGATCAAGTCTTGTACGATAGCGGATTTGAGGTAGGCGGCTTTAGCGGTTGGTTCGGTTGGGACAGGTGCAGTACCCTCCCACTCGGGGATTTGATCAAACTCCGTGCTGGAACGGAACTTTTGATAGATTTGCCACACACTGTTATACCAATTCGTATCGCTTGCCCATTGGTAAGCTCCTTTGTCTCCTCCTTGCCAAAAATATTTGACGTCGTCGACAGATTGGAAGCGCCAGCCTTTGCTCGCCATGGCTTCCCGATAGCGAACGGCTCCGCGATAGAGCTGTCGTTCGATTCCTTGGTATTGCGGATCGCATTTTTCACCGGTGTAGCATCCATATCCGAGAATGAAGTCTCCTGGAGGCAGCCCTTTCCCGAGCGTCCCCATTTTTGTCTCATGCTCGGCGATGGCTAGCAGAAATTTATAATCGAGCTCTGGGCCCTGCTGTTTGGCCTGCTTTTTGGCCATCGAGATGATTTTGTCCCGACGAGTCATCGAGGAAAAAACATTGGTATCATGTGCAGCAGAATGTCCGACATCTGGGGGATATTGCTTGTCCTCGGTAATGACCTTGTTCATGATCTTCTTGTACATATCGCGGCAGTAAATGGTCATGGTCGATTCCTCGCCATTCAAATCGAGCTTGTCGATCAGACCAGTAAACACCCGCATCAAATTCAGACCATAACCCATGTAGATCCGGACAGGAGTATTTTCGGAGAGAACGCCAACATGGAATCCATTCACAAAATAAGACCAAGGGGTTTCCTTGTAGGTTTCGGGAAAGTAAAACGGATTATAGTCCGGGCTGTAGTAGCCGCCCGGGTTTGAAATCGTGATCCGTGCCTCACGTGAATCCATTTCAAACTGGTCGTCCATTTCGATGTGGTTAATATTGTCCAGAGTAAGGGTGTCCATATAGACGAACTTTCCGACCTGGAGCGATACTTTTCGCGGCTGACCAGGCATGAAGGTGCTCGTAATTTCCCGTTCCTCAAAAAACTCCTGCTGTATCGTCGGATCGACTTTGTCTTTGTTCCCGTACAGATCGGGTCGCCCTTGCAATTCCTTGATCTGAATGTACTGGAGGGAAAAGCGATTGACTTGTTTTCCATTCCAAAACAGCTCGATACGGATTTCCATTTCGCCATTGGGAAAGGGGATATCACGAATCTCTACGTTTTCTGTCCCAGAGAATTTGTTGACCTTGATTTGCATTTTTCCATTGAAAAAAACGCGCAGCTCGCCGGCACCTTCACCGAAGTTGGTGGAGAACCCCATGCTGAAAATGCCGGGGTGAGCGGAGGTCAGCTTGAGATTCATACCTGTCGTAACGGTAGGGGAGGGGAAGAGAGTCTTGTACCCTTTGGGATCAAAAGTAAAGGTGAGGTTGCTATGCTCCGTCGAGCTTCTCTCGATCATGGATAGCTTTTTGGCCAGCTCGTCTACTTTGTAGACAGATTTTGTGTGCCACGTATTATTGGTAAAGCGTTCGTCAAAAAGAGTTGCTCCTGGCGTTCCAACAAAGGTGACATCGGTTGTGACTCCTGCGCCGTTATTCGAAGAGGCAGCGAACAGATACTTCGAGCCATTCATATAAGGAAAAGGATCAATGACGGCTTGTCCGTTCCAGACTTCAAAGTGCAGATGAGCGCCTCTTCCTTTTGAGCGGGGGGAATTGGGATCGTCATAGGTGCCCATGTTCGTAACGCCGGCAGAGCGGACGTCTCCTGTATTGCCGCTTTTTCCGATAATAGTGCCTTGCGTGACATAATCCCCGGTTTTGACGTGGATTTCGCTCATATGGGCGTAACGGGTCCAGATGCCATCCGCATGCTGAATTTCTACGCGAAAGCCAAAGCTCGTATATTTTTCAGACACGGTCACTTTTTTTACTTTGCCAGCCCAGGCAGCTTTGATGGGCGTACCGACCGGACAAGCGATATCAATCCCTTTGTGGTTGCGGTTGTCGCCCATATAGGCTGTAATATCTCGGGTGCTTTTGCCCTCGACAGGAAAGACAAAAGAAATCTTGGATAGAGCAGTTCCGCCCTCTTTTGAACTATCTTGAATGATGGTGCGGGTCAATGTTTTCTCTTCCCGCCGATCACTCATAATGAAATCGAGTTCTTCGGTACGGCCCGGCACGAAGATGAGTCGATCTATCTCGACGCGGCACGCGGGCTTCGATAATTCTCCGAGTTTGAGTCTTTCGGAGAGAATTCTGCGCAGCTCATTGGACATCGTTTGCATGAAAGCACCTCCTATTTAAACCGTTCCAGGGACCATTTTCGAAAGCGATTCAAAAAAGAGACGGCCTGTGCCCGGGTGAGCAGCGAGTAAGGCATAAACCATTTTTCTTTCTCTTCCGCGTTGGATGACGATACCTCGTACATATGGTTAACGACAGCGGCTCCATCGGCGAAATTGTTGATCGCAATCCCTTCGACCAGGTAATCACCGTTGCCAAATCGCTCGTCTTCCATAGAAAGGACGGATGGTGCCCACCATGAAGGCTTGCTGCCTGTCATCCCGCCGTTTAGCGCAATTTTTTCCCCGGTGTTGCTGTTGTACATATATTTTTCGCGCCCGACATCTTCAAAGCGGGTGCTCGTCTCTTTGACATAGAGGAAATGAAGGTTTTTTCCCGCCTCAAGCGGCATGTTAAACAGTACCGTATGATCATCAAATTCTTGATAATCGGAACTGTTGACCACTTTTCCATCCACTTTGACGACAAGCAGCTTTTTACCCGCAGGATAGGTACCGTTTAGACGAAAAACACGTTGCCCCTCGTATGCCGTATGGGATTCATCCAGCCGCTGAGTGGGAGGTTGTGAATCCGTAAAGCGTTGGTAAAAAGAGCGCCGAAGCCGGTCAATGAGCAGAAAAGCCTCTGCCCGATTGATGTAGGCATTGGGAAAGAAGCGATCGTTTCGCCATACGCCAGGACTTTTTACCGAAAAATACCCGCCTCGCATAAACAGAGCGCCGTTTTCGTAGCTGTTGTAGATGAAGCGCACCTGTACGCCGTTTAGATTGTAGGGAAGATAAATCGTTGCACCCGGAGCAGGACTGACCATGTAGACGTCTTGCTTGAGTCCGATATATTTTTTGGCGAGTTCTTGGGCAGGTGTCGATTTCCATTCCTCTTCTGGCACATCCATTCGCTTCAAGGAGCGACCATATGCGTACAAATACTCGTTGAATTGGCGGCTAAACGGATTGTAGAAATACGTGCCTCCGTTATCGAGGCGTTTGTTCGGGTAAGCAAAGGAAGAGGAGTTGGGGGGAATCGGTTTGCCAAAACGGTCCAAGGCAGGCTTGCCGAAGCTGGAAAAAGCGACAACCGAGTTGGCAGATGGTGCGTAATACAGCTCGACGTCCGTTTTGTTCGGGTCTGTTTGATTCGGCCGAATTTCTTTGAAAAGGGTTTGCGTGCCGTCAATATAGACAAAGAGGGGGTTGTCTGCACCCGGTGTCAATTTGGCTGCGAGCGTAAATACTTTTTGTCCGGTGGAGCCCTTGTACTCCTCATGCAAGTAAGGAGCATTGCTTTCAAAGGAGCCATAAGCAATTCCTTGAATAAACGGTTCTCCGTCAGCCATCAAATAATTGCTGGCCTCCATTACTTCATTAAAAAACCAGTCTTTTTCATTCACATCAGCCCAGCTGATCATTTTCATCACCTCCTATATAGAGTAGACAGAAACCCGGAACAGCCTCAGCTATTCCCGAATCATCCGTTCTACCAGCCGCCTTGTCCGATTCAAAAAAGCAATAAATTCGGCGCGTGTCACGAAATCATTGGGGCGGAAGTAAATGATGGGCTTCCCGTCTCGGGTAATGACCGTGATTAGCCCGAGATCGGCCATTTCCTCAATGTTTTTCTGTGCCCAATGCCCTTCAATATCTTGAAACTGAAAGCGTGATTCGCGTTCAATTGAGTCTTTTTTGATGAGAATCAGATCGACGTTTACGCTGTAGCGCCGTCCTGCCTCAAGGACTTGGGGGGTAATAGATTCTGCGCTTCCGAGAAAAATGCTTCCCTTTTCATCGTAAAACTTGTGGGTCCAGCCTGCGTAGCTCAAGTACTCGTTATACGATTCCTTGTCTGGAAAAAGCAAGGTCAATGAACACTGGTAGCTGCTAAAACCGGAGTGGTGGATGTGCGAGGGTGCGTTGATGATTTTGATTTCGCGCAAGGAAGGCTGGGGGCTTGGCGGAGAATACGGCTCGATGAGACGGGCGTTTACTTCGATAAACTCAAAGCCAGTATCAAGGAACAGCTTTTTTTTGTAGCGCTGATTGGCAGTGCCAAAGGCGTATTGTTGGGTCATTTCTGTACCTCCTTACAATCTCGTGTAGCTCGTGGCGATTCCAGAGCGGACTTGTTGGCTTAATTCGGTGGAAAGGCTTGCTTGTGTATTGCGAACGGCTTCGCTGACGGTCGAGCCGAGGCGTTGGAGGTCAGCTTCCGTTCCGCTCATGTTGGCGATGGTAATGTTCACATTGCTGTCGCCGCCATAGGTAAAGTCGTAGGTGCTATGTGTTCCATTGGCCGTTTGCATGCCCCAGTAGGTCAGTGGCTGCAAGCCGTCGGGCATGTTGAAGGTTCCTTTGGTGGGCTGCTTGGACATGTGCAGAGATACGAGATTGTCGTATTTGGCTTTTTCGAGGCCTTTTTTAAAGTCCTCGATGATTTTCTTTAATGTTTCGTTGTTTTGGTACTCAGCCAAAAGAGAATCCATGTCAGAATTCCCTGCATCTAACGAATCAATCGTACTGCGTAAATATTTTTCCTCGAGATTCTTCATGAATTCAGAATTGGAACTGTGACCAGCTAAGACTGCTTCGCTTCGGTCAATGTAATACTGATGCTCTTTATTTTCCAGGTCAGAGCTCACTTTGCTCATCGCAGATTTAATTTTTGTGCCGGAGGTATGGTTGTTTTTATCGAGGTTATTTTGGGCGATAGAAGCCTTTATATCAGCGATTACTGAGTCTACTACGTCAGAGGCATCTGAACCCTTAGGGATTTTAGCGAATACCTCTTCGAAAAAGGCTAAGTGTTCATTCTGTTTCGTATTAATGCCACTGTAGTAATCATCATAGGCTTTCAGTATTTCTGGAGAATCTTCGGATTTACCTTGATTTCTAAGAGTAGCCTGCGTTCTCTTTAATTCGGATCTTAACTTGCCTTCCTCTAGAGAGAGGCTTTCCAGGTGATGACCAACCACTTCTTTGCCAAGGTCGAGTGTTTTGACCTCTTCCCATGAAGTAATTGGGGTATTGTCCAGCTTGGAGCCGCTGTCATCGATATCGATAAGCAATGAGTTCTTGTCTTTTTCCTCACGTTTTTTGTTCGCAGCTTTGTATTTATCGAATTCGAGTTGAGCTTCCTTCTTGTCTAACTGGAAGGTATTATCTAACTCATTTGTGAGGTCTTTGTCATCATATTTGGAAGCAGCTTCGAAAGCGTTATAGTAATCGCTAAATGAAGGAGTAGTGCCACCCAGTAAGTTGATCAAACTATCTTTAATACCTGTAATGGCGGTATCTACAAAAAAAAGATGCTTTAAACCAGGAGGCATTTTGTCAATACTCGTGATTTTGTCCACGAGGCCTTTTTGATTTTCCAACACTCTGCTTTGCCGCTGGGTATCGGACATAAACATAGGTTGCACCCAATCTGTGTTTAAGCCATCCAAAAATTCTGCCGCTGTCATGGCAACGCGTGCGAGAGCAACACCTTTTAACAAGTTCCCGGCGGCTTTTAATCCTTTTCGCCATAGTGGTTCGTTTGGAGGGGGAGGGGGAGGGGGTGGGGGTGGGGGTGGGGGTGGATTTCTGTCTGCGCTCCCTCTCGGTGGGGTATCCTGCGTGGAGCTTGACTCATTCGTATCGTCCTCCGTATCGTCCGATTCTTTCTTGTCATCCTTCTTTTTGAGCTTTTCCTGTATCTTCGTCTTGAGATCACCTGAGAACTCCTCAAAAAGGAGAGCAGCAGCAACTGGGGGGAGTTTGCTTGCGGTAGAGGATGAACTGCTGGCGGCTGGAGCTGAGGGAGCAGCCTGAGGACCCGCTGCGGCACTCGGAGGTTTGGGTACAGCCGTGGACAGTGCTTCTGTCAATTCCCTCAAGGCTTCCCGTGTTTTCTGGAGCTGTTTTTCCTGCTGCTTTAAGTCACTGGTCATGTTCTTGATTTGCTCATCAGTAGCAACAGACGTATCAGAGAGAGCACGCAGTCTCTCGTCCAGCGAGGTGACGGCAGGAATCAAGGTGGTAATCGTGTTTTGCAAACCACCGAATGCCCGCTGGGTCAAATGAATTCGGCTGGCGAGCAAATGTGCCTGACGCTCTACATCGCGCATCTTCAGCCGGAGCAGATGCAACTGTTTCAGCAGCTTTTTCTCTTCTGCAATCAGTGCTTTTAACAATTTGCCATTGTGCGGATACAGCTCTTGGACCTTTTTCTGTTCGAGCCTGTTGCGAATCAATCGAGTGCGGGCTGCCTGATAGGAAGACAGATTTTGCAATTGCCAGGACTGGATCTCCAGCGCTTCTTGTGTAAAGGGAGAAGAGGATTGACCAAGCAGTGCGGTAACACGCTCTTGTCTTCGCTGCTCACTTCCTTCATGAAGATTGCGCCGGGCTTTGACGTAGGCGGCTTTTCCTCCGTATTGATCCGCAGCATTTTTTAACAGACGAACAGCTAGCGATAATTGGCTCTGACTTTCCCTCATGCGCTGAAGCAGGTGCAACAAAAGCGCGGGAAAGCTACGGGGCTGATTTTTAAAAATATCGAATGCTTCAAGGGAGGCTGCCTGCCAGATGGTTTGCATCCGGGTTTGGGGAGCAAGAGGGTCATTTGGTAACATGGCTGCCTTCTCCCGAATATTGGCTACCGCTACATGCGGGTCATTTGATCGGCGAGAAGACGTATAGTAGGCTCTGGTTACTTCTTCAAGGCTGACGGCATGTGTTAGCGCGATATCCCGCAGGTCTTGCTTGACTCCTGATCGCAAGTATTCGCGCAAGCCATGTGCTTCTTCTTCCACTTGTTTCTGATTCGACGTTCGTCCTGAAACGCGTGCCTGAGCCAAGTCCATCATGTTTGTATCCTTGAACAAAAAATTGCGCTCTGCTTTTTTTATCAGGCGGTTCAAAGATTTCGCTGACTCCCAATTTTCGATATCCATCGAGGCGATAAGCGTATGAAGGCCGTTGCTCATCATGTTTTGCAACACATCTACGGCAACCTCTTCCCATGCTTGTGGGTAAAGGGTGCTTCTTTTGCCGTAGGACTTTTCCGTTCTTTTAACGGGAGCATTAGGGACAGTAGCAAACCGGAACGGGGAAATGGCTCCTGTACTAACGGACAGCCGGGAAGCAGGAGCAGCCTGGGAAACTGGCTGAGACTCGTACTTACGGGAAAAGCTGAGTGGCTTCGACTCGATGTCTCGTATCATCTGGCGTAATTCATACAGTTGCTGATTCATTGCTTGAAAAAATGGGATAGCTTGCTCGGCTCGAAATGGGGATGCCGACTGCTCTACAGAACTCCGTGCAGCATTCGTTATAGAGCGGAGGGCATCGGTCAAACGTTGAGTTTCCATGAATATCACCTTCCTCAAAAGAAAAATCCCGTTCTGGTCTTAGAATAGACAGAAACGGGTTATAGACCACCTAACACTTTGCCAAGTACGGCAATATCGTCTTCGGAAATCTCCTGATAGTCTTGCGAACTAGATGCATGGGGAGAACTGGCAGCAGAATTCGTACCCTTTCTTCTCATAAAAGGAAAACCCATGCGTGTCTCTACCTCAAATTGAATGTATTTGTTCACTCTCTTCATTAATTCTGCTACTTGGGGAAGGGTGTACTCCCAAATATCCCATTTCTTCAAACCACAATCCTTGTGGAGATGAAAAAATAGATCGCCCCAATCAAGTGGCTCACCAGATTCCGTATCGCGAATGGTGGAACTGTCACCCTCGCCACTCTCTACTTTTTTAAGCCGTTTAGACCAATGAGAATGTTAATAAGCTTTTTGGCCGTCTCCAAATCACAATGTTCATCCAAGTACTCCCGAGTAACAGTAGGGTAGTTGCGAAAGCCCAGAAGCAGGATATCGAACAAGTCTTCTTCCTTGTTTTCGTACGGGAGAAAATTAAGGATAATCGCGTCGATATGAACGGTTCCTAGCTTTTTCATCAGGATGCGGGCGTCTTTTAAGGTCACAGGCGGAATCCGGTAGGTTTTGCCGTCACGCAGCCTGATTTCACTATCATCTTCAAAGAAAATAGCCTCTATCAGATCAGCCTCCTGCTGTTTTTTGATCCGCTCTACAGCTTCCTGGTTCATCATCTCTGCGTGTTTTTTTTCCAAATCTTCTTGGTGGTTTAGCACGGAAGAATCCCTCCTAGAACAATGCTAGATTGTATTTGTTAAATATATCTACTTGCTAAAATGCGTTGTCGTTCGCTATGATTCGTTGTAAGTTATTCCCTTTGAAAAAATACAAGGCAAGAGCGAAGAGCACGGAGCTCTCCACTCAGCCTGATCACCCTCGAAAGAGTTACACTTTTTTGTTAGACACGAAGCGTTTCACACTGCCTAGCTTGCCATCTGCTCGCTCTGGATCAATAACGGACAAGGAAATAGCGGAAGTGCTGGCTGTGGAGCGTGCTGCATCGATCGAGAAGCTGCCTTTTGCCATGCAGGAGAACAGCTCTGTTTCAATGCCTGCATAGGTTCCGTCCTTTTGCAGGAAGGAGCCGTGATGGACGACATGAACCGGGAATGGCACTTCATCCATCAAAATGTCGACCACGTCTACGGTTTCGATTCGCTGATAGTTGAAGACCACATCTTCATTGAGCAGGGCAGGAGAGAAGATCAAACGAGTTTTGGTATCGCTGCCGTCATTGAAAGTATCCACCATGAACTCATCAGCTTGTGGCGCAGCAGACGTGCTCAACTTCACTTGTTTCAAAAGGCGATTACTATTTTTTAGACGAACAGCAAATCCGCCACCGTTGAAGAGCTTGTCGCCAAACTCGACTTCACAAACACCAGCGCCACCAGTGGATCCTGTGCGATCCAGGCTGCCAGTAGTGACTGCTTTTTGCTCACCCAGTACATATACATAGTCGCTCTTTTGCTCTTGCAGCTTGGAGCCCATCATCAGCTCGAGAGCCGCCAAATCAAATTTGGCATCCGTTGCGGTAATCTCAATGCTTTTCGATTTGACGAGAGTGTCAATGGCGAAGAGTCCATCGCCGCCAAAGATATCCTCCATTTCAACATTCATGTCAATTTTCAGGTCCTGCATATTACCAAGCGTAATGACTTCGACGCCATTTCCATCCTTGGAAGCGCGTTTGGCAAGAAATTGACCGACACCTTTGATAATCATTTTTTTAGACAATGAAAGTCACTCCTTCTAGATAGGGGATTTGTGTGCTGTTGCTGAATCGTGTGAAAAGGGAATCGCGATCAGCTTGTCATAGGATAGACGGGGTTTTGAAATGTCTAACAAACTTGCAAAGTAAACTTCGTGACCAGTGTGAAGCAGTACGTAGAGGAATGACCCGTATCGGATTCCTGCTGCGAGACAACGTACATGTCCAAACCTTCTATTCCATTCATCGATAAGCTTTTGCCGTCTAATAGATGGAAAAGGTGGTTCGCGATTTGATGCGCTAGCTCGATATTGCCAGGCGTGATTACATCTAATCGGAAAAAGCTGGTGAGAAGGAGCGGATTATGGGTGTCGCGCTTTCCAGAGGTTGCGTAGAAGGAAAGGAGCGGCTTCGCAACATCAGATAGCGGAGCTAGTTTTCTTCGCTTGATAATCTGCTTGGATAGGGAGTCCTTGTCTTCTGGAGCAATTCCGAGTAATGCGAGCAACTGACTATCCGTAGAAAGTAGTTCATAGAGATGGTGGTAGAGGTCGACAACCATGAATGATTCACCTCCTTTTCTAGGGATTTTTGAAACAAGATGTGCTCCTTCCACGTTCATAGATTAGACAGATAGGGAGGATGTCTCCCTTGAAATACATAATTGGTTCGTATAGAAGCCAGGAGGTCATAACATTGCGAAGTGATCAGATACAAATCATCATTAAACAAACAAAGGAAAAAGTTTCTGCGAAGGCGCTCGAAGATCATGAAGCCGTTGTTGGGATTATGGCGATGGCTAAGAACTTCATGCTGAATGAAGAAAGTGTGCGTCACATTATCCACGAGGTTTTTGATGGAGATAAGGAGCGAATGGCAAAGGCATTGACAGTAGCCAGCCATTTGATTGATGAAAGTTTGATTCAAAAAATCATTGCAGATGTAAAGTAAGCCCGTCCACAGCGGGCTTTTTCTTTTGAAAGGGAGATAACTCATTCCAAACTGTCTATTCTATTTCCAACGAATAAGAATGGAGGGATAAGAATGAGAGATTCCAAAAAAGCCGTATTGTATGTCGTCATTGTTGCTGCATTAGCTGAATTTCTACTAGGAGAGGATATCGATCGCGAAGGCTGGGAGGAGCTCAGTGACGCGCTTGGCATGTTGGGAATGGATCTGAACGAGATTTTCACAGAAAATACTTCCTTGTTGCTTGGACTGCAAAAAGTTTGTCAGGAATTTGGGAAGATGAATATCACAGAGGAAATGATAGAGGAATTATATGTAGAGGACCAGCTGGAATAAACGGCTGGTTTTTTTATTTCCAAAATCCGCTTAATTCATCCCAAAGCGCTTCGTATAGATTCAACAAGAAGCAAAAGGAGGGGAGAAACCATGTACTATCAGATTAGTTTTTCGGCAGATGGAGAGCAGGTCCAGGTCATGAAATATACGTCGACCCAAGACACCCCCATAGCCGTTTTGGAAGAGTTCTTTCGCGAGCATGTTCAAGTGAATCCTGCGTCCCTAAAAGGAATTGGGATTGTCAGGATCGGTGAGTAACATGGCCTGTCAGGGATGTGATTATGAAAAAGCCTGCCAAAAGAAAATGACAGTCAATGACATCTTGATGTCAGCAAAGGAACAGGATGTCGTGCCCATGACTTGTCGCTGTGTGGTTCATGACATTTGCCGCGATTGCCAATGGTACTTCAAGCGTCAGTGT
The DNA here is from genome assembly GCF_000010165.1 of Brevibacillus brevis NBRC 100599. Taxonomy (NCBI): domain Bacteria; kingdom Bacillati; phylum Bacillota; class Bacilli; order Caryophanales; family Paenibacillaceae; genus Brevibacillus; species Brevibacillus brevis. The sequence goes on from NC_012491.1 coordinate 686,661, forward strand.
GCTTCTTGGAAGATTTTGAATGGAAAAGTATTCACGGCTGGTACCTTGCAAACTTGCCCGAAAAAAATTTTGAAAGCTGGTTGCTAAAACCCTCCTCCCATTACCTAGTGTGATAGAGCAACTATGAATAGGAGCATGAGGAGGGGATGAAGTTCATGACAGATCAACTTCACCAAATGGATGAGTTATTTTTCGCAGGGAAAGTCGATGATTTTTTGCAGAAGGCCAAGGAAAACTGTGAAGCCAAGCTGACAGGGATGACGTTTGCTGGAATGACTCATGATGATGTCGTCCAGGAGGTTCTCTTAAAGGTGTATCGGACGATGAAGGATTACGATCAGGAAAAAGCCAGAGTGACTACCTTTGTCGATCATGTGATTACGAATAAAATTCGCGACTGCTTGCGAAAAGCCGGCACGCAAAAAAACCTGACAAACAGTAATGCAGTTCTAGTCTCTAGCGGAGATGAGAATGAAGAGGAAACGATGATCAGCCGTATTGCCGCTCCGAGTGAGGAGTTTCGATATGAGGAAGTAGAAATGATGCTCGACATCATGGAGTATATGAAGCTGTCCACGCGAGACAAGCTGATTCTCCAGATGAGAAGCGAAGGCTATTACCATGAGGAAATTGGCCAGAGATTCAATATCAGCAAGGAAAGAGTGTGTCAAATCATCAAGGCAATTTTGAAGCAGTACGGTGAGCTGTAGACATACACAAATAATCGATGAAAAGGAATGATCCAGCATGGCAGTTTTGTTGAAAAAGATGAATGAGGAATTAACTGAGGAGTTCTCCCATCAGGTCATTGGAAAATATGTACACGTTCCGACCAATATGCATACAACACCTACAGCCGAAGGTGGAGAAGAAGAGGTAAATATCTGGTTCGGCGGTTGCGTAGCGGGCATTGAAAAAGCAGTCATTGCTTTCGATTACGAAAAGCAGGAGTTTCGTGAGGAGCCGTTGACCTACACAAACTTTTTACTGACCGACGGTATGGGATACACGGTAAACCCACTCGACTCCGAGATTTTTGAGATTACAAAGGAAGAATTCGAGCAAATGCTAGCAGATCATCTGGCAACTCAGGCTGCTGAGCTTGAAGCAGAGAAAAAGCTTCGTGAAGCAGCAGAGGAAATCTCGACAAATGAGGAGACGGAGTAGTGCCATGAGACAGCCCACGATTGTCGCTTTCGAAGGAATTGATGCCAATGCGAAGGAAGCCCAAGCGGCGTTGCTGGAAGAAAATTTGAGATGCCTCGGATATAAAGTGAAAAGAGTATCATTTCCGCGTTTAGATACCCCGATCGGAGCGGTCATTGGCATGTGGCTTCGCTGCGAAATTGAGCTGGATGAGAAAGCGGTAGGAAAGCTTTTTGAAGCGGACTTTCTGGACTATCAGCGAGAAATGGCGAGGCTTTCGAAGGAGAACGTTGATTTTATCATCATGGATCATTATGAACTGTCCAATTACTACTACTTCTATATAAAAGATACTCCCCTTTCCTGGTATGCCACGATGAGTGATTTGACGAAGCGACCTGATGCAACCTTTTTTCTGCGAACCGAAGTAGATGCGAATCATGCCATGCTGCTAAAGGTGCAGGAAGCCTATCTTTCCCTTGCCCATGCTTCGCGCCGATCGGTACATACACTGGATACGGCAATCGGCGTGGAGAGAATGCAGAAAAACATTCTGCAAGTGGTCCATCAGCTACATCTGAAAAAGCGAGTTACGTGCTAACAAAGCTTATCGGCATTGTTGCCGCAGTGTTCATTCCCGCAAATGCTGTACTGCCAGCCGTAGAAAAGGGACTGTCGGAAGTTCATCCTGTGGTGAAGCTGGCCGGGGACATAGATAGGCAGTGGCATAGAAAAAAGGAGCTTTCCAACGTAATCACACAGGTTGCACCAAGACTTGATAAAGCTACAGTCGAGCTTTATACAGAAACGATTTTTAGATTATCTGAGCAATACGAAATAGATCCGCTTTTGATCATGGCGATGATCTGGCAGGAAAGCCGTTTTCAGCACGACGCGATCTCCGGCAAGGGGGCAAGAGGATTATTACAAATCATGCCACGTACAGGAAGCTGGCTGGGAGTTCACCCTGATGACCTATTTGATCCCGTGATCAATTTACAAACGGGTATCAAGTATGTAGATCTCTTGCAAAAGAAATATGGAAACCTTCGTTTAAGTATCATCGCCTATAACCAAGGCGAGGGAAATGTCGGCCGAAATCGTTATCACGATGGCTACTATACAAAAGTCATGGCCCACTACAAAAAAATGAGCGGCTTATTAAGAGAATCATAAAGATAGGCTGGGAGGAGGTATTATGAGTGAGCATGCTGTGTTCGTAAATCAGAGATTGGGCAAGAAAAAAGAACAATACTCCTTGTATAACATGGAGAATATTCGCCGCTGCAAGGAAGACAGTGAGTATCTAGGTGAAGTTATACTCGCAAATGAAGAGCTCATTTGGCATTCTGTGCACAAATATATCGGAAAGCCGGAGACATTAGTGAAGCAATATTGTTTGGAAAAAGCGGATATTTTGCAATTGGGGAGAATGGGAATCATCAAGGCTATCAAAGCCTTTGATATAGCAAGAGGCGTGAAGTTTTCGTCCTTTGCAGTCATAACGATTGTGAGGGAGATCAACTGCTTTTTGCGAGATAGCGGAAATATTGTACGGCCGACTAGAACGGCAACAACGATTCTCCATCACATCAGTAAAATAGAAGCAGACCTAGGATATCTTCCTACCATAGAAGAATTGTCCCTACTGTTGGGTGAAAATGTGGAACAGATCAAAAAAGCGCTGGATGTCGGGAGACCTGTGAAGTATTTACAAGAGCCATTTTTGAAGGCATCCGCTTCTAGCCATGAAGCTGCCACCGCTATGGATGTCTTGAAGGACGAAGGACGAGACGTGGAAGAGTACGTGCTGGACAAGCTATATGTTACTGCTTTGCTTGCGCAACTGCAAAATCAAATTTCATTAAAAGAGTGGCAAGTCCTACAACTAAGGATGGCAGGCTACAATCAGACACAAACAGCAGAATTTTTAAATGTATCCCAAATGTGTGTATCAAGGACTATGAAAAAAATACAGAATATTTCGAAAAATACACTTTCCTAATCTTATTTTTCAATCCCCACTCAAATAGGAGATAATAGAGGAGCACTCCTATTATGAAAAGAGGTCGATCACAATATGAAATACTACCGACTCGGTGGCAGTGGATTGAAGGTATCGGCATTGGGATTAGGTACGAACTCATTCGGAGGGCGTGCGGATGAGCAAACGTCTGTAAACATCATTCATACCGCAATCGAAAACGGGATGACCTTTATTGATACGGCAAATATTTACACGCAAACAGAATCGGAGCGAATCATTGGGCTGGCTCTTGAAGGGAAAAGGCACGAGGTCGTTTTGGCGACGAAGGCTGGTTTGGTAAAAGGCGAAGGACCAAATCAGAGAGGCTCATCGCGATACCACCTGATGCTGGAGCTGGAGAACAGCTTGAAGCGTTTGCGCACCGACTATGTGGACTTATATCAAATTCATACGTTTGATCCAGAGACACCTTTGGAAGAAACACTCCGCGCACTAGATGACATGGTTCGATCCGGGAAAGTGCGTTACATCGGGGCTTCCAACTATGCGGCCTGGGAATTGATGAAGGCAATTGGCATCAGTCAGCGGGAAGGGCTGAATCGATACATATCGACACAGGTGAGCTACTCATTGGCAGATCGGACACCGGAGCGTGAACTCGTACCGCTTTGTCTTGATCAAGGGGTGGGAATCATTCCGTACTTCCCGCTTGCTGGCGGAATTTTGACAGGCAAATATACCTCCGCAGAACAGGCTCCGGCTGGTTCGCGGGCGGACAAGGAGCCGCGTTTCGTCCGGTTGTTAAGTGAAGACAAGCTGGAGTTTGGACGTAAAATCAGTCGGATAGCGGCGGAGCTAGGTGTATCCTCCAGTGTGCTGTCTCTGGCTTGGCTTATGCACAAGCCGGCTGTCTCTTCGGTGATCGTGGGTGTGACCAGTGTAGGGCAGCTTACGGATAATTTGCAAAGTACAGCGTTGGCGTTGGATGAAGCGACCTTGGCAGAGCTAGACCGATTGAGCGATACGTATCGAAATGGGGAACCATTTGCCGTATATCGTTTGCCGTAACAATGATGACTAACATGTTCAGTCCCAAAGCCTCCTTGAACAGGGGGCTTTTTTGCGTTCAGCATAGACCCCACAGCCATGAGGGATAGTAAACATATCCCGAACTGGAAAAAGAGTGATTCGAAATGATGGATACAAAAAAACAATCCGCGCCTTTTCATTGCTCGTTGGACGAAAATCTGGAAAAGGTGAAAAAAGAGCTGGGTAACAGCACGGATCTCGTGACGAGGCAAGTACGTCTGGAAGCAGTTGATCAGATTGTGGTAGGGATTTTGTACACCGAGGGTCTGGTCGATAAAAATATGATTAGCAGCCTCATGGAGTCTCTGATGCTCCATGCAAAAAAAGCGCACATCCCGGCGGAAGCCGAGTGCGAAGAAAGATCATTGATACTAATGAAGGATTTCCTGCTGACGATTGGTGGAGTGGAAGAGGTCTATGACTTTGACCATTTGTATGATGCGCTATTGACGGGGGATACCGTTATTTTGGTAGATGGATATTCCAACGGATTTATCGCAAATACGAAGCAGTGGGAAGATCGTGGTGTTCAGGAGACTTCCGTGCAAACGGTGGTTCGGGGTTCCAGAGAAGCGTTTTCGGAAAACCTCCGAACCAATACGGCTTTGGTGCGCAGGCGGATCAATAATCGCAATCTTTGGTTGGAGACCGTGCAGATCGGGGACATGACACAGACCAAAGTCGCCATGATGTATATAAAAGGAGTCGTGCAGGACAGCGTAGTGGCAGAAGTAAAAGAGCGGCTGGGAAAGATTGAGATCGACGGAATTTTGGAGAGCGGGAACATTGAAGAAATGATTCAGGACCATACCTTCACGCCGTTTCCGACCATCTACAATACAGAGCGTCCAGACTCAGTGGCAGCCGGGCTGCTGGAAGGGCGCGTCGCCATTCTGGTGGACGGTACACCGATTGTTTTGTTGGTACCAGCCGTCTTTGTCCAATTCTTCCAGTCTCCAGAGGACTATTACATGCGTGCAGATTTTGGGATCCTACGTATTTTGCGGTTTATTTCTTTTTTTATCGCTTTGCTTGGTCCATCCATTTATGTTGCTATTACCACCTTTCATCAGGAAATGTTGCAAACGAACCTGCTCATGAGCATAGCAGCCCAGCGTGAAGGAGTGCCATTCCCTGCTGCAGTCGAGGCACTGTTGATGGAGTTTACCTTTGAAATGCTGCGAGAGGCAGGAGTGCGCATGCCGAGGGCGGTTGGATCAGCAATATCCATCGTGGGAGCACTTGTGCTGGGGGAAGCGGCTGTGCAGGCAGGATTGGTTTCACCCGCTACGGTCATCGTCGTTTCCATTACGGCAATTACCAGCTTTGTCTTCCCTTCCTTTTCCATGTCCATTCCAATTCGACTGTTGCGGTTTGGCTTGATAGCACTTGCCGCCAGCTTTGGTTTTATCGGCATATTTGTGGGGATGATCGCCTTGTGCATTCACCTATGCACCTTGCGCTCGTTTGGTGTCCCGTATATGGCTCCGCTGGCCCCTGTGAATCTGGCCGATCAAAAGGATACGCTGCTTCGGATTCCTATCTGGATGATGCATACGCGTCCCCATTTTTTGCGCCAGAAAAACAGCGTCAGAGAACGAAAAAGTAAAATATAGCGCAAGTATCGTGCCGAGGTGATGAAAAATGATGAACCGAGGTGGAGACGGCATGAAACGAAAAGGGGTGTTCCTACTGACCCTGGCTCTTCTTGTTTTGTTGACAGGCTGCTGGAACCGTAGAGAATTGAATGATTTGGCGATCGTCATGGGAACAGGTATCGACAAGATTGACGGAGAGTACGTGATATCCACCCAAATCGTCAATCCGGGAGGGGTAGCGTCAAAGGAGGGCGGGGGGATGAACCAATCATCTGTTGCGACTTACAGCATGCGGGCATCCAGCATTTTTGAGGGAATCCGGAAAATGACAACGGTAACCCCGAGAAGGCTTTACTTTTCCCATATCCAGGTGCTGGTTTTGGGGGAGCAGATAGCAAAAGAAGGGGCTAAGGAAGTGCTGGATTTGTTATTTCGCGATCATGAGGTACGGCCTGATTTTTATGTCATTCTAGCCAAGGACGCGACAGCACTACAAATTCTCAGTATGATCGATCCACTGGAAAAAATCCCGGCGACGAAGCTCTATAAAAGCTTGGAAACAGCAGAGAGTGCCTGGGGATCGATTGTCTCCATTCAATTGGATGAATTTATTGCGGATTTGCTACGGGATGGGATCGAGCCAGTGTTGGTAGGCGTTAATTCGAAAGGGAAGGTACATATGGGGACTTCTGGGGGGAATTCCCAAAAGGAAAGCCAGTCATCGCTGTTGAGGTACCACGAAATCGGTGTCTTCAAAGGAGACAAGCTACGTGGATGGTTTAACGAAGAGGAAAGCATCGGATTCAGCTACATCACAGACAGGGTGGACAGTACAGTAGAAGAAATTCCTTGTGATAAAAACAATAAAATTGTCATTGAGATCATCCGAAGCAAAACAACTGTCAATGGCAAGGTGGAAAAAGGCAAACCACAAGTGGAAGTGAGCATTTTCGCAGAAGGCAATGTGGGCGAGGTAGCATGCAGCAACGATTTGTCCGATCCCAAAACGATCTACAAATTGGAAGCTGACGTAGAAAAGCAGATCCGAGGCAAAATCGTAAGCGCCATCCATAAAGCGCAAAAGCAATACCGATCGGATGTTTTTGGATTTGGCCAGTCGATCTACAAAAATGACCCCAAAGGGTGGGAAAAGGTAAAAGAGGATTGGGATTCTCAATTCCCCAACCTGAAAGTGAAAATCAAAACAGACGTGAAGCTCAGGCGGACAGGAAAAGTGGGCAATTCGTTTATTCCTTTCATGAAAAAGGAGTAGAGCATAACTTTTTCCATCCATGGAAATGGTAAAGGTAATCCTGCAAAAAAAGTAGGTGCACGGCACAGCATGTGGACCATCATATTGATTTTTCTGATCAGTCTACTCATTGCCCTCTTTGAGGTGCCTTATTTGAGAAGGAACGCGATGAAAAAGGAAATGCTGGTTTTCTTCATTTTGCTTGTAGTTGGGACGGGACTTGGGATAGCCGAATCGCTTAAGGTGAATATTCCCAACCCGTTAGACTGGATCACATTTGTCTATAAACCATTCAGCGACTTCATTTTGGGAACTGTGGAATGAAGCAGTAGCCAGCAGCGAGGCGGGGGAGCGAGAGGAATTGATAGACAACGGTCATATTAGCGCAAGGCAATTCATGATACTCGTGGCGCTCTTCGGGATTGGTGATGCGATTTTGTACGTACCATCCCTTACTGCTACCGCTGCCAAACAGGACGCCTGGATCTCCGCCTTCATGGGGTGGGGGGAAGGCTTTCTTTTAACCTACCTGTATGTTTCGCTGAGTATGCGGTATCCGAACAAGTCTATCTTTCAGTTCAGCGAGGAAATATTGGGAAAGTGGATGGGGAAAGCGGTGGCTGTTTTGTTCATCACCTACTTCTTCATCGACGCTTCGCTCATGCTGATGGAGATTGGCGATTTTGTCACGACGCAGATTATGCAGGAGACCCCCATTGAAATTATTCTTGTCCTTTTTTTGGTGATCATCGTTATGGGGGTCCGCAGTGGACCAGAAGCCTTTTCTCGAGTGGGTGAGCTGTTGTTTCCGTATTTTCTGTTGCTTTTTTTTGTCTTGATCGCATTTATCTCCCCCCAGATCAAAATAGAAAATCTGAAGCCTGTGGTTGCGCATGGAATCGCTCCGGTTATCGGGGGGAACTTCCGATACGTGGGTTATTTGCTGGAAACGGTCATTCTGATCGTGATGTTTCCCTTGGTACAAAGACCAGCGCGTGCTGCCAAAGCTTATATCTGGGGCATTCTTTTCGCGAATTTTTGCCTGACGATGATTACTTCTGTGGCAATCCTAGTTTTAGGCGCCGATATTACTGTGCTACTCGCCTACCCAAGCTACACACTTGCACAAAAAATCAGTATCGGTAATTTTTTGGAGCGAATAGAAGTGTTGATGGCCGTCATCTGGTTTATCACGCTTTTTGTCAAAATTACTATTTGCTATTATGCGACGAGCTGTGGAATCGCGTATACAATGGGGTTGCGAGATTACCGCCAATTGACACTGCCACTGGGGATGATCATGATTGTGGTGGCATTGGCGACGATGCCTAACCGCCCGTATTTTGATACTTTCGTTTCAGAAATTTGGATGCCTTATTCCTTGACGTACGGTTTGTTCTTGCCCGTTCTCTTGCTGAGTGTAGGGGCCTTAAGAAAAAAACCAGTCTGCTAGCACTGTGAGCTGCAGACTGGTTTTTTGTGATTACGCGCCGATTGTATTACTCAGCAGCCATGCTGCTTTCTTTCAAGATAACGTCATGTGCGCCGCCTTCTACCAAGCTGGTAGCAGAGATGACGGTGATTCGCGCTTTTTGCTGAAGCTCTGAGATGGAGAGCGACCCGCAATTGCACATGGTCGATTTGATTTTGCTCAAGGTACGGTCTATGTTCTCGCGCAGGCTTCCTGCGTATGGTACGTAGGAGTCTACGCCTTCTTCAAAGACGAGACTGCTTTTGCCGCCAGTGTCATAGCGTTGCCAGTTGCGAGCGCGGTTGGAGCCTTCTCCCCAGTATTCTTTCACGAAGTTGTTGCCGATCTTCACTTTTTTGGTCGGGCTTTCGTCGAAGCGAGCGAAGTAACGTCCCAGCATGACAAAGTCTGCACCCATAGCCAAAGCCAGTGTCACGTGGTAGTCGTGTACGATTCCGCCGTCGGAGCAGAGCGGAACGTAAATGCCTGTTTCCTTGAAGTACTCGTCGCGAGCTGCTGCCACTTCAATGAGGGAAGAGGCTTGACCGCGTCCGATTCCTTTTTGCTCACGGGTGATGCAGATGGAACCGCCGCCGATCCCTACTTTAATGAAATCTGCGCCCGATTCCACGAGATAGCGGAAGCCTTCCTTATCGACGACGTTACCTGCACCGATCGGAACATTGAAGTTTTCTTTTACAAATTGAACCGTCTCGCGCTGCCATTCGCTGAAGCCATCGGAGGAGTCGATGACCAGGATATCAACGCCTGCTTCCACCAACGCAGGAACGCGCTCCTTGTAGTCCTTTGTATTGATACCGGCACCAACGATATAGCTCTTGTTCGCGTCCAAAAGGGACAGCGGATTGTTTTTGCGGGAATCGTAGTCCTTGCGGAAAACGAGGAAGTCGAGATTTTGATTTTCATCTACGATTGGCAAGCAGTTGAGCTTGTGCTCCCAGATCAGGTCGTTGGCTTCGGAGAGCGTGATGCCGGATTTGCCATAGATCAGCTTCGAGAATGGTGTCATGATGTCGCTGACGAGTTTGTCCTGAGAGTCGCGACTGATGCGATAATCGCGACCGGTTACGATTCCGAGCAGCTTGCCTTTTGCCGTACCATCTTCCGTAATGGCAACGGTGGAGTGGCCTGTCGCCTCTTTCAATTCCAAAATGTCTTTCAGCGTATGGCTTGGCGTCAGATTGGAACGGCTCACGACGAAACCAGCCTTGTAGCCTTTTGCTTTGCGAACCATGGTTGCTTGGCTCTCGATGGACTGGGAGCCAAAAATAAACGAAATACCGCCACATCTAGCCAATGCGACCGCCATATGATGGTCGGAAACTGCTTGCATGACTGCTGATGAGAACGGTATGTTTAGTGAGATGGCAGGCTTTTCACCTTTTTTATACTTGGTAATCGGAGTGGATAAGTCCACATTGTTCGGTGTGCATTCTTTTGTGGTGAGATTTGGCAACAGCAAAAACTCATTAAACGTCCGAGATGGTTCTGTGTAATAAAAAGCCACGATTCTCTCCTCCTAGGTGAAATTGATTTTTGAACTGCTTCTTTAATAGAGAAATTTTTACCATGTTAACCGTGAAGTACGACAACGTCAATAGGGAATCGTTAGAAGGAGTGATTTCTTTCCTGAAATTGCGAACAGGTCATGAACACGTGTGTATGAGAAGCTCGGATTTGTCACGGTATCTTTCTCCTTTAGAATAGAAACAGAGAGGACAAGTGTCCCCTCTATCAACTTAATCGGCCTTTGAATTCAATGGGTACGATCATCGTAAAGCAAGGTCCATCTGCATCGTTGCGGGCATCGATCGTCCCTTTATGTGCTTCCAAGACAGCACGGGCAATCGCGAGTCCGAGCCCATGCTTGCCGGACTTTCCTTTGCGGAAACGCTGGAACAAATGCGGCAGTAGCGCTTCCTCAATGGGGGGACCATCATTGGAAATCGTGACGACGACGCTTTTGCCCGCTTGTCTCCCTGAGATCGTAAGTCGGCTGTTGGCGTAGCGCAGTTGATTCTCCATGATATTGACGAATGCAGTGCTCAATTGCTCGCCGTCTCCCTCCACGATCAAGTCGTCTGCCAGATTTAACTCCCACTCGATTTGCGGATTGAGCACGGAGAGCCGCTGTTTTAACAGGTGCATCATCTCTGACAGGTCGACACGGTCGACTTGCATCATTTGAGAGACAGACTCGATCTTCGTGATATACAAGAGCTGACCGACGACCTTTTCGAGGCGCTTGCTCTCCTCCATGATGATGGAAAGCCCTTTTTCAGCCTGGGGACCCTGGAAGACGCCTTCTATGAGTCCTTGCGTGTATCCTTGAATCGCCATGATCGGTGTTTTGAGCTCATGGGAAATATTTTGGACAAAATGCTGCTGCGACTCGTCGTATTCCTTCAGTTGGTTTTTCATCATATCGAATGAGCGGGCGAGCTGCCCGATCTCATCCCCGCGATCCATCGCTAGCGGGATATCGAACTGACGACGAGCGATCTTTTTGCACAGCTCTTCAAGGGTGCGGAGCGGTCTGCTCAAATACCCGCTAAACCACACGGCCAAAAGCCAGCTTACGAGCAGCAGCAGACCAAAAACGAGTAAAAACTGACGAGTCAAAATCGAATTGATCTGGTTGAGCTCCTGTTCCTTGGAGAACAACACCATGTAGTAAGGGAAGCCGTGGTAGTCCATTTTTTTGCTGACGAACAAATAGCTCTCGTCTCCACGGTCCAGTGAACCATGCTGCAGCTTTTGACTTGGGTATGTGGCTGCTTTTAGGAACAGCTCCTTGGAATCCTCATACGGTATGCGGCCGTTGCTATTGCTTCGGCTGCCCAGCTCTTGACCGTTCTCGGCATAGACAATCATATCAAAGGAGTACTCATAGCGTTGGAGCAAGAGCTGTAAAAAGTATGGGGCAGCAGCCGGAACAGGCAGGAGCTCATTATGCTCATTGAAGGAGATATGCTGAGATAATGTGTAAAACTCTTCTTCCAAGAGCGAGTAAGTGTTGGATACCAGATACTGTTTGACAGCCAGTGGATACCCGATGCCAAGGCCAACCCCGAGGACGCTTGTCAGGATCATGAACAAAATGAGGATTTGCCTGGAAATCGGCAGGTTTTTCAGCCGGAATTTGCTCATATACGCGTCATTCGGTAGCCGAAGCCATAGACCGTCTCCAATGGAAACTTGGGCATTTTTTTGCGGATGCGCTTCACCAAGTCATCGACAGCTCTATCTGAGCCGATGTAGTCTTCCCCCCAGATGGAGGTTAGAATCTGCTCACGATTCAAGGCCAGACCTTGATTGTGCAAAAGGTAGACAATGAGTTCGAATTCTTTGGTGGTTAAATCAATAAGCTCGTCGCCTTCTTTTACTTGTCTGCCTTTTTCTGAGATGATATAAGGATCGATCGTTACCCAATCTTGGAAAGTCTGGGTAGAGGAAGCAGCGGCACCAGGCTTCTCATAGGTGCGCTGGAGCAGCTTCTTCGCACGGATGACCAGTTCCCGAGGGAGAAATGGCTTCGCCAAGTAGTCGTCGCTGCCTAGTTCCAGTCCGATGATTTTATCGACATCCTGATCACGAGCGGAGATGAAGATGATGGGGACATTCGACTTTTCGCGGATAAGACGCAAAAGCTCATAGCCGTCGATGTCGGGCATCATGATGTCCAAAATCCACAAATGTGGTTGTGTTTCTTCATCAAGTAACGGCAAGACGTCCTTGCCGCTAGAAAACGCTTTCACTTGCAATCCGGCATTTTGCAAATACGATTGTAGCAAGTCCAACAGGTTCGTTTCATCGTCCACCAGATAGACGAGGTAGGGGGTATTCATAGATTTCGGCCTCGCTTTGCATCTGTTTTATATCCGTATTGTAGCATAGCCCAAAACCAGATGTGTGGCACGGACGTATGAGAATCGTGGAAAACGTGTGGAAGCAGGATTCCCCTCTATCCTTCTGGAAAAAGAAACAGGGAAAAAAAGACAACGAGAGATGGAAAGGAGCGATTCATTATGAAACGAACAGTCAAATCGTCTCTCATGGTACTAGCCTTCATGCTCTTAACGACGGCTTGCGGTCAAAAGCCAGTGGACACCCAACCTAGTCCGCAGGTACCTGATCCGCTTGTGCAAACGCCACCGGAAACGAATCAGCCCATCGAATATGCGTATAAGGCACCGATGACAGGAATTGGAAGTCAAGAAAACCTGGGGAGCAAACGCCCGATCATGGTGATGATCAACAACGCTCCGCCAGCACGGCCACAAACAGGCATCAACAAAGCGGACATGATTTATGAGGTATTGTCAGAAGGGGAAATGACCCGTTTTCTTGCGATATTCCAAAGCCAAAAGCCGGAAGTAATTGGACCTGTCCGCAGTATCCGCCCTTATTTTATCCAGATCGGGACTGGTTTTGATGCAGTCCTCGTCCACGCGGGAGGCAGTCCAGATGCGCTGGAAACCTTGGCGCGAAAAGACCTCAGTCATCTGGATGAAATCCCGAACGGTAAATACTTTTGGCGCGAAAAATTCCGCAAAATGCCACATAACCTGTACACCAAGCCAGAGCTTTTGGAAAAAGCGATGCAGGATAAAGGGATGCGTCAAACGGCAGAGGTGCCTCGCTTCACGTTCCTGCCGGAGGATACCGAGATCAAGGAAGGCGAGCCTGCTACACAGGTAGATTTGACGTTCCACTCATTGAATAAAGCGGCTTTTACATATGATGCTGAGCAAAAGAAATACATGCGCTTTACGGCCGGCAAGCCACATTTGGACTTGAGCGACAAGAAACAGTTGTCCACGACCAATCTATTGGTCATCTCTGCCAAACACCGCGTGCTGGATAAAGAAGGGCGTCTATCGGTCGATGTAATCGGTCCGGGGGACGGTTATTTGTTCCAGCAAGGAAAAGCGCGCAAGATCAAATGGAAGCGCAGCAATGGTGTCATCCGTGCCTATGAGGACGCGGCTTTGACGCAAGAAGCACCACTTTTACCTGGAAATACCTGGATTTCTATATTGCCGAACTCACCGGGTCTGTCGAAGTCCCTCAAGTTCCAGTAAGGATTAGGGGTTGCGGATGAAGGCGGTTTCTTCTAAGATAATTGGTGAAGCTTTAGTGCTTAAAAATTGTACAGTGAGAAATCGCTCGATAGACGGATATATAACAGAGGTGACAGACATGCAATTGGAAAAATTAAAAGGAAAAGGGCTCGAACAGTTGTTTGAAGCTGTTCTTTCCCTGGAAACGATGGAAGAGTGCTATCAATTTTTTGACGATCTGTGCACAGTGAACGAAATGCAGTCACTCGCACAGCGCCTGGAAGTGGCGAGAATGCTCCGCAAAGGCTTTACTTACAATCAGATTGAAGCAGAGACCGGGGCAAGTACGGCGACGATTTCCCGCGTCAAACGCTGTTTGAACTATGGAAATGACGGATACCAGATGGCACTTGAGCGGATTGGAAAATAGCTAGGAGGCAGGCAACGTTGATTGACTATCGTGGCTGGCGCCATACATTTAAACTAGACCCGGATAAAACAATCGATGACGAGGCCTTGGAGGCGATTTGCGAGTCCGGAACAGATGCGATCATTGTGGGCGGCACGTACGGTGTGACCTATGACAATACACTCGAATTGATGTCGCGACTGCGTCGTTACGCAGTACCGGCTGTCCTGGAGATTTCCTCGCTGGATGCAGTTGTGCCGGGATTTGATTCGTACTTAATCCCGCTCGTCTTGAACGCTGGCGATCCAGACTGGATTTTTGCTCCGCATGTATCGGGGCTTCAAGCGTTTGGTGCTTATATTCATTGGGATGAGATCATTACAGAAGGATATATCATCGCCAATCCAGAAGCGGGCGTAGCACAGCTGACAAAAGCACGGCCGATTGCGGATGCCACGCAGGCCAAAGCGTACGCGCAGGTAGCGACGAACATTTGTCGTTTGCCGATTGTCTACATGGAGTACAGCGGTACATACGGCGATCCGACAATCGTAAAGGCTGCCAAGACAGGCGCGGGCGAAGCCCACCTCTTTTATGGCGGCGGGATTCGTAACCCGGAGCAAGCGGCAGAAATGGCTGCGATTGCTGATACGGTTGTTGTAGGGAATGTCATTTATGATGATCTCGATGCTGCGCTCGCTACTGTGAAGGCTGTAAAAGGAACCCAATACTAAAAAAAGACCACCACTCCCATGAGCTGTTACAGTCTCGTTGGGAGTGGTGGTTTTATTTTTGCGCTAGTTCTTCAGTGGAAGTGCTACGCTCCAATCCATATCTTTTGCTTTGTTCACTTGTTCCTCGATCGTAAGCGTCAGCTCTTTCGGGATAACGTCCATCTCATCTACGAGTGTACCTTTCATGATAAAATTTCCTTTTTCATCTTTTGTTGTGGAGCCCATGAAATTAAAATCGTATTCTTTTCCCTTGTCATCAGCACCCTGCCAGGAGTCTAAAAAGATCACACCCGGTGCCAAAGTTGCCTCTAGCTGTAATGTATTACGCAGCCTTTTGATTTTTTCAGAAGTGATTGGGTTTGTTTTCGTTATCTCTTCTGAAGCAAAGTTTGAGAAGGTTAGTGTGCTTCCTTCATGCTTTATCGTTACAGGAGTGGTTTTTAGTGTCTCAATGGACAGCTTTTGCTTAAAATTCGAAGGAACCTGATCGTAATTATCACCGACTCTAAAGGTTAGATTTTTATCCGTTGGCAAGGAATGAAAGCTGATGAAGTGAATATTTTTGTCATCGGTTGCACGAACGAAATATTCTCTGCTTACATTTTTGAAAAATGGATTCGGATCTTCCCCAAATTCACTCACTAGGTCCAGAGTGCTCCAAGCTGCGAGTACAGCCCCCTTGTCGTCCACTACTTCATAAGTTAAGGATGGGGAACTACCGCTTCCTTCCGTATTCTCGATAACGAATTCAGTTTGGCCAGGTGTCACCATCACTTGCTTTAGATTAATCACTTCGCCATTGGGAGCGGTAAAATGCTCGTTAATGGGAACAATTCTCGTTTCCTTTTTGGCTTTGGAAATATCAACAGGGATGGTTACGCTCCAATTTCCGTCAACTTTGTCCAGCTTCTTGATGCGAAGCTCGATGTTTAGTTTGTCAGGAATCTTGCTGACATCTGTAAAATATCGGCTAATCGGTCGGCTGACCATCAAGTACTCCTCTTTTTCGCCGATGCTTTCCTTCTTGTTATATTTAAGATGGTACTTATCAATTGTTTCAAGAACGTTTCCGTCCTCGTCTGTGATTTTTATTTCATAGGTTTCGTTCAGTTTATCTTCATCCCCCACTGGAAAATTCCGGAACAACTTTTCAAGCTGCTTGCCATTCTTATCCTTGAAGCCGAAAATAATCCGGACATCCCTCGTATCTGCCATAACTTCTTTTACTTCCAGCGTCATTCCGTTGTCGACGGCTTTCAAATCAAGCTTCTTGTTATATCCTCTTTCAAGTCCACGCTGGATGAGGGCGTCCTCGGGCGCTTCTGCTGCAAACAAGCTACTCTCTGTCTGCTGCGGATCTGATTTTATGGTAGAGGCATACAAGTTATTTACATAAGTCGCAAAGGATGGTGAAGTCAGTGTTCCAAAATAGACTACTGCTGCCATTCCTGCTACGGCGATGGTTGCTTTTTTCACGATATCCAGGCTCCTTTTTTTCCAATCGATTTTCTTCTGTATCTTTTGTCTTTCTGATCGTTTCAGGACGTGAATGGGGTAAGGGGGGAGATTCGCCATAATGTCATGGATGACAGCATCGGATGGCTCATCTGTCGCTAGTGATTCTTCCAGGTCTTCCAGCTCGTCCAGCTCCTGCTTCAACTTCATCTGGCAATGACGGCACTCTTCCAAATGGGCTGCTATGACCTCGGCTTCCTCTGGCTCAAGAAGGTCGTATAGATACAAAGCAATTTGTCCTTTATCTAAACATTTCATAGATGAAAGTCCCCCCCTTGCCCTGCATGTCCGATAGCTTCCCTTAGCTTGTCTTTTCCACGAGACAGGCGCGTCCGCACAGTACTCGATGGAATCGACAGTCGATGGCTGATTTCCTCACAACTCAATGATTCGAAGTAGCGCATTTCGAGGACGATCCGATACTTTTCTTCGACGGACATCATCCTTTGACGCAACAAGCGCTGCCCCTCCTTATTCAAAAAGGCAACCTCCGGCGTGTGGCTATCCACTGGCTCTATTTCTTCATTCGAGCTGAGCGTAAGCTTGCGTTTACGTTTACGCAGCTCGTCCAGACAATGGTTGGCAGCAATCCGGTACAACCATGCAGAAAAATCGTAGTTTGCCTTATATTCTGGTAAATGGTAGTACGTCTTAATGAAAATTTCCTGCACGATATCCTGTGCATCCGGTGTATGTCCCAACATCTTGCGAAGAATGGAACTTACTTTTCCGTGGTATCTGGCAATGATCTCGGAGTAGGCGTCTTTGTTCCCTTGCAAGACCCGCCCGATGATCACTCGATCTTCCTCCATTTGTGCTCCCCCTAGGCAAAAAAGGCTCGCTGCGCAGCTTTTCCTTTTTTGATCAAACAAAAGTGATCTTGGTGAAATTTTCTCGTTACATCCTAGTACTACGAATCCTAAAAGGAAAGCGTCCCAAAATAAGAGGTATTTTCCAAAGAGGATCAAAAGTTTTTTCCTAAAAGAAGGAGTTCTGAGATTTTTAATAGAAAATGGAAGGAAAATACTATTGCATACGAAATAAATAGTCGAATATTACCAAAATATATAAAACTTTGCTAATATTTGTAGATTTCTGTAAATTTATGAAATATAATCAACTTGTCTTTATCTTTGAATCAAAGAGAGGAGGAACTATCCATGAAAATCCAAGCGAAAAAAGTTGAAAGCGTTCGCACTACTGCAGTAGCAGCTTAATTCTCTTAAGGAGAGGGGGGAATAGCACAAGAGCTATTCCCTTTTTTCATCTAAATTGAGCCGGGTTAGCGAACCTACTATTGGGAGGTGTTTTTATGGAACGTCGTCCTCTATTTAAACCAGTGCATCCCGTCTATGAAGTGACAGAGCAGATGCTCCGCTTGGGAGAGGCTCCTGGCTATACATTCGAATTGGAAGACGAGAATGGGTCCATCCGCAAGATGATCAAACTGATGGATGGCACTCGTACTATCGGTGAAATACATACATTATTGGTTGTCGATTACCCCGAAATTACGTATGAAGAAATAGTGGAAGCAGTGGAATCATTGAGTGGTTTGGGTTTCCTAATGGATCAGGCGAAGGAAGAGGCTTCCGTTTTGACTTCGGAACAAAAGGAAAGGTATAAAGCGAATATTCGCTACTTCTCCTTGTTTACCGATCTCAATCAAAGTCCAAGCGAGCTACAGGAACAGGTAAGTAGAAAAAAAGTGACGATCTTAGGGATGGGTGCCTTTGGCTCTACGCTACTGGTCAATCTGGTAGGAGCGGGTATTCAGCATATCAAGCTCGTGGATTTTGATAGAGTAGAGCTTAGCAATTTGAACAGACAAATGGTCTTTAACGAGCAAGATATTGGTCGCCTGAAGGTAGAAGCGGCAAGTGATTTCATCGGAAGGCTTCATTCTGAGGTCTTGATTGAAACGGAGACGATGCAAATCAAGTCCAGCGAAGACGTGGAGCGGGTTATTGCGGGAAGTGACCTCGTGATGCTCGCAGCCGATCAGCCCTTTTTCTTTTTGCAGAGATGGGTGAATCATGCTTGCACCAAACTGCAAATCCCGTTCATTGCCGGGGGATTCAACCTTATCGAAGGACAGTTCTTCATGGTAGAACCGGGCAAGACAGGCTGTATCGACTGCATGCATTTGCATCGTTCTGCACAGATCGAGGACTATCCGCAGCTGATCCAAAGGCTGCTCGATACCAACTTTATTCTGCCTACTGCCACCATTGCACCCAACACCATGATGATTACAGGAATGATGGCTTCCGATGCAATCAGGTATTTGACAGGAATTGCTCCTGTGCAATCGGCGGGCAAATTTATCATTTTCGATTTCAACACGTTGGAAAAGAGCGTGTTTTTTGAGTGGGAGCGAAATGAAGCCGAATGCCCGACTTGTGGAAGAGGCAGCGGAACGGAGCCGATTTTTCATATCAAAAGAAATGAAGTGCTCGCAAAGTAAGGAATCGTTCCTGTAAGAGAGGAAGGTGTTTGACAAGTGAATATCTCGGGAGATAGCATTCTCAAGATGCACCCGCTTGCGCGTCGGGCGGAAAACGAGGAAGAGATCCTCATTGGACGAACGGATATCAGCAATTTCATTGTGCTTCCGGCCATTGGTGTCGAGATCATCGATATGCTGGATGAAGGGAAGAGCATTCATGAAGTCGCGACGATCATGGAAGAACGGTTGGGCGAACCGGTAGATGTGCTTGACTTTGCGCAGGATTTAATTGCTTCCTATCAATTTGTCTACATGGTAGATGGAGAAGTTGTCAACGAGCCAGTGCCGGTTGTAGATCATTTCTCTTGGATCAAGCAGGGGACGGGGCAGTTTTTCTTTAATCGCGTTGCCTTTGGATTATACGGTATCTTGTTTTTCACGGGTCTTTTCATTTGTTTGTTTACGGGCAAGTATATCCCGGTCTATTCCGATATTTTTGTTTCTTCTTCCGTGACGGTTTCGGTAGTGGTTTCATTTGTGGCCACTTGGGTTTTTCTGTTTTTCCATGAGATGGCCCACTTGATGGCGGCCCGCTCATTGGGGATCGGCAGTCGTATCGGTCTGGGGCATCGACTTGTTTTTGCCGTAGCAGAGACGAATATGTCCAATATTGTTCTTGTTGAGCCACAGCGCAGATACAGGGCGTTTTTGGCGGGAATGTCCTGGGATGCGATGTTTATGGGAATCGGTGTGATTTTGTTGTTTGCCAATGATCAAGGCTGGCTGACGCTTTTGCCCTTCATGGAAGCATTCATTCGCATGCTGAATGTCATTCTTCTCATGGCTTTGGCCTTTCAGTTCATGGTTTTCATGCAGACCGACTTATACTACGTGTTAGCAACCAAGTTCCAATGCTCCAATCTGATGGTGAATACACGTATGTTTTTGAAAGGGAAATTCCGTTCCTTGACGCAGGAGGAGCAGGAGGAATGGGAGTACGTAGCTGACCACGAGAAGAGAGTCATCCGCTGGTATAGCTGGGTCTATTTGATTGGATCAGTGTGGGGAATTTGGTTCTTTGTCCAGTATCAGCTGCGCATGGCGGTTGATTTCATCTGGATCATCGCTGACGACATGAAAAACGCTCCGCTTCACTCGTGGGAGTTTTGGGACGGCATCCTATTGATCCTGTTGGTGCTAGTTCCGTTTCTCATTTTGGGCTGGTCGTGGATGAGAGCCTATCGACAACGGAGAAGCGAAAGAGAGCGGACGAAATCCTTGCAGGGCACATAACTAATTTGTGTCTTCACCTTGCCAAGCTACCCTGTTACGCTAAGGGGAAGAGAGATACCCAGGCAAAGGAAGTGCTCACATGAACCCGATGATCCAAAAAATCATTCATCTGCGAAAAGAAGGGCATCTGGACGAAGCGATCCAGCTTGCCCTTCAGCTCGTCAGTCAATCTCCGACTGATCCTGTCGCCCATTATCAGTGTGCGTGGTGCCACGACGCAGCCGGATTGGAGAGGGAAGCTGTTCCCTTTTACGAAAAAGCGATTGAGCTCGGACTGTCTGTCGAAGACGACCTGCAAGGGGCATTACTCGGTTTGGGCAGTACGTATCGCACGCTGGGACAATACGAGCAGGCAGCAGCTACGCTCGAGATGGGGATGCAACAGTTCCCCAGCGACCGTTCCTTTCCGATTTTTCTTTCCATGGCGTATTACAATCTCGGGAAGCATCACGAAGCCATGAATCTCCTCCTGAAAAACCTCGCAGAAACCTCAAGCGATCCTACGATTTTGGCCTATCGAAAAGCGATTCTGTTCTATGCAGATGATCTGAATAAGACATGGTAGCGTCATACTAATTCCATTTGCAGGAAAACAATCGCCTCCCGTTGTACAAGTACAACAGCGGGAGGTGCCTATGTATAAGCTGATATTGGTAGATGACGAAGAAGATGTAAGAGAAGGGGTTAGTCAAGAAATTGACTGGCATAGTCACGGGTACGAGGTGGTTGCCAAAGCAGAAAACGGCAGAGAGGCATTGGAGCTGGTAGAGAGGCTGCGACCGGACGTCGTCGTAACCGACATCAAGATGCCCTTTATGAACGGACTTCAGCTGGCGGAGTCCATTGGGCGCGATTACCCTGCCATCCGCATCATTATCTTGACTGGGTTTGATGAGTTCGAGTACGCGCAAAAGGCCGTGAAGCTGCAAATTGATGAATATGTGCTCAAGCCGTTTTCCGCGAGTGAGCTGATGGAAGCGCTGGACAAGGTAAAGCGACGGATGGACGAAGAGGCGGCCCATCGGGAAAACGTTCAGCTGTTGCGCGATAGCTATCGAAAAAGCTTGCCGGTGCTGCGGGAGGTTTTTTTATCATCTTTGCTGAGTCGTCAACTCGTACAGCACGATGTTTTTTCAAAGGCCTGCGAATACGGGATTGAGCTCAGGAGTCCCGAATATCTCGTGGCGGTCATCTGTGTAGACCAGCCCAAGCAGGAGGAGCAGCAGCTGTTTCTTTTTGCTGTGAAAAATATCGCAGAAGAGCAGCTGAACGCAAGCAAACAGGCGGGTATTGTTTTTCTCCATGAAGATCAGGTTGTGCTGCTCATGCGAACAAAAGCAGACGACACGCAGCGAATCGAAGTGCGAGCACAACATATTGCAGAAGAAATCAGGCGAACGATTGAAAAATATATGAGCATTACGGTAACGATCGGAATCGGCAACGCTGTGGCAGATATAGCAGCACTCCCTTATTCGTATGAAGACGCCATGCAGGCACTTGATTACAAAAGCATCCTTGGCTGCAACAGGATGATTGTGATCAATGACGTGGAAAAGCAAGCGAGTGAGCAGATACGCCTCGATGAGAGAAGGGAGCATGAATTGGTTCGGTGTATCAAAATGGGGACGAGTACGGAGCTTCGGGCCGTGATTGATGAATTGTTTGATCAGGTGGCGGGTGTTCCCGTATCGATTGAGGACTACCGAATTTATTTGTTGGAAATTATGACGACCATTTTGAAGACTGCCCATCGTGCCGAAGTTGACATGGATCAACTATTTGGCGGGCAACGTTATCTGTTGCAGGTCATGACGACTTTTACCGGTATGGAGGATGCCCGAGAACAGATCACAGATATTTGTGAGCGCCTCATGGCGAGTATCGCAAGCGGACGGCAAACGACGTACAGGCGATTGATCACACAGGCATTGGACTACACCCACGCACATTATCATTCTCCCGACATATCCATCCACAAGGTGTGCGAGCAACTGCACATCAGCCTCGGTTATTTTAGCGGTATTTTCAAGAAAGAGACGAAAACCACCTTTGTGTCCTATCTCCTATCATTGCGCATGGAAAAGGCCAAGGAGCTTTTGCGGACGACCGATTTGAAGTCCTTTGAAATCGCGGAGAAAGTAGGATATACCGATCCCAATTACTTTAGCTTCAGCTTTCGCAAGTATACAGGCATGTCCGCTAAAGAGTACCGAAGTCAGAGCGAGCAGGAAGGTTAACCGATGAAACGATTGCTTACGGTGATCAAGGTCAAAGGCATTCAATTTATCATCACCACTTCCTTTACACTCGTGACGGTACTTGTCATGCTGTTTGTCGGGGTGATGCTGTACGGAAAATTTGCGCAGACAGCAGAGCAAAACGCCTATCTGCACACACAGCAAATCCTGGAACAGGTGAAATACAATCTGGACAGCTATTTGAATGGGATGACGCAAATTTTCGAGCTCGTCGATGACAAGATCAGAAGAAGCAAGGGACTCACGGCTGACAAGCTGAGCGAACAGCTGGAGACAATCGTAGAAACGAGAAAGGACATCGTCTCCATCGCGGTTTTTACACGAGAGGGAACGTTATTGGCCACAACTCCTTCCAAAGTACTGAGGCAAAACACTCGTTTGACGGAACAGAGCTGGTTCCAAAAGGCGATTGAGGACCCGACGAACATGAACTTTTCGCTCCCGCATATCCAGAACTTGTTTAAAGGAGAGTACACCTGGGTCGTCTCGATGAGTCGGGAAATTCTTCTCCACGGACCTGATGGAGAAATACCTACCGTACTTTTAGTCGATGTGAATTTCAAAGAGATCGATGACCTATGCCAGAGAGTGGGCTTGGGGAAAAAGGGGTACGTCTACATCATCGATTTGGTAGGGAACATCGTCTACCATCCGCAGCAGCAGTTGATTTACGCGGGATTGAAAAATGAAAACCGTTCCTTGCCGCTGAAGCATTCCTACGGTAGCTATGTTGAAGAGACAGAGGACGAAGCGCGTTTGATCACTATCAAGACCATCGATCAGCTAGGCTGGAAAATCATTGGGGTTTCCTACATGGACGAGATTGTGACGACCAAAAAAGAAATTAGTCGCTTCATTTTTTGGTTGCTCATCTTTGTGATTGTCATTGTGTTGTTCGTGCTGCACTATCTCTCTGCAAAAATATCTCGACCGATCAAGCTGCTGGAGCGGTCCATGGAAAAGGTGGAGCAGGGAGATTTTTCAGAGAGTGAACCGATCCGGGGAAGCCATGAGGTCGAACAGCTTTCCTTGCGTTTTCATCTGATGGTCGCGAAGGTCAGGGAATTGATGCACCAGATCATTCGGGAACAGGAAGCCAAACGAAAAAGCGAGCTGGAGGTGCTACAGGCACAGATCAATCCGCATTTTCTGTACAATACGCTGAACTCTGTGGTCAGAATGGTCGGCAACGGAAAAAACGAGGATGTCATCACCACGATTACTTCGTTGTCAAAGCTGTTTCGGATTAGCCTGAGTAGAGGCAAAAACATTATCACGGTGCGCGAAGAGCTGGATCATGCGAGACATTATCTCATTATTCAAAAAATGAGGTACAAGCAAAAATTTGAGTACGAGATCGTCGTTGAGAATGAGGATGAGGTGCTCAACTGTCTGACACTGAAGTTACTGCTCCAGCCAATTGTGGAAAACGCTATCTACCACGGGATCGAGCATTTGGCTGATCCGGGCCGGATTCGCATATTTGCAGCGATCATCGACGGTAAGGTGTTACTTCAGGTAAGTGACAATGGCTTGGGCATGTCCCCAGATGTTCTTGCACAAGTAAAGGCTGGCTTTTACAAAAGCGAGGAAGGCTCGGGCGTTGGAATTCAAAACGTGCAAGAGCGCATCCGACTGACCTTTGGCGAACAGTACGGATTGGAAATCGCAAGCGAACAGGAAGAGGGGACCGTTGTGCGTGTATGGATTCCGCGGCAGGTTGCAGAGGAGCGAGATCGTTTATGAGGACAGCAGCGGGGAAACGTTTTACCGTATACGGACTGGTCTTTTTGGTAGCGGTGACGCTTTTTTACTCGTGCAGTGCTTCGCTAACGGATGTGGTAGTAGACAAGAAAAAAACAGTAGCGCTAATCGTCCGTATGAAGCACGGCGATTATTGGCGAACGGTCAAGCTCGGTGCGGAGATGGCTGCCAAGGAATATGAGCGAAACTTGAATTTTTACGCACCGGACTATGAGGAGGATGCTCAGAGGCAAATGGAGCTGGTGCAGCAAGCAATCGCAGATGGCTCCGAGACAATCGTGGTGGCACCTAGTGACGAACGAGTTTTGCGAGAAGCCATCAAGCTAACAAGGGAGCGGGCCATCCCGATCCTTGTACTCGACACAGTCGGAAATGATTCAGCCGTCAAGAGCTACATTGGGACGGATAACTACGATATGGGCAGGAAGGCCTTCGAAAAAATGGTGTATCTAATTGAAAAAAAGGGACAAATCGTATTGCTTGGTACAGATCGGATAAAGGCAAATGCCAAACGAAGAGAACAGGGCGTCCTCGATTTGCTCCCACGGGAAATGCAGGTTGAACTGGTTGCCAACGAAAATGCTCCCTCGGATAAAAAGCAGATTGGTGAGTGGACGCGCGAACTGATCCGCAAACATCCGCAGTTGAAAGGAGTAATTGCACTCGATTCCAGTACAGCGATTGGTGTGGCCGAGGAACTGGAAAGCAGTGGACTGCGGGACAAAGTCAAAATCGTAGCAATCGACAGTCCGCCGGAAGTGCTGGAGTATTTGCAGGAAGGAATCATTTCCGCGACGATCATCCAAAAGCCGCTATCGATGGGATATCTCGGCGTCAAGTACGCGGTCGAAGCGAGCAATGGAGAAGCAGTGCCCAGTCTGGTCGACACCGGAACAAAAGTAATCGATCGGGAGAATATGTTCTGGTCGGAGAATCAAAAGCTCCTCTTCCCCTTCGTTAAATAGGCCACCGAAAAACAGATGAGAATTTTGATAGAAATGCGCAGGATTTTCGATGGAACACATTCTGGAAAACGCTTACATTTGGTGTATATCAGATGTAAATATAGGGGATAAAGGGGGATTATCGAATGAGAAAGCTGATTGCCACTACACTGGTGGCCGCTGTTACGCTCTCGGTGGTTGGATGCTCACAGTCAGGTGGATCGCAGCCAGCAGCGTCGGGGGGTGGATCGGCTCCTGCGGGGAATCCCAAAATCGGGGTCGCCATTTACAAGTTCGATGATACGTTCATGACGGGAGTACGCAATGCGATTTCAAAAGCAGCAGAGGGCAAGGCGGAGGTGGACATTGTAGACAGCCAAAATGCCCAGCCTACGCAAAATGACAAAGTAGATTTGTTCATTAACAAAAAGGTAAATGCCCTCGCCATCAATCCGGTGGATCGCACAGCGGCTGGCGTCCTTATCGACAAGGCGAAGCAGGCCAATATCCCTGTCGTCTTCTTCAACCGTGAGCCGATGCCAGAGGATATGCAGAAGTGGGATAAGGTCTACTACGTGGGAGCAAAAGCGGAGGAATCCGGCACGATCTCGGGGCAGTTGATCGTCGATTACTGGAAGGCAAACCCGGAAGCAGATAAAAACAAGGATGGTGTCCTCCAATACGTCATGTTAAAAGGCGAGCCAGGGCATCAGGATGCTGAGCTGCGGACGAAGTTTTCGGTGAAGGCGATTGAAGACGCAGGGATTAAAGTAGAGAAGGTCGCGGAAGATACGGCCATGTGGGATCGCGTAAAAGGGCAGGAAAAAATGGCAGCCTTCCTCGCAGCTTCCGGTGACAAGATCGAAGCCGTTCTTGCCAACAACGACGATATGGCACTGGGGGCAATTGAAGCGCTGAAGGCATCTGGCTATTTCGCGAATGGTAAGTACATGCCCGTTGTTGGCGTGGATGCCACAGCGCCTGCATTGAAGGAGCTGGAAGCGGGAACCTTGCTCGGAACGGTTCTCAACGATGCGAACAACCAAGGAAAGGCAACGCTTAGCATCGCGGCGTCTTTGGCGAAAGGTGAAACGCCAACGAAAGATTCCACAGGCTTTGACATTACGGACGGCAAGTACGTGTGGGTGCCCTACAAAAAAATCACCAAGGAGAACATGAACGACGCCAAATAAAAAGCAGGAGAGTCGGTGAAGAGACGAATCCGACTCTCCTGTTTCGGTGATGGGGATGATTTTGCAAAGAGGAGGGCATTCCATGGCCCAGCAGGTGTTTTTGTTGGAAATGAACCACATTCATAAAGAATTTCCAGGGGTCAAGGCACTCGATGATGTCACGCTAAAAGTCCGGCCCGGAACAGTCCATGCACTGATGGGAGAGAATGGAGCAGGCAAATCGACTCTGATGAAGTGTCTCTTCGGAATTTATCGGCCAGATGCGGGAGAAATCGTCTTAAACAATGAGCAGGTGACGATGAGCAGCTCAAAGGACGCGCTGGCACACGGCATCTCCATGATTCATCAAGAGCTGCATCCGGTGCCCTTTCGCAATGTCATGGAAAACATATGGCTAGGACGCTTTCCGGTCAAAAGAATTGGTCCTTTTTCGTTTGTGGATGAGAAAAAAATGCTTTCGGATACGGAGAAGCTGTTTGCTGATCTAGGAATGGACCTGAATCCGCACGCTGTAGTCCGTGACTTGTCTGTATCCAAGGTACAGTCGCTTGAAATTGCGAAAGCGGTCTCCTACCGATCCAAAGTGATTATTATGGACGAACCGACGTCGTCACTGACGGGAAACGAGGTGGAGCAGCTATTTGCGATCATCCGTGAACTGAAGAGCAGAGGTGTCGCCATCATCTATATTTCACACAAGATGGAAGAAATTTTACGGATTGCGGATGACGTGACGATCATGCGCGACGGCAAGCTCATCGGTACATGGCGGGCAGCTGAGCTAACGACAGACCTGATCATCTCCAAAATGGTCGGACGGGATCTGACGCAGCGTTTCCCGAGTCGCTCCAATACACCCGGGGAACCCATTTTGAAGGTAGAGGGATTGACCTCCCCGTTTTCCCAGTCTTTTCAGCACGTGTCGTTTGAATTGCGCAAAGGCGAAATCTTAGGCGTAGGCGGTCTCGTGGGTGCACAACGAACAGAGCTGATTGAGGCATTGTTTGGACTGCGTGCAGTGTCGTCAGGAAAGGTGTCGATCAACGGTCAGGAGGTACGGATCAAATCACCGAAGGATGCGAAGAGGTACAAAATGGCGCTCTTGACGGAGGAGCGACGAGTCACCGGCATCATTCCTGTCTTATCGATTCTGGAAAATACGGTCATCGCGAATTTGGCCAGTTACCAAACACCTTTTCTGCTCCTCAATGAGCGCAAGCGTAGGGCAGATGTCAGCCGAAGCATCGAGATGCTCCGCGTCAAGACTCCCTCTATGAAAGCAATGATCAAAAACCTGTCAGGAGGCAATCAGCAAAAAGTTCTGCTAGCGCGGTGGCTTTTGACTGATCCGGATATTTTATTGCTGGACGAACCTACGCGTGGAGTCGATGTCGGCGCCAAATACGAAATCTACACCATCATCACGGAGCTGGCGAGTCAGGGAAAAGGCATCATCATGATTTCTTCGGAAATGCCGGAGTTGCTTGGCATGTCAGATCGAATCATGGTCATGTGCGAGGGGAAGCTCTCCGGTTTTTTGTCAGGGACAACGGCAACCGAAGAAGAGATCATGCGGCTAGCTACCAAGCATCTAGCATGAGAAAGGAGGGGAACAGGCATGTCTTCGTTGTCTGCTAAACAGGTGCAAGGCTTTGTGACGCAAAATGCCATCTATATCGTTCTGGTTTTGTTGATAGCTGGAATTGCGATTTACGATCCCAATTTTCTTTCCATTACAACGCTTCGGGATATTTTGATGCAATCCTCCACCCGCGCCATTATTGCCTTGGGTGCTGCGTTTGTTCTTATTACAGGCGGAACGGATCTATCTGCGGGGCGAGTGGTCGGATTGACGGCTGTCATCTCCGCCTCGATGCTGCAAACTCAAGACTATCCGCGGAGGTTTTTCCCGGATTTACCCGATTTGCCGTTGCTTATCCCCATTCTCATTGCAATCGCTGCGGGCTTGCTGGTTGGCCTGATCAACGGCATCATTGTGTCTCGTTTTAGTGTTCCTCCTTTTATCGCCACGCTGGGCATGATGGTCATTGTATACGGGTTCAACTCCATCTATTTTGACAGGGAGCCCAATCAATCTCAGCCAATAGCTGGACTGCGGAGTGACTTCAATCAGCTTGGGACGGGGTACATTGGCCCGAGTGGCCCGTATTCGATCCCGTATATCGTCATCATTGCGATCGTGGTTGCGTTCATCGTCTGGGTGATTTTCAACAAAACACGGCTGGGTAAAAACATGTACGCCATCGGAGGCAACATGCAGGCCGCCACTGTTTCCGGGATCAACGTCGCTTTCAACCTCATGATGATCTATGCTATTGCAGGTGCCCTGTATGGACTCGGTGGTGTTTTGGAGGCAGCTCGGACAGGGGGGGCGACGAACAACTACGGTAACATGTACGAGCTGGACGCTATTGCCGCCTGTGTGGTAGGGGGAGTCTCCACGTCTGGGGGAATTGGTACCGTTCCAGGTGTGCTTGCGGGTGTCCTTATTTTTGGCGTCATCAACTACGGTCTTACGTTTATTGGAGTCAGCCCGTATTGGCAGCTCATTATCAAAGGACTCATCATTGTGGCAGCCGTTGCTTTTGACATTCGTAAATACTTGGCGAAAAAGTAAAACGAGACCCCGGATCAGCTGTCAACCAAGGCAGCTTTTTCTGGGGTCTCTGATTGTTTATTTTCGCAACGGTGTGATTTTCATATACGTAAATAATCGCCATACCCACTCAAGTGGCCCCATGCGGAAGACAGACAGCCAGAGTACGCTTACTACCATTTGCACCACGTAGATACCGAGGCAGATCAGTGTCGTTTGCAGATAGCCGAGATTGCCAAACCAATCGAACACATAGCCTCCCACAAGGATTAATACGGTTTGTCCGACGTAGTTTGTCAATGCCATGCGCCCATAGCTGGTCAGCGGAGAGAGGATGGTCTGGACGGTTTTATTTTGCAGCAGCCGAATCAGGGTCGTCGTGTAAAAGGCAGCCATGACAAGACCAGTGGAGGTCAAGGCAATCGTGTAGTTCATCAACTGCTGGAGGGTTTCTTCTGACACGGTATCGTCTACAACCAGATTCGCGCCACTCATTGCCAGATCAGCTGGAGTCAGTCGGTATTGGATAAACAAGCCGATTAACGAAAGGACGAAGGTCACGCCCTGCACTTTTTTAATCACGGGCAAAAATTTCGGGATATCTTGAAAGACCCCGTATTGCCCGACAGCGAGTCCCAAAATAAATAAGGGAAGCACCAAAAGCGCTTTAAAGCCAAGAGAGCAGACAAGGATAGACAGAATAAGGCCGATGATCAGATTGGTTCGCGCCTTCAATCGATAAAAGGGCAGTAAGATGAAGCCGAAAATAGCGTAGATGAAAAGTGCTTCACCAGGGTGAAACATTTTATGCACAAAGCCAAGAGCGAGTAGTGCAATCAGACGCCGAATGAACAAAACGGTGCTATTGGCCCCTTTTTCTTTTGCTCGACTGATGAAAATATAGAAGCCTACGCCAAACAAGAAGGAGAAGATCACGAAGAAGCGAGATTCCACAAAGAAATTGAAAAACTGGAACAGCCAGTGGTCTACACTTCCTATCTCAGGTGTTTGCGCATACAGTAATGCCACGATGTTGACGAGGAGAATGCCCATTAAGGCGAAGCCCCGTACAGTATCTAATGTATCAATTCGTTGGTTCAACGTAGGTGCGTTTTCTTTCAATCCCATCACTTCCTTCTCTTGTTGTTCGTCGCCCGATCGCGCACTTCTCCTATCCTAGCTCAACCGGGGATGGAGGGACATGGCATTTGCTTACGTCTCGCTTACAAAAGTGTAAGAAGTGAGGGGGGCTCCCGTATTCGACCGCAACTTCATCTCAAATTCCTGCGTCTATTGTAATAATCAGGAAGTTGGGGTGCGCAATGAAACCAATCGCACGGGGAAAGTGGCGTCTGGCAGCGGGCATGGCCTATTTTCGGTGGAAAAGGTATGTACAATGGACATTTGGTCGAACGAGGTTCGCTCATGAGAAAAGAAGCGAATGGTTGCGCTATGTCCATTATTCTCATCAAACGATTTTGTTACGCCCATTGCAGAACGTGGAAATGTGGATGCAGCATAACAAAGTGATCAATTTGCGGCTGGCCATTGCACGACTGGACGGATTGATCATCCATCCGGGGGAAACCTTTTCGTATTGGAAGCAGATTGGTAAGCCGACCCGAAGCAAAGGCTATGTAGAGGGGATGCTGCTCTCGCAGGGACGCGTCACGGCCGGAGTTGGTGGAGGGCTTTGTCAGCTCTCGAATCTGCTGTACTGGATGACCCTGCATACACCGTTGACAGTGACGGAACGACATCGTCATAGCTTCGATGTTTTTCCTGATTCGCATCGGACACAGCCGTTCGGGAGTGGAGCGACTTGTTTCTATAACTATCTGGATTTGCAAATCGCCAACCAGACGCAACAGCCCTTTCAACTGCATGTCTACCTGACCGATACACATTTGGTAGGGGAATGGCGTTCCGACATGCCACCGACACGGACGTATGTCATTATCGAGAAAGAACATGAGATCCTTCCTTCGATTTGGGGAGGGTATGAACGGAAAAATGAATTGTATCGAGATGTCTACACGCTGGAAGGAGAACGGGTGGAGCAAGAATGGCTGACGGAGAATCGGGCTTATTTGATGTACGAGCCATTGCTACCGAAAGGATGATGTTTCCTGTTCGGGATACGAACTGGAACTCCACTGCGATCTGTGCGAAAATAGGAACATATGCTTTCGTCTAGGGAACGTGGAAAGGTGGATTTATACATATGTCTTTTGCAGATCGTATCACAGCTGGACTAAACCCCGAGCAGCGGGAAGCAGTCCTTACAACAGAAGGTCCCGTCTTGATTTTGGCCGGTGCGGGTAGCGGCAAGACTAAGGTACTGACACAGCGTATCGCATACCTGATCAGTGCCAAGCAGGTAGCGCCTTGGAGCATTTTGGCGATCACCTTCACCAACAAAGCAGCGCGGGAGATGCAAAACCGTGTGGCTGCCATTATTGGCGGAGCGGCAGCACAGGATGCATGGCTGTCGACGTTTCACTCCTTGTGTGTGCGAATTTTGCGCAGAGATATCGACCGACTCGGCATCAATCGCAGCTTTTCCATTTTGGATGCGGGTGACCAGTTGTCTGTCGTCAAGCAATGTTTAAAAGAGTTGAACATCGATCCGAAGCAGTATGAGCCGCGTTCGATTTTGGCTGCGATCAGCGGAGCGAAAAACGAGCTGACCGATCCAGAAACCTATACGCGTCTTGCGGGCGATCCATTTGCACAAGTGGCAGCAAAGGTTTACACGGCCTATCAGAAAAAGCTGAGAAACAATCAATCGCTGGACTTCGACGATCTGATCATGACGACAGTTCGTCTGTTTAAAGAAGTGCCGGAAGTATTGGAGTTTTATCAAAAGAAATTCCGCTATATACACGTTGACGAGTATCAGGATACAAACCGGGCGCAATACCTTTTGATTTCCATGCTGGCAGACAAGCACCGAAATGTTTGCTGCGTGGGGGATGCTGACCAAAGTATTTATAAATGGCGCGGTGCCGATATCTCGATCATTTTAAACTTTGAAAAAGACTATCCCGAAGCCAAGCTCATCAAGCTCGAGCAAAACTATCGCTCCACCAAAACGATTTTGCAGGCAGCGAACCAAGTCATTGCCAACAACAAGCTGCGCAAAGAAAAGAAACTCTGGACAGAGAATCCTGGCGGCGACAAGATCATGTGCTTCCAGGGTGATTCCGAGCACGACGAGGCGTACTTTATCGTCGATACGATTCGCAAGCAGATGGCCCAGTACAAGAGCTACGACAAATTCGCGATCCTGTATCGGACGAATGCCCAGTCTCGTGTGGTCGAGGAAGTTTTCATCAAATCGAACATGCCGTACACCATCGTCGGCGGAACCAAGTTCTACGATCGCAAAGAGATCAAGGACATCTTGGCTTATTTGCGTCTCATCTCCAATCCGGATGATGATATCAGCTTGCAGCGCATTATCAACGTACCGAAGCGAAATATCGGGGATACGACAGTAGACAAGCTACAAGCGTATGCGAACGCAAATGGTCAGTCCCTTTTCCAAGCGATTCAGGAGACGGCTTACATGGGGCTGCCTTCGCGCACGACGAATGCGATCCTGTCCTTTAATGATCTTATCTCGAATTTGATGCAAATGACCGATTACTTGAGTGTGACAGAACTGGTGGAAGAAGTGCTGAAGCGCTCTGGATACCGCGATTCTTTAAAAGAGGAGAAAACGCTGGAAGCACAGGCACGTCTGGAGAATATCGAGGAGTTCCTGTCTGTAACCCAGGAGTTCGAGCGCAAAAATGAAGACAAGAGCTTGCTTGCGTTCCTGACAGACCTCGCGCTGGTAGCAGACATCGATTCCTTGGGAGATGACGGTGCCCAGGAGGAAGTATCGGCAGAGGGACAGGTTGTATTAATGACCTTGCACAGCGCCAAGGGACTGGAGTTCCCTGTGGTATTTCTGGTAGGTTGCGAGGAAGGTGTCTTCCCGCATAGCCGCTCTTTGTTTGACGATGCCGAGATGGAGGAAGAACGCCGTCTGGCTTACGTGGGAATTACACGGGCAGAGGAGCGTCTGTACATGACATGTGCCCGTATGCGGACGTTGTTTGGACGGACGAATGTGAATGCGCCGTCTCGCTTCCTGCAAGAAATTCCGGCTGAGCTGTTGGAAGGAAATCCAGCGACAGCGGACCGAGGCTTCTCCGGCGGTGGACGCAGCAGTGCATTTGGACAGCGGGATGGCAGCGCATTTGGACGTGACACGGGAGCGAGACCGTTTGGAGCGCCCTCCTCACAAGCAGGCTCTGCTCCGAAATTTGGCAGTGCTCAGCGAACCCCAAGCAGCACACCAGCTACATTTACTCGTCCAGCGGGTGAAAAACTGCCTGGACATGGTCAAGGAGCAGGCGTTGATTGGAAGGTTGGCGACAGAGTGGCACATGGCAAATGGGGCAACGGTACGGTCGTCAAAGTAAAAGGAACAGGCGACGACATGGAGCTCGACATTGCTTTCCCAAGCCCGACTGGCATTAAAAAGCTTTTAGCGAAGTTCGCCCCTATTCAAAAAGGATAATGTGCAAATACAAATGCAAATACAGGCCAATCGCAAAAGTAAAGGATGAACGAAATGGATCGATTGACGGCGGAAACAAAAATTAAAGAATTAGCGAAACGAATTGAGCGGCATAATCGTCTTTACCATGAAGAGGATCGACCTGAGATTTCTGACCAGGAATACGATCAATTGATGCGGGAGCTAAGGGAGCTTGAAACCAGCTTTCCTGATTTGCAGTCACCTGATTCTCCTTCCTTGCGTGTAGGGGGAGAACCGCTGCCCTTCTTTGAAAAGGTCGTTCATAAGACACCGATGCTCAGTCTCGGCAACGCCTTTAATGAGGAGGACATCAGGGATTTTGACCGCCGGGTGCGTCAGGCCGTTGGCAGTCAGGCTGTCCGATATGTAGCTGAACTGAAAATCGATGGTTTGGCCGTGTCGCTTCATTATGAAAATGGGCTGTTCGTCCGCGGGGCTACTCGTGGAGACGGAACAACAGGCGAAGACATCACACAAAACCTGAAAACGATTCGTTCCATTCCTTTGCGGCTGACGAAGCCGTTAACCCTTGAGGTTCGCGGTGAGGCTTACATGTCCAAGGGAGCATTTGAAAAGCTGAACAAAGAGCGCGAGGAGCGTGGAGAAGCCCTATTTGCCAACCCGCGCAATTCCGCAGCAGGCTCGCTCCGTCAGCTTGATCCAAAAATTGCCGCATCCCGTCAACTCGATACGTTTATTTACGGCATTGGCGATTTGCAAGGGGAAACAGTGGAATCGCACAGTGAAGGGCTTGATTTGCTGGAGACGCTCGGCTTCATGGTGAATCAGGAGCGACGTGTATTTGACGACGTCGATGAACTGCTCGCTTTTATTGCGGGCTGGACAGAAAAGCGTCCTCATTTGCCTTATGAAATCGATGGCATGGTGATCAAGGTCGACAGTTACGCTCAGCAGGAG
Source organism: Brevibacillus brevis NBRC 100599 (assembly GCF_000010165.1). Taxonomy (NCBI): domain Bacteria; kingdom Bacillati; phylum Bacillota; class Bacilli; order Caryophanales; family Paenibacillaceae; genus Brevibacillus; species Brevibacillus brevis. Next base: position 720,979 of record NC_012491.1, read on the forward strand.
GAGCTTGGTTTTACTGCGAAAAGTCCGCGTTGGGCTATCGCATACAAGTTCCCTGCCGAAGAAGCGGTTACGATTCTCGAAGGGATTGAAGTATCTGTGGGGCGTACAGGGAATGTCACCCCGACTGCTTTATTGAAGCCAGTCAGCTTGGCAGGTACGACCGTGAAGCGCGCTTCCTTGCACAACGAAGACATTATTCGCGAAAAAGGCCTCCTTATCGGCGATCATGTTGTCGTCAAAAAAGCGGGGGACATTATCCCGGAAATTATCGCAGTCTTGCCAGAGCGTCGTACTGGAAATGAAGTGCCATTTGCCATGCCAACGCATTGTCCTGAATGCGGGAGTGAGCTGGTACGCTTGGAGGAAGAAGTGGCTCTGCGCTGCATTAATCCAATGTGTCCGGCCCTAATCCGTGAAGGCATGATTCATTTCGTGTCCCGTACGGCTATGAACATTGACGGCTTGGGAGAAAAGGTCGTGGCCCAGCTGTATCGCGACGGTATCATCCACAGTGTCGCTGACTTGTATTATTTGCACCAGCAGCGCGATGCTCTACTGGGCTTGGAGCGCATGGGTGAAAAATCCGTAGATAATTTGCTTGCGGCTATTGAAGCGAGCAAGGAGAACTCGCTGGAGCGCGTATTGTTCGGTCTTGGCATTCGTTTGGTCGGAGCCAAGGCGGCACGTGTTCTCGCGGAGCATTTTGGCAATATCGATACCATTATGCAGGCTTCTGAAGAAGAGATTACGCAAATCGATGAGATCGGGCCGAAAATGGCGGCGAGTCTCGTGAACTACTTCGCACAGCCGCAGGCTCAGGCAGTTATTGAGAGACTGCGAGCGGCCGGAGTAAACATGGAGTACAAAGGAATCCGCATTGAGAGTGGCGCAGACCTCCCATTCTCAGGCAAAACAATCGTTTTGACCGGTACCTTGACGCAAATGTCGCGGCAGGAGGCAGAGGAAGCGATTGCGCGCTTGGGTGGCAAGGTAACAGGCAGCGTCAGCAAAAAGACAGACCTGGTGATTGCAGGTGAAAAAGCCGGCTCCAAGCTGGAGAAGGCAGAAAAACTAGGCGTGGCTGTTATGGACGAAGCAGGCTTCCTGCAAGTATTGGAGAGCAACGCCTAAGAAAACGGTGGCGACAACGGATGAGTAAGGGAAGGGACGTGAAGAGCATGAATAGCTTCCTGAAATGGGGAATCGGTGTAGTAGCCATGCTGCAATTGGTTGGCTGTGGAAATAACAGCAGTACTGGCAGTAAAGAAATCAATGCGAATCCTCCAACAGTTACAGCTGCTGCTCTACAAGGGAACTTGACCTATCAGGACGTATTGGAACTGGGAGCAACGATTCACAATCTGATGATGACCGATGACGCTCGTCAAGTATGGGTTGGTACGAATGCTGGATTGTATAGCTCAGCTGGCGGTGGAACGTGGGGATCTCTCTCGACAGATTTAGAGCAGTATGCGATTGAAGGATGGTTTGTGGACCCGGATGATCCGAAGCGAATATTTGTCGGTGGAATTGATGGGGTTCTTCATTCAACAGATGGTGGTAAAAAGTGGACTTCAGTCAACAAGGGGTTACCAGAGCCAGCGAATATCACCAGCTTTGTGGGGAATCGCCGAGGAGACGAAGTACGTCTGTTTGCCTTTGTCTCGGGTGAAGGCATTTATCAATCGATGGACGGGGCCCAATCTTGGAGTCTGTGGCAGCCAATGGACCAGGAAGTATTTGCCATGGACTTTGATCCCGAACAAGACCGACTCTATGTAGCGGCCCAATTCAGCTTGCTCTATAATGAAGAGGGGCAGTGGAAGACAGAGGAGATTCCCGGAGCACAGCAGATCTATTCGCTCGCTATTAACAGACGAACTGGTACTCTCGCTGTCGCAACCGAAAAAGGTATCTATGAGAAAATCAAGGGCGAATGGCGTTTGCTGGATGCTCGTTCACCAGAAAAGCTGATTGTCATTGCTTCAGGTGGCGAGGATACAAAATGGGTGGGAATTGGCGAATCGGCGTTGATCTACAAGCTCGAAGACAATCGATGGGTCAAGTGGAACGAATGATTTGTACATCGCCCACCTTTGGATACGAAAAGGAGTAATCTATGAAAGTGAAGTTTTTGGCAGGATGCAGGTTCTTGACAGCTGTACTTCTTGTGATGGCATTGACTGGCTGCTCGCTGATACCTGGGGGCAAGGACAAAGCTCCTGAGCCTACTACACCGTCCTTGTCGGAGGTAGTGGAAGTATCCGAGGATTACTACGGAAGCATTACCCCGTACAAGCAAAACCAGACACGAGGAATGCTTGCTGATACGAAATATCGCGTCGATTTCAGTCACCTTGAATTAGGCTTGATGGAGTTTGCTCGGGAGACATACCCGACGTCCGATTATTATTTCCAAGAAGGTCAAGTGATAAAAAAAGAGCAAGTTACCCAGTGGATTGCACAGGAAAAGACGGCTGGGGCCAACGGGAAAAAGAAAAACGGAATTCTCGTGCACGTATTGGAGCATGATTATCTGAGCAAGAAGGATAAGAGCCTTGCTGGCATGGTGTTGGGCTTGTCGCTTTCGCCGAATTATCAGGATGCAACCGGTCAGGACAAGGTGTACACGGCACAAGAACTACAAGCAAAAGGTCAGCAGGTTGCAGCTCGTATCGTGCAGTCTGTACGTGCAACCAATCCGGAAGTTCCGATCCTGATTTTGATGTATCAAGTACCGGAAGTGAATTCTACTCTGGTGCCGGGGCACTTCATCATGTCAGGAACAGTAGGGGCGAATGAAGCAACGATATCCAAGTGGCTACCGATCGAAGAGGAATATTTCCTGTTCCCGAGTTCAGAGGTTGAACAGAAATACCCAGAGCAGTCGTTGCAGTACGACAAGCTCATGCGTCAATCGAAGGGCTATTTCCCTGAATATATCGGAATGACTGGTCTGGGACGTTTCATGGACGGCAAGCTCACTGAGATTACGATTACCGCCACTGCAGAGTATGACTCCAGAACAGAGGCATTGCAGTTTACGCAATTTGCAGCAGGAAGCATCAATCAGCTCTTCGACAAAAGCGTTCACGTCAACCTGTATGTACAGTCGATGAACAAACCATTGTCGATCTACATTCGACCGACAAGTGGAGAGCCGTATATGCATATTTACAGACAATAAGGAAAAGCATAAAACACCCGAATGATCTCCTGAGAAGGTGAGGAGGTCGGGTGTTTTTTTGTACACAAAAAATAACGGATTGAACAAATGTGTGAAATGTTGAACGGTGTGTGCACAAAAGTGTTCGAGATACTTCTTGAATCTTGTCGGTGATTTTTCTGCAAAAATGCAAACACTAATAGAGTCGAGCCATAAATGGTTTTGTTGGTATGATCCTTGCATATGTTTTATGAGTGATCCGAACATGGAAGATATCGATAAGGAGGCGTCACAAGATGCAAGTGGAATTCAAAAACGAGGCGTTTACCAATTTTAGTCTGCCAGAAAATAAAAAGGCATTTGAAGAAGCTCTCGCTAAGGTAGAAAGTGAGCTTGGCCTTGAGTATCCGCTTATCATCGGCGGAGAACGCATCACAACTGAAAAGAAATCCAACTCCTTCAACCCTTCTAATAAAGAACAAGTAGTGGGCGTTGTTTCCCAGGCTGATCAAGCACTGGCTGAGAAAGCGATCCAAACAGCTGCTAGCACTTTCGAAACATGGAAAAAGGTGCCTGCACAAGCACGTTCCCGCTATCTGTATAAAGCAGCAGCAATCATGCGTCGCCGTAAGCATGAGTTCTCTGCTTGGCTCGTAAAAGAAGCAGGAAAAAGCTGGGCAGAGGCTGACGCTGACACAGCAGAAGCAATCGACTTCATGGAATACTATGGCCGTCAAATGGATAAGCTGTCCCAGCGCCATGATCTGCCTCGTATCCCTGATGAAGACAACGAATTGTACTACGTTCCACTCGGTGTAGGTATCGTTATCCCGCCTTGGAACTTCCCTCTTGCGATCATGGTTGGTATGACGACAGCAGCTCTCGTAGCGGGTAACACTGTCGTATTGAAGCCTGCTTCTACCACTCCAGTAATCGCTGCGAAATTCATGGAGATTCTCGAAGACGCTGGCGTACCAGCAGGTGTTGTAAACTTCGTACCAGGTTCCGGTAGCCAAATCGGAGATTATCTCGTAGAGCACAACCTGACTCGTTTCATCAGCTTCACAGGTTCCCGTGACGTAGGTCTGCGTATCAATGAACTGGCTGCGAAACATCGTCCAGGTCAAAAATGGATGAAGCGTCTGGTTGCTGAAATGGGCGGTAAAGACTCCATCGTTGTTGATAACGACTGCGATATCGAGTTGGCTGCACAGTCCATCGTGGCTTCTGCATTCGGTTTCTCCGGTCAAAAATGTTCCGCTTGCTCCCGTGCTATCGTTCACCAAGACGTGTACGACCAAGTACTGGGCCGCGTAGTAGAGCTGACCAAACAACTGACTGTGGGTGACATCAGAACCAACGATTTCTACACAGGTCCTGTGGTTGACGAGAAAGCATACAACAAAATCCTCGAGTACATCGAGATTGGTAAAACAGAAGGCAAACTGGTTGCAGGTGGCGAAAAAGGTCCAGAATCCGGCTACTTCATCATGCCAACTGTATTTGCAGATGTAGATCCACAAGCTCGCATCATGCAAGAAGAGATCTTTGGCCCAGTGGTAGCATTCTGCAAAGCTAACGATTTCGATCATGCAATGGAAATTGCGAACAACACTGAGTACGGCTTGACTGGCGCTGTCATCAGCCGCAACCGTGAGAACCTGGAGCGCGCTCGCGAAGAGTTCCACGTAGGTAACCTGTACTTCAACCGCAAGTGCACAGGCGCTTTGGTAGGTGTACATCCATTCGGAGGCTTCAACATGTCCGGTACAGATTCCAAAGCGGGTGGACCAGACTACCTCCTGCTCTTCACACAAGCAAAAATGGTTTCCGAAAAACTGTAAGCTACACAATAAAAAAAGCTGCCTCCTTTACAGGGGCGGCTTTTTTGTTCCTATTTTGTCCACACTAAAGACAAAATGATGGGCAAAGCAGGTGAGGGTAGCTGTTTACTTATATCGTGTCAGGACTCTCCTCGTTTTTTGTTGTGTATTTGTTGATGCCGGCAGCAAATTGGCTGGCTTGGAAAACAAAGCTGCTGGATATGCCAAAGGGGAGAAAGGGACATAGCAGGCCGATCCCATTATCTGGTGGTTTGGCGATGTTTGTCGGTCTCTTGTTGGTGTCAACTTTTTTTGCAGGGGCGCAAAAAACCGTTGCAGTTTTGGCAGTTGGAGGGGCCGTGTTGGTGGCCATTGGATGGATAGACGACACGTACAAGTCGCAGAAAAAAGAATTTCCGGCACTGCCGAAACTAATGGTGCAGTTACTGGTAGCAATGATGACATTCCTCATGGATATTCGCTTTCGGGGAATCAATTTGATGTGGCTGGGGGGAGAGGAAGGGACGTACATTTCATTTCCAATCCTTGTTTCCCTGTTGATGACCGTGCTGTGGATCGTCGGCTTGATCAATATGGTGAATTTTTTGGATGGAGTCGACGGGCTTGCTGCCGGTGCTACCGCGATCTCAGCGGTGACCTTGTTCTTTTTGTCGATGCTCAAAGGTCAAGAATTAACAGCATTATTGGCAGTTGCACTGGCAGGTGCTGCACTCGCTTTTCTACGCTTCAATTTCTATCCGGCGAAAATTTTTATGGGTGATGCGGGATCGATGTTTTTGGGATTCGCTCTCGGCGTGATCTCGTTGGAAGGAACAATGAAAGGGGCTACGATCATTTCATTAGTCGTGACTGTCCTGGCAGTAGGCTTGCCCGTCGTAGACACCGTGCAGGTCATCATCAGTAGGCTTTTGGCAGGCTCCCCCATGTACCAAGCGGATCGCCGACATGTTCATCATCGGCTCATGTCCCGGGGGTTGTCAACGAAGCAGACGGTCATCATTTTGTATATGGTGAGCTTGCTGTTCTCCGTCTTGGCAGTGTTTTTGTTTTACAGTCAATAATCAAATGGGGTCAAAGAAAAAGAAACGATTACGGCCTGTCTTTTTAGCCTGATAAAGTGCTTTGTCTGCATTGCTCAACAGCTGTTCAGCTTCGCTTGCAGATGCCGGATAGAGGGCAATGCCTATGCTTGTCGAAAACGGTATGGTCCGGTCCTCAATCATCCAAGGCTCTTGCGTCGCCAGCAGGATACGATTTGCAATTTTTTCAACCTGACGTTCAGAGTGAATGCCGGTCAGGACGATGACAAACTCGTCTCCACCCAGCCGTGCGACGATATCGCCATCTCGAACAGATGACTTGAGGCGTGTAGCGAGCATTTGCAAAAACAGATCTCCTGTGTCGTGACCCCATGTATCGTTGATTTCTTTAAAGCGGTCACAGTCCAAATAGAGGGCAGCGACCATCTCCTCTTTTGATTGGGCAGCACGTAGAGCTTGCTGGAGCTTTTCGGAGAGGAGGCGCCTGTTCGGCAATCCCGTAAGCACATCATGATACGCCATATAGGCCAGCTGTGACTCCAGGTTTGTGCGCTCAGTAACATCGCGGGTAATGGAAAAGACATGCGTGCATACACCATTGCTATCGTAGACAGGAGAAAGAATGGATTCGCCAATGATGTCACCATTTGCAGTAAAATGGATCGGACTCCCGCTTTTTACAGCTTGTGTGTACATGTGCTGTAATAAGCTGGCTTTTTCATGAGGATACACGTCGTCAAACGTTTTTCCGTATGCTTCCTCGCTCAATAGGGCGACGTGCATAGCGGATGGATTCATCAAAACATAGCGAAACAGATACTCCCCGTCCGCATCTTGTTCGACAGCCATGAGAAAGAACATGTCCGACATATGGTCGAATAGACTGGTTAGGATATCACCATGCTGACTGATAAGTGTAGTAATATCGAATTTCTTCACCATAACCGATATCTCCTGATAAGTGGCTTCTTAAAATGATTATAGTATAGCAAGACTGCCGAAGAAAATGATGAACCTCTGGTAATAGTGCGGGGTTTACTGGCTGTTAGCAGAAGTGGTAAAGTAAGGGTATTGTTGTTTTACGAAGGAGCATATTTTCTTATGGGCAAAAAGCTGCTCCCAGGTCTCATCCATCGCTTGCCACAAAACGCGATGTCACGGACTATGGGCAAAATTACCGCTACTCCCTTTAGTCGATTAGCCATTCAACGATACATAAAGCACTATCAAATTGATACGTCGATCATAGAAAAGCCGGCGTCAGAATACCGTACGCTGAAGGAGTTCTTCTCCCGACGCTTGAAGCCCGCAGCGAGACCGATTGCACCTGGCCCAGATACCATCGTCAGCCCGGTAGATGGAACTGTTTCGCAGCTGGGGGATATTTGCGAAGGTACCTTGATTCAAGCAAAGGGAAAAGATTTCAGTGTGAGTGAGCTGTTGGGCGGTTCGGAGGAAGAGGCCAAGCGTTACTACGGTGGTAAATTTATCACCATTTATTTGAGTCCAAGGGATTACCACCGGATTCATATGCCAGTAACGGGCGATTTGAGTAGTTACTGCTATTTGCCTGGCAGACTCTATCCCGTTAACAAGCTCGGGATTGAAAACGTAGACCGTTTGTTTGCTCGCAATGAACGCTTGGTAACTCACATCAAAACAGATAGCTTGGGCGATATGGCTTTGGTAAAAGTAGGAGCCTTGTTTGTAGGCAGCGTGAAGGTCTGCTACAACACAGCTACGACGAACATCAAGCACGGTCGCCAAACCCACGAGAAGATTGCTGGGACACCTCGTTATGAAAAAGGCTCAGAGCTGGGCTGGTTCGAATTTGGATCCACCGTCATTTTGCTGTTGGAGTCCAACGAGCTCGAATGGGCAACAGGCGTTGAAAAAGGGAAGTCTCTCCTGATGGGGCAGGCGCTCGCGACAAAGAAGGCGTAATAACGTACGAGAAGAAGAGTTCACAGTCCAGGGCAAATGCCTTGGACTTGTTTTTTCTTAGGAGATGAAGATGTGGCTGCGGTGGGGAGAAGAATATTTCCAGTCTAGGCTCAGTGCTCCGTCCTGCTGAGGGTAAGTACTGTCCGCTCCGAAGGGATTCGCGGGGAAACGCAAAAGTGGTAGCCGCTACGTCGTATGGGCACGGTTGCGTTTCTTTTGCCCGCAAATCCCTTCTCCGCTTGGTAGGACTCCACAAGTCGCTACGTCTGGAAATATTCTTCTCTGGCGTAACTTCTTACATTCTTCAATCTTTTAAGTTCGTAAAAGATCGGTAAACACGGAAAGCTCGTAGAGGAAACAGGAGAAAACAGCGAAGATCTTAGGGACACCGCCCGAGGCGCAATGAAAAAAAGAGAAACAAGCCCTTAGCGTCCACCTCTGAGACGCTCCCAGAATGGACAACTTTGGACGCGGGTTTCGCTTTTTTCATGGAGCCGTGCAGTCAATCCCCCAGCGGTTGGCCCTAGAAGCTGAGCGTTTTCTCCTGTTTCCTCCCCACCACTACAGCAACAGCTCAAGCTCTCTAAATATGTAGCTACGGTGGGGAGAAGAATATTTCCAGTCTAGGCTCAGTGCTCCGTCCCACTGAGGGTTGGGACTGTCCGCTCCGAAGGGATTCGCGGGGAAACGCAAAAGCGGTAGCCGCTTCGTCGTATGGGCACGGTTGCGTTTCTTTTGCCCGCGAATCCCTTCGGAGCTCGGTAGGACTCCACAAGTCGCTACGTCTGGAAATATTCTTCTCTGGCGTAACTTCTTACATTCTTCAATCTTTTAAGTTCGTAAAAGATCGGTAAACACGGGAAGCTCGTAGAGGAAACAGGAGAAAACAGCGAAGATCTTAGGGACACCGTCCGAGGCGCAATGAAAAAAAGAGAAACAAGCCCTTAGCGTCCACCTCTGAGCCACCCCTTGAATGGACGACTTTGGACGCGGGTTTCGCTTTTTTTCATGGAGCCGGGCAGTCAATCCCCCAGAGGGTGGCCCTAGAAGCTGAGCGTTTTCTCCTGTTTCCTCCCCACCACTACAGCAACAACTTAAGGTCTCTAAATATGCAGCTACGGTGGGGAGAAGAATATTTCCAGTCTAGGCTCAGTGCTCCGTCCTGCTGAGGGATGGGACTGGCCGCTCCGAAGGAATTCGCGGGGAAACGCAAAAGTGGTAGCCGCTACGTCGTATGGGCACGGTTGCGTTTCTGTTGCCCGCGAATCCCTTCTCCGCTTGGTAGGACTCCACAAGTCGCTACGTCTGGAAATATTCTTCTCTGGCGTAACTTCTTACATTCTTCAATCTTTTAAGTTCGTAAAAGATCGGTAAACACGGAAAGCTCGTAGAGGAAACAGGAGAAAACAGCGAAGATCTTAGGGACACCGCCCGAGGCGCAATGAAAAAAAGAGAAACAAGCCCTTAGCGTCCACCTCTGAGATACCCCCTGAAAGGACGACTTTGGACGCGGGTTTCGCTTTTTTTCATGGAGCCGGGCAGTCAATCCCCCAGCGGGTGGCCCTAGAAGCTGAGCGTTTTCTCCTGTTTCCTCCCCAGCACTACAGCGATACAAAGTTTTTTATTGGCGAATAATCGATCAATATTTTTTTGCCGAAAACATTATTTGTTTTTCCTGACGAAATCCCCGTGAAAATTGACTGAACCCGCTCTTTTCAAGTAAGATCAAAGTTATGTGATACGATTCGGAGGTGGAAAGAATGAGTGCCATTACTCGCAAAGAAGTGGAACACGTAGCTAATTTGGCCCGTTTGCAGCTCACTGAGGAAGAAGCGGAGCGGTACACAAAAGACCTGAATGCCATTCTCGATTTTGCAGCCAAGCTGAATGAGCTCGATACATCCAATATTGAGCCAACCAGCCATGCGACAGACGTGAAAAACGTCATGCGCGAAGACGTAAACAGACCGTCCCTGCCGCGTGAGGACGTGCTGAAAAACGCACCGGATCACGAAGACGGACAGTTTAAAGTACCGGCTGTATTCGAATAACCTACTGGATAACGAGAAGGGAGGAACCCACTGTGTCGCTGTTTGACAAGCGATTGTCTGAGATACATAGCGCTCTGCGCGCAAAAGAGATTTCGGTAACGGATCTGGTGCAGGCTTCCATCGCTAGCATCAAGGAGCATGACGGAGAAATCAAATCCGTCCTGCATGTAGATGAAGAGGGAGCCTTGGCTCATGCTCGTCAATTGGACGAGCGTCTGGTTAAGGGAAATGAGGAGCTGGGTCTTCTCTACGGCTTGCCAGCCGGACTGAAAGACAACCTGGTTACAAAAGACATTCGCACGACTTGCGCGAGTAAATTTTTGGCGAACTACGATCCTGTCCATGACGGGACGGTTTCCAAAAAGGTGAAGGATGCCGACTCGGTTATCGTTGCGAAGCTGAACATGGACGAGTTTGCGATGGGCGGCTCCAACGAAAATTCCGGCTTTTTCCCAGCGAAAAACCCGTGGAACACCGACTACGTTCCGGGAGGCTCTTCCGGTGGTTCAGCGGCGGCAATGGCTGCACGTCATTTCTACTACACACTTGGCTCTGATACAGGTGGCTCCATCCGTCAGCCAGCTGCTTTTTGTGGCGTTGTCGGCTTGAAGCCTACATATGGACGCGTCTCCCGTTTCGGGCTGGTTGCGTTTGCGTCCTCGCTGGATCAAATCGGGCCTGTGACGAAAAACGTTGAGGATTCCGCCTATGTGCTGCAAGCGATTGCGGGACATGATGAATACGACTCTACCTCTGCCAATGTGGACGTACCGAATTACTTGTCCGCATTGACTGGAGATGTAAAAGGTCTGCGTATCGGGGTACCGAAAGAGTTGATCGGAGAAGGGATTGACCCTGAGGTTCGCGATGCTGTTTTGGCAGCATTGAAGCAGCTGGAGAGCATGGGTGCTACATGGAGCGAGGTTTCCATGCCGCACACGGAATATGCAGTGCCAGCTTACTACCTCTTGTCTTCTTCTGAAGCTTCGTCCAACCTGGCTCGTTTTGACGGCGTTCGATATGGTGTGCGTGCAGACAATGCGGCCAACCTGATCGAGCTGTACAAGGAATCCCGCAGCCAAGGTTTTGGTCAAGAAGTGAAGCGTCGCATCATGCTCGGAACCTACGCGCTCTCGTCTGGTTATTACGATGCTTACTACAAAAAGGCGCAGCAGGTGCGTACCCTGATCATCCAGGACTTCAACAGCATTTTTGCTGACTACGATGTCATCCTGCACCCAACGACGCCTTCTACGGCTTTCAAAGTAGGCGAAAACGTAGATGATCCGGTGAAAATGTATCTGGAGGATATTTGTACCGTTCCTGTAAACCTGGCTGGTTTGCCAGCAATCAGTGTGCCGTGCGGATTCTCCAAAAACGGTCTGCCGATCGGTTTGCAGATCGTAGGTCGTGCATTTGACGAATCCACCGTATTGCGCGTAGCCCATGCGTATGAGCAAACCGCAGGCTTCTACGGGCGCAAACCGGAATGGGTGAGGGGGTAAGAGCATGAGCAAGTACGAAACCGTCATCGGCTTGGAGGTTCACGCCGAGCTATCGACCAACAGTAAAATCTTTTGCGGCTGCCCGACTGAGTTTGGTGCACCGCCGAATACACATACATGCCCGATCTGCTTGGGACATCCAGGTGTACTGCCTGTAACGAACAAGCAAGCGGTAGAGTTCGCGATGAAAGCAGCTCTCGCCCTCAACTGCGAGATTTCCCGCGAGACCAAGTTCGACCGCAAGAACTACTTTTATCCGGATTCCCCAAAAGCGTACCAAATCTCGCAGTTTGACCAGCCGATCGGCTACAATGGCTGGATCGACATCGAAGTAAACGGTGAGACGAAGCGCATTGGGATCACTCGTCTGCATTTGGAAGAGGATGCGGGCAAGCTGACGCACAGCGATTTTGGCGGAGAGTCTCTGGTAGACTTCAACCGCGTCGGGGTACCGCTCGTCGAGATCGTTTCCGAGCCGGATATCCGCACACCGGAAGAAGCACGTGCGTATCTGGAAAAGCTGAAAGCGATCATCCAGTACACCGAAGTATCTGACGTTCGCATGGAACAAGGCTCCCTGCGCTGCGACGCCAACGTATCGATTCGTCCGTATGGTCAAGAAGAATTCGGAACCAAGGCCGAGCTGAAAAACATGAACTCCTTCCGCAACGTGCAAATGGGCTTGGAGTACGAGGTACTACGTCAAACGGAGGTAGTTTCTTCCGGTGGCAAGGTCGTTCAGGAAACGCGCCGTTGGGATGAAGCGAACAAGAAGACGTTGACGATGCGTTCCAAAGAGGAAGCACACGACTATCGTTACTTCCCAGACCCGGATCTGGTTCGCATGCAGATTTCCGAGGAGTGGATTGAAGCGGTTCGCGCAACCATTCCAGAGCTGCCAGATGCTCGTCAGGCACGCTATGTGAACGAGTTTGGTTTGTCTAAGGATGATGCAGGAGTCATTACGATCTCCAAGGAGACGGCTGATTTCTTTGATGAGACGGTGAAAACAGGAGCAGAGCCGAAGTCAGTAGCAAACTGGCTGATGGTTGACCTGTTGGCACACCTCAACGCCAACAACCTGGTGTTTGCCGATGTGAAAATGACACCAAAAGGCTTGGGTGAGATGATCAAGCTGATCGAGGACGGAACCATTTCCTCCAAAATCGCCAAAACCGTCTTCAAAGAGATGGTGGAGACCGGAAAAGAGCCGAAGCAGATCGTCGAAGAAAAAGGACTCGTCCAAATCAGCGATGAAGGCGCTCTGCGTCAAGTCGTCGTGGATGCCGTCAATTCCAACCCACAAGCCGTGGCAGACTTCAAGTCCGGAAACGAAAAAGCAGCTGCTTTCTTCGTTGGACAGGTCATGAAGCAAACCAAAGGGAAGGCAAACCCGGGAATGGTAAACAAGTTGATTCAGGAAGTATTGAACAGCCTGTAGGGCAAAACATACGACAGCACTTTCTCTGTAAGGGGAGGGTGCTGTTTTTTTGTGTTTTGATCTATGCTAAATAGTGGGAAAAAAGTAAGATAGAATGCATAGCTATCATCATAATTGATTAGGAGAAATGTTCATGACACAAAAATGGAAAAGTGCGACGGCTGCTTTTGCAGTGACAACCATGCTGTTGGGAACAGGTGCCCAGGCATTTGCTGCAAGTCCGGAAATGATCTTGAAAAATGCTGAAAACCCATCCAAAGAACAAGTCAAGCTGCCTGCTCGTGCGGTAGAGATTGTCGCTGCACTGGAGAAGCTGGAGCCTGCTTTAAAAGCTCTGACGCTCCGAGAGGTCGTTATTTCTGATTACGATGAAAATCAAGTGGATTTGTATATAAGCCATCCTGCCGATACCGAAATGAGTGCATATCTGCTTTTTGATCGCCAGAGCGGTGAATTACTTGGTTACGAGGCTTCCCCATTCATTTGGGAAGAGAATGAAAAGGTAACGGACGAAGCAATCGTGCAAAAAGCTGAGAAAGCTGTGCAAGAGTTGTTCGGAGAAAAGAAGCGAAAAATGACAGATGCGCCTCAATTGTCGAAAACGGTATACGATGAAGAAGAGTTGTTTATATACCCGAATGTGTACTTTCCGATTCTGCTAAATGGTCTGGAAATAGACGAAGCGCGCTACGGTATCGAGGTGGAAATGGATTCAGGCGGGCATTTGTTGGGCCTATCTTTTCAACCGCTAGATTTGACGGGTATACAGGTGGCTGATCCGAAAAAAGCTGTTACAAAAGAAGAGATTCGGAAGCAAATATTTACGCCCGAACGCCTTCGTTATGGCTATGTATGGGAAGGAACAGATGGGAAACCCGGTATCGAATATACAATGAGAACGGCGCCTGTATTTGATGCATTGACGGGAAAGGAGATCGAAATGGAATGGGGAGCAGATGAAGGGGATGGAAAACTCCATACATCTGATATCAAGGACATTTCCTTGAAACCCCAAGGGAAACCATTCATTGCAAAAGACGCAACCGATCAGCAGATTTTAGAGAATTTGTTTGAGGTTGATGCCAAGAAGTTGTATACAACCTATCGAAAAGATGAACAGCAGGGCGAAATCACTTATGATTGGTCGAACCCTATCGATTTTAATCGGGCCTCTATTATGGTGAACAAAGTGACTGGCGATATCGGTGGATACGTAAATTTGGCACATATCGAAAATCTCTCAGTGCCTCTAACAAAAGAGCAATCCTTGCAAAAGGCGATTACGTTCCTTGAGCCTCATGCTAAAAAAGCCGAGTGGCAAGTCGAAATGTATGAGGAAATCAAGAAAGAGGACAAGAAATCCGTCGAGCAGTATGGCTTTTTATTTTTCGAAAAACAAAATGGGATACCGCTCATGGAATATTCCTACGGAGTAGCAATTGATCCAAATAAGGGAAAAGTCGTTGAATTCGTGGCATCAGTTCCAGCAGAGGATCGTAAATATCCTGTGCTCAAACCATCTGTAACAGCCCAACAGGCAGCAGATAGTGTTTCCAAACAGGTACCGGTCAAGTTGACCTATATTTGGCCGAGGTCAGGAGAGAAGAATGCACCCATTCTCGTTTACAAACTCGATACCAGCAAAGGCTGGCCAACCGTCGATGCCGTAAATGGATCTTTTAAATGGGGAGAGTACGAGGATTAAGAAAGAAGGAGGGGATTTAATGAAACGAAATGGAAAACGCACAGCAATCGCATTGACAATAGCAATGATGCTGCCAGGAACAAGTGGAACAGCCTTGGCTGCAAGTCCTGAAATCCATCCTAGCCACATTGCATCTGCAACAAAAAGCGAGGAAAAGCTCCCGGAGCGGGCCACTCAAATCGTAGCTGCTTTAGAAAAGCTGGAGCCTGCATTGAAAACGTTGACGAAACGAACGATTGTGAAAAGTGAGATGGATGAAAAACTGTTAAACCTCTATCTGGAAAGTCCCGAATCCAATGACATGGGTGCCACTGTTGTCTTTGACAGCAAAACAGGGGAGTTGTTCACGTACAACGCTAGTTTGTATATTTGGAAGCAAGGGGAAATTGCGACAGACGAGGTTATTTTGCAACGGGCAGAAAAAGCAGTGCTTGAGTTATTAGGGGCAGACAAAAGAAAACAAGCAGGCTCTCCTCAATTATCCAAAGCTGTTGAAGAGGTAGACCCTGAAGAATTGACTGATCCCTTAGCAATATACCGTACCATTTATTATCCAGTTGTACTAAATGGGCTGGAGATATTGGGGAATAGGACGGGCATATACGTGACGACGGATTATGCTGGTCATATCTTGGGTGTATCCACTGAGCTACTCGATTTGAAAGAGACCAAGGTCCCAGATCCGAAAACGGCACTGACACCAGAAGCTGTCAAAAAGCAGTTTTTCACTCCTGATCGTCTTGAATTGGGCTATGTGCTGGAAGGGAAAGATGCCAAGCCGGGCATGCAATACTTATGGATGAATAACGCTTACATCGATGCCGTGACAGGAAAGCAGATTGACTTCACTCATGGAACTGAATTAGCCGGGAATGGAAAAAGAAATCCTGACAACCTGAAGAATATTACGCTATCGCCAAAAGGAGAGCCGCTTATTGTCAAAAGCAGGGCAGATGGAGAAAAAGTCGTCGCGGGCTTGTTTGACGTGGATACGAAGGTAATGTTCCCAGAATACTACACAGGAGAAGTAGATGGTGAGATCATACATTCCTGGAGCGATGAGTTTGGGTATGAAGACGTGTCCATTTCGGTGGATGCTTCTACGGGAGCGGTCACTAGTGCGGATATTTTTATGGAAACAAAAAGCTTGCCTGTTCCCTTATCGAAAGAAGAAGCCTTGAAAAAAGCAATTTCCTTCATCGAGCCATATGCCGCTAAATCCTCTACTGAATGGCAGGTTGAGATATTTGATCCATATAAACAGCCGAAATTGGCTGATTGGATGATCGAGTTGAATGAAGGAGAGGGTGAAGAGGAGGAGGACACAGGAACAGGAACGTATACCTTCATTTTTTATGAATTGCACGATGGGTTGCCTGTGTTCGACCGTTACTATTGGATGAAGGTTGATATAGAGAGTGGACAAGTATTTACTTTCATTGTGAATATGCCGGAAAAAGAGGGTACTCTTCCCATCCTGAAGCCATCCGTAACGGAGCAACAAGCTGCTGAAATCGTAGCCAAAAATCTCCCTGTAAAGCTGTCCTACTTCTGGCCAACCTACAAAGGCAAACAAGCTCCTTTTCTCACCCTTGTCTATACGGTTGACAAGAGCAAGAGCTGGCCTTACGTAGATGCTGTAAAAGGCACACTTGAATGGGGCGAATACGAGGAATAATTCGAACGAAAAAGAACGCAGCTTTTCTGACTGCGTTCTTTTTTCTATCCCTTTTATGTGGATGCCTGATTTGCAGTGAGTCCCGCCTGTATTTGTTCCAGTACCGATACGGCAGCACGTTCATTTCGCTCAATCGCCTGCAACAACGCAATAGCCTGCTTGCCCTTCTCCGCATCGTTCGGCTCGCCCCCAGCCGGGAATGGGAAGAGCTTGCTTAACGTGTCAAAGCCATCGGCAATCGCCCCGTACAAGCCAGCTGCTTCTTTCATCAGCGGACGAACCTCATCAAACACAGAATCTGTCCACGTATCTACGATCTCGCTCCAGAAAAGAGAGGCGTAGCGACGTGCATCCCCGTTCACCACGGTCGTATACGCGTTGCCATTTGGCTCTACCGTTCCCTTTTCATAGGCCTCCTGCCAAGCAGCATAGGTGGCTAGACCATTGACACAGCTCTGGTCCTGCGGCTCTTCTCCACGATAATGAACGAGTGCAGATTGGAGAGCATTTGCGAGCATCGTGCGTTGATCGATCGGAAACGCACGGTCGATGGCAAGGACAAATAACTCCTCGACGATACCCCGCCCCAAGTTTTCATAGGGAATGGTACTGTCATTTCGGCAGTTGTCTCCTGCGTAAAACACTCTTTTTTCATCATCATAGCCGTAGATCAATCCGAACTCTGGCATGAACAGATCCCAAGCAAGCACAGGATGCCCTTTGTCGATGGAGCGGTGAACCAGCTCCAATGCTTCTGGCAAGAGGACAGACAGCTGGCGCTTTTCGCGTGCCTCCGGGCTCAATAGCGAGGGAGCAACTTGATTGGCATTCATGCTTGGTTCGCAGGAAAGATGATACGAGGTGACGGCACGAGATTCAAAGCCCATGTTTTTCAAACCCTGCTGCAAGACTCGTTGAAAGTGAAACATTGTCGGGCCCGCAATATGGATATTTCCAGGGACGATCGTCAGGCGAAAGGCATGGCCGCTCAAGCCAAGGATCATCGGCAAAGACATTTTTCGTTCGGTCGATTCTACCATTCCGTATAGTGCCGCTGCGCAAGTAACCCAAGTAGGCATCGTGAATGCTTCTGGCTTATTCAATACTGCTTGTTTCATACTCCCCGCAACCTTTCTCGTCTTCATGTATTGATCAACAACGACACGAGTTTTTTCCTGAATCAGTTTTTTGCGAGAACGCGATAGCACTTGATAGACATTAGCCTGGGACATCTGGAACATGTGGGCGATCTCATGAGGGGCCAAATGATCAAAAAAATGAGATTCCACAATGCGTCTCTCCCGAGGATTGAGGCAGTACAGCAGGCTCCTGATTGTCTCAAACAGCTCACGCCGCACCATGACCTCTTCGGGATTGGTGTTCTGCGCAGAGTGCGACCAAGATCGTCCCAGCCTGTGCAGGATACTATCGAGGTCCTCCCAGTCAGCCGGTTCCTGCTCATGTGTTTGTTTGCCCATACTCGAGAAAACGGTTTCCCTTTTTTGCGGCCCCTTCGAAAGCCGTGTGTACGCCTGATTGCGCACAATCCGATGCAGCCAAGGAAGGAAACGTCGGCTGTCCACCAGCGTTCCCAGGTGCAAAAAAGCACGAATGAGAGCATCCTGAACGATGTCTTCGGCAAGAAAGGCTTCTTGTGTATACGACCGAGCATAGCCGTATACTTTGGAGCGATGACGCCTGACCAGCTCGCTAAACGCCTCCTGATCTCCGGCTTTTGCCTGCTCTACCAGAGCCTCGTCTTCTATCTGGGTGTGTTCCTCATGAGTCTTAGGCTTGATTATCAAGTGATCCATCGCAAAAACTCCTCGTGATTTGTTGATTTACTGTGTAGACTTCTGGTTCACGGATTTTCTGACATGGGATGGGAAAAAATTTTTGGAGTTTTTTAACCGACACATTTAGTTTAACAGAAGGGTGAAGTTCCTTATGATAGCGAAGATTTATTTATGCTTTAGGCAACGGGGTTACGGATAAAGGTGATATGTATTTGCTAAAATGTTATGACATGCTCTGGTAATTAAAGAGCGCTGTGGCAAGTATTTTTGTCGCAGTGTAATTCTTTTAGGAGGGTAGCATGAATAAATTTATTGGAGTAGTAGTTTTTTCGCTTTTAACAGTCATTATTTCTGGGTGCAATGGGACTCAATCAGTAAATACACCAATAGAAGTAACGCAAGAATCTCAAAAAGCACCTTCACAGATATGGATTCAAGCGTATTTGAATGGGTCAAATAAACCACAACCAGAATTAATAGAATCTAGCGAAGATAAAAGGCAAGTCGAACAAATTTACAAATGGATAAATGAAGGGGAAAAAGACCAGAAAATTACAGTTAGTAATATTGACCGAGTCTATCTCCTTCGTTTTGAATTTATGAGAGATGGCAAGATTGCAGAGAGTCAAAACTATTTGTATGTCATTACTACTGACAGTAAACTATATGCGAAACATGTGGAAGTGAATGAAAAGTATAACTTTGATAAGTATGATAGTAGCAAACTTTCTAACCTAATAAATGAAGCAGGAATTGAAGGATGGCAGGAATTGAAGTCTGGTGTAATTAATAATGAAGTGCTCCCGGGGTCACAAATTTCCAGAAGCTTCATAAGCTTGGCGTCAAGCGGTTAAGTATCGGCAATGCGCTATTTGACAAAATGGTTGCTCATGTAGAGAGCAGCGCAGCTCATCTTTTTGAGGCGAAGGATACGTCTTTGTTGTTTGAGCCAATAGACGTGTAACGTGAGTATAGTTTGGGAGAGAAAAAGCATGTTGCTGCGGCAGCATGCTTTTTCGTGCTGGTTATCCTGCCTTTTGACTGGGTTTGTTTTTGGCGGGCTGAGGTCGAATATCATAGATGAGAAAAATGCTTCCCAGAATCACGATCAGTCCCGTAATCATGCCGGCGGTGATCGTTTCATCCAGGAAAACGACACCCCAGATCATACCGAACAGCGGAATCAGCAGCGTAACACTTTGGGTCTTCGTCGGGCCTGCATTGGAAATCAAGTAAAAGAACAAAGGATACGCGATCGCCGTGCAGAAGATCGCCACTCCAACCACAGAGAATATGGCGGCAGGTGTCAATGAATCCATGGAAGTAGGCAGATTGAAGAGAGTAAACGGAATCAGGAGAATCGATGCACCGATTTGCTGACCAACTGCCACTGACAAGGGAGGAACGCCGGCAAGCGCTTTTTTGGCATACACGCCTCCAAATCCATACGACACGGTAGAAAGAATAGACAGTCCAACCGCTACAATCACTTCGAATGTAAGCGGGATGGAACTCCACCCTACCAAAATAGCAACCCCGATAATTCCTACGATGATGCCAACCCATTTTCCAAGCGTTAACGTTTCCTTGATCCACCCCCACGCGACGAGGGCCGAAAACACAGGAGTCAGCGAGTTGAGGATCGCCGACATGGACGCATTCAGATGGATCGCCGCAGTCGCAATGAGCATGAAGGGAATCGCTGCATTGAGAGCGCCCAGGATCAGATACTGTTTCCAGCGTGATTGAAAATCAGCGGAACGCCCGATGCAGGCAGTATAGATCAGCAAAGCAATCGCGGCGATCGTTACGCGTCCCTGGATGGTTAGAAACGGTCCCAGCACTGGGGATGCGATTCGAATAAAGAGAAAAGAAGCACCCCACAATGCGGCCAAACAAAATAAAGCGCTTAACACTTTACTTTTCATAATGCAGTTCTCCTCGTCCTCTTCTTACGACTCATCATACAGAGCGGATTGACATGAAAAAAGATCCAATTTACAGTTCATTTATTGTACCAATTTTACTGGCGGTGATCGTGGTGGATTTTCGTGTGTCATTCCACAAGTTTCTACAGGAATATCGGTTTACTTATTTAGCGCTCTATCACGCGATTAAAGAAGCGATTGCGACAGGTGCACTCCATCATGGAATGAAGTTGCCTTCCAGCCGTGAATTGGCGGGGCTCCATCAAATTTCGCGGGGAAGCGTGAATCAGGTCTATGACATGCTGGTTGCTGACGGATACGTCGTCTCGGAGGTCGGGCGAGGCACTTTTGTAACCTTTCAAGTGAATCATGAACTTCCTCTGGAAAAAGCGGAAACACCGCTGCAGCTGTCGAATTGGGGAGAAAGAATTTGCCGGATGCCGCTTCGGAAGCAGATCGAGGAAGGTTCCCCGATCAAAGTTGATTTTCGGATCGGGCGGACTGACTATCATCAGTTTCCCTTTCAAGAATGGAATCGCTTTATGTATGCAGAAGTGAGAAATTTCCTGGCCAAGCAGCATGAGGAGGCCAATGTCGCGCAAGGGCATCTCCCTTTGCGGGAAGCGATTGCGGTCCATTTGCGCAGAACACGAGGTATCCCGGCAAAAGCCGATCGGATCGTCGTCTGCAACGGATCCATGCAGGTGATTACCCTGCTGGCGCAATTACTGGTGAATCCGGGCGATCCGGTTATCGTGGAAGAACCGAGCTTTACGGGCATAAAAAAGGCGATTGCCTCGACAGGAGGCGTGCCCTCCCCCGTCCAAGTGGACAAATTCGGCATACAGGTTCATGATTGGAAGTCGCGTTTGCTCTTTGTTACACCTAGCAGACACTTTCCAACTGGCTCTATATTAAGCCAAGACAGGCGCAGGCAGCTTCTCGATTGGGCATCTCGTCAGGGAAGTATCATCGTAGAAGATGATTACGACAGTGAGTTCCGCTGGGGTGGAAGGCCCGTTGAGCCGTTGAAGGCACTGGATCAAGAGGATCGAGTCGCGTATGTCGGAACGTTTACGAAAACGACGCTCCCAGACTTACGAATCGGCTACGCTGTGCTGCCGAAGTGTCTTGTAGAGCCGATGATTCGGGCGAAACAATTATTTGAGCCGCATCCTTCGAACATGATGGAACAGCGGGCGCTGGCCGCATTTATGAAAAGCGGTCACTATGAACGGCACATACGCAGGATGAATCGAGTGTACGGGAAAAAATACGCTTTGTATCATCAAATGCTGCAAGAGAACATGGGATCGTTGTTTACTTTTCTCCAATCGGATGCGGGACTTCATATTTACAGTGTCTGGAAAAGGACGGAAGATGAATATATTCGTCTGCGAACTGCTTGCCGGCAAAAAGGCGTGATTTGGGAAGATGCTACTACTTATTTTATGCGCCCACCCGCTTCCGCTGCGTGCTTTGGTTTCTCGCATTTGAACGAGGAAGAGATGAAAGAAGGGATTCGCCTTGTCTTGGAGGCATGGGAATCTATAAGCACATAGCCACTCCGCTGATTGGAGTGGCTCTTTTTGCATGAAAAAAGAATCTATACCTTTTTCACAAATTCAGACTTTAACTTCATCGCTCCAAACCCGTCAATTTTGCAATCAATGTCATGATCGCCATCAACCAATCGGATGTTTTTGACTCGTGTTCCGATTTTAAGAACGGATGAGCTTCCTTTTACTTTCAGGTCTTTGATGACGGTTACTCAAAAAAACGACATCGACCGATTTGTAACAATTTCCACTCTCCCCTATAATGAACGTACAGGAAGAAAAAGGAGGATGGAAGCACATGAAGCTCATTTCTGTGGCAGGAGAAAGTGTGGCACCTGGAAAAGGTGGTTCACCGTCTGATACATTTGATCGTTCCATTGCTACGTGGCAAGAAAACGGTCAAGAAAAAACAATAACAGTCACCTACGTACGTTATTTTGGCAAAGTGCTCGCTGAACGGGGCATTTACGATCAAGAGGCAGAAGGTGTTCCTGTCAGCCATTTGGTAGCGACGCTGTTTTTAGAAAAGCACCCTGAGGCAAAAGAAACCCGTCATTATATTAACGATACGGCGGCTTTCGTCGCGCTGTTTGAAGGCTTTTCCCTGACCAAGTGGAAAGAGCGTTATCCGCTGTAGGATACGAGAGTTACCGTTTTTAAAGTCAAAAGATTCTGATTCGCCTAAGACACATACGGGTAACTTTTGTAAGGGCATGCTAAGGGCAACCAATTATTGGAGGGAATTAGCATGTTTTCTATTTGGTTGCCACTGGTGATGACTTCTTCTGCACTTGTGTTTGGTGCAATACCTTCGCATGTCCCTGCGACTATGATTTCCTCGGCGGCGTGGATGGTTGCTGTGCAGGAGTTTGACGCGTTTTTGCAGGACTGGAAAAAAGGGCAGACGCTTGAGAACCTGCGTCATCCGCTTTTTGACCTCACAGGAGTGTCAGCGGTGTCAGGAATGATGGAGATCATCCGTTTTTCGGGAGAGGCCCACGGGCAAAAGGGAGAAATCACTCTTTCGTTTTACACACTGGAAGGCGACAAGGTCTTTTCGCCCCCAGGATCCGTGTCTGTCGCGCGAGTCGATGAGAAGCGGCGGGAATTTCAGGTCACTGGCGCCATACCCCGGGTTTTGCGCGGGCGGACGGGTGTCGTACAGGTGACGTTTATGGGAGAAAAGCGGGCGTCGTACTTACTGAAGGTACGATTCTAGTGAAAATACGGGAGAGGAGGGGCTGCTGTTGATTGAGGTCAAGGATGTTAGCAAGCGATTTAAGGAAATCGCAGCGGTCCAGCATGTATCGTTTCGGGTCGAGGCAGGCGAGGTTTACGGACTTCTCGGCGAAAACGGTGCGGGTAAGACAACGACGATGCGCATGATGGCGACGGTTTTGAGCCCGACCGAGGGAGATATCGAGATTAGCGGGTTTTCCGTTCGGCAGCAACCGCTTGAAGTGCGCCGCAGAATCG
Source organism: Brevibacillus brevis NBRC 100599 (assembly GCF_000010165.1). NCBI lineage: Bacteria > Bacillati > Bacillota > Bacilli > Caryophanales > Paenibacillaceae > Brevibacillus > Brevibacillus brevis. The sequence continues at coordinate 744,112 of NC_012491.1, forward strand.
GCATTTTGTTCGGGGGAGATGTGGGTCTTTACAGCCGTTTGACAGCGCGGGAAAATATCGCGTATTTTGGTCGTCTATACGGTTTGGAGCAAGCGAGGCTTGAGGAGCGGACCCGCAGTCTGAGCCGGATGCTTGAGATGGACGCTTTTTTAGACAGGCGAGTGGGTGCCTTTTCCCGGGGAATGAAGCAAAAGGTAGCGATTGCCCGGACGCTCGTGCACGATCCCGATGTCATTTTGTTGGATGAACCGACGACAGGACTGGATGTAACGGCTGCCACAATCTTTCGAAGAATGGTCGGAAAGCTGCAAGAAGAGGGGAAGACGATTCTGTTTTCCAGTCACAACATGGGCGAGATTAGTAAGCTGTGCAAAAGAGTTGCGCTCATGCACAAGGGCAAGCTGCGGTTCGCCGGGGGCTTGGATGCTTTACGTGAGGAGTTTGGGACAGAGGATCTGGACGACATTTTCATGGCTGTCGTGGAAGGGAGCGAGGGCTGATGGGCTTACATGTCGTTTGGACCGTATTGAAAAAAGAGCTGATGGACTTGTTTCGCGATCGCAAGGCGTGGATGGGGACGCTATTGGTGCCACTGCTCGTCATTCCGTTCGTCTTCTTTTTACTGGGGACGTCGTATAGCAATGTGGAAAAAGAAGCGAGGGAGTACATCCCGCTAGCTGTGCAAGGATCATCTTCGTTGATTGCTGTTTTGCAAAAAAATCCCGCTGTTCAAATTCTGGAGCCGTCCAATCCGGAGCAAGCACTGCAAGCAGGTCAGCTGCGCGCTATTTTGACAATCCCGGCTGGTTTCGATGAAGAGATCGCGGCGGGAAAAACAGCGCAGTTATCGGTTGCCTATGACTCGACTAATCAAAAGTCTGTCTATGCCCGTACGTTGCTCGAGCAGACAGTAGAGGCTTACAGCAAGGAAGTCGTAGCGAAAAGGCTGAACCAAGCGGGCTTGTCTGAGCAGACGATTCAGCCGATTGTCTCCACCTTTCAAAATGCAGCCTCTGAGGAAAGGAAGTCTGGAGGGATGCTGGCTGGCATTATTCCGTTGATGTTGGTAGTCTCACTCGCATCCGCAGGAATGGCCGCAGCGAATGATCTCGTCGCCGGTGAAAAAGAACGGGGAACGCTCGAATCGCTGTTGACGGCGCCGATTGCAGCCCAGCACATCCTCACGGCAAAGCTGTTGGCTGTCATGACGATGAGTACCATGGGGGCAGTAGCATCGCTAATTTCTGTCACCTTGGCCATGCGTCTGGGACCGATGGCGACGGAAGGAGATCATTTTACACTCGCGTTCTTCTCGCCTGTCACCTTGTTGGTGCTTATCGTGACTATTTTGTTGTTGGCGGCGCTTTTTGCAGGGTTGGAGCTTGTTTTGAGTACGATTGCCAAGTCTTTTAAAGAAGGACAGACGTACATGAGTGCTGTCCTGTTTTTGGCGATGGTCCCCTCGTACATGCTGATGCCAGTCAGTCCGGTCGACATCCCTGCACATTATTACGTGATGCCTGTGTTCAACGGCGTCGCATTGTCCAAGGAAGTGTTTTACGGCAAGGTCGACCCGATGCATGTGCTTCTGGGGATTGGCTCCCTGCTTGTCTATGTGGTTTTCACTATTTTTCTCGCGTCGCGCATATTCCGCAGAGAAGGAGCGGGGTTAAAGCACTGAACACGGAAATGAACCTGCCCTGTTGCTTCTTTTGTCGCTGTCATTTCGAGAAAGCTGGTGAAATGTTGTGAATCCGCTGTATGTCGGTGTGTTATATATTTTCGGATCGGCTGCTGGTTTTGGCGTCATGTCTATTTTTGCTGTGTACGCCTACGAAGCGGGTGTGTCTGTTTCGACGCTCTTGTTTTTGCGATTTTTATTGGCGACTGCCCTGTTTTTTGGTTTGTTGCTCTGGCGCAAGGAGTCACTTCGCTTGGATAAAAGACAGGTGCTCGCGATGTTTTGTCTCGGCGGGATTTTGTACACGCTGCAATCCCTTAGCTTTTTCTCGGCGGTACAGTACATCCCGACCTCCATGGCGGCCTTGCTGCTGTATACATTTCCGGTGTTTGTTGCCATATTGAGCTACTTCGTCGAGAAAGAGCGGCTGACGAAAAAGACTGTCATCGCCATGCTGATTACACTCGTCGGTCTTGGACTGGTGCTCGGCTTGTCATTTGGCGGGATTCAGCCGGTTGGCGTATTGTTGGCTCTTGCTGCGGCGCTGTTTTATTCCGTATATATTGTGGTGGGGAATCGTGTGGTAAAAGGTGTTTCGTCTTATGTAACATCTGCGTACATCGCCCTGTTTGCTACCATTTCTACCTTTTTCATTGCGCTAAAAGACGGAGGGGTCGATCTGTCTTTTGCGGTACAAGGGTGGTGGGCGATTTTGGGGATCGTCGTTTTTTCTACGGTGGTCGCCATCAGTTTTTTTTTCCGCGGCTTACAACTAATTGGGTCAACCAAAGCGTCGGTGCTAAGCACGCTGGAGCCTGTTGTCACGTTTGGGTTTTCGGCGTTGTTGTTTGGCGAAGCTTTTAGCTTGCTTCAGCTGTTGGGGGGATGTGCAGTGCTCGTCGGTGCTGCGCTGATTGTTTCGGGGAAAGGCGGGGAGCCAGAGCTGGCACCCAAGCAGGCTTCTTCATAAAGCTATACCAAAAAGACGCTCTTGCTGTGAGGCTTCACGTGCAGGAGCGTCCATTCATTTTATGTGACCCGATCAGGATTCGTGCATCTGTGAGCGGATTAACCAGCCCGCACCGTACACCCCCGCATCATTGCCGAGTTTGGCCGGAACGATCTCTGTGGACTCAACGACATAGCTGAATGGAACGAAGCGTTTGAATGATTCGCGGATTCGGGAAAAGAGGAAGTCACCTGCTGCAGCCACGCCACCACCGATCATAAACTTAGCAGGATTGAGCACATTCGCCAAATGAGAGAGAGCGAGACCGAGATAGAGTGCCACTTGATCGATAATCGCGAGAGCTGCTGTGTCTCCTGCTACGGCTGCCTCGAGGACATCCTTGGCGGCAATGCTTCCTTTGGCGGCTAGTACAGCGGCAAGTGCTGGGCTTGATCCGTTTGTAGCGGCAAATCGCCCTTCACGAATGATGGCAGTCGCAGACGTATATGTTTCGAGACAACCTGTTTTGCCGCAATTGCAAGGGGCACCGCTATCTGGAGTCATCGTGATGTGACCGATTTCGCCGCCCACACCGTTAATGCCATGGATGACCTTTCCATTCAAAATGACGCCTCCACCTACACCTGTGCCGAGTGTAATGAGAACGAGGTCTTGTGCACCTTGGCCTGCACCTTGCCACATTTCCCCGAGGGCTGCGACATTGGCATCGTTGTCGACCGCTACCGGCAGACCTGTAAGGGCTTCCAATTTTTCTTTTAACAAAACGGGTTGGCGCCAGTGAAGATTCACCGCTTGGAAGACGATTCCCTTCTCGCCATCAACGGGGCCGGGTACGCCTACACCGATTCCGCAGACTTGTGCAAGAGAATAGCCATGCTGCGCAAGAAGATCATGAGACATGTCTACGATTTTTTGCAAAATGCCATCCTCGCCGTCCGCAACTGGCGTCGGTTCTTGCATTTTTGTAACCAGCTCGCCGTCTGGCGTAATCAAAGCCATCTTGATTGCAGTGCCACCCACATCTACTCCCACGATGATCTTCTTCACAAGCGTCTCCCCTATCCCTTGATTTCCATCTTTTTCTATCTTATCACGCTATATGGAGCATAGCGATTCCCAAAAATGGCTATACAGGATATGATGGAAGAGAGTACCCCCGTGAGCGAGGGAAGGAAGAAGGGATCTGCCTTGAAACGAGCCAGATTAATCTACAATCCAAGCTCCGGCCGGGAGATCGTGCGTCGGCGATTGCCGGAAATCCTCGATTTAATGGAGTCGGCCGGATATGAAACTTCATGCCATGCGACCAGAGGGGAAGATGATGCGACAGAAGAAGCTGCTCGTGCAGTAGCTCGCGGTTTTGACGTCATCTTGGCCGCTGGTGGAGATGGAACCATATATGAAGTAGTCAATGGGATGGCAGAGCACAAAGCACGCCCATCTCTTGGAATAATCCCCTGCGGAACGAGCAATGATTTTGCCCGTGCGGTCGGTATTCCGAAATCGATCACACGAGCAACGGAGATTATCACCAAGGGCAAGAAGAAACGCATTGACCTGGGACGCATCAACAACCGCTATTTTATGAATATCGCAGGTGGCGGCTCTCTGACGAATTTGACCTACGAGGTCCCAAGCAAGCTGAAAACGCTAATCGGCCAAATGGCGTATTACGTCAAAGGTTTGGAGAAGCTGCCGTCGCTGCACCCGATCCGTGTTCGTCTGGAGAGCCGCAGAGAGGTGCTGTTGGATGAAGAGATCATGGTGTTCCTCATCGCCAATAGCCGATCCGTAGGCGGCTTCGACAGGCTCGCCCCAGATGCGGACTTGTCAGACGGCAAGCTGGATGTCATCGTCGTGAAAAAGATGAATATTGCGGAGTTTATCCGCCTGGCGACACAGGCAGTTCGCGGCGAGCACTTAAAGGACCCGAACATCCTGTATTTCCAGGCAGATTACATCAAAGCCACTTCGCCGGGCGGAGAGAAGGTTCAGCTCAATCTGGACGGTGAGCTGGGCGGACAGCTGCCTTGCGTGGTGGAAGCATTGCCGGGGCATATCGAGTTGTTCGTCCCGTAAGAAGATAGTAAAATGAATAGCAATAGCCGTGGGGATGCCGCTTTTCGCTGTGCATCCCTGCATGTTTCCTGGAGCGAAAACGAAAACCTATTGAGCAAGATAAAAGGAGCAATAGATAGTGGCGAAGACAACAAAGAAGCGGCGCGGTCCGCACCCGACAGCCAAAGTTGAGCTGGACGTCCCTGTACGTGTCGGACAAACCGTGGAAGTGGAGATAACCGGACTGAACCACGAAGGAGCAGGAGTCGGCCGGATTGAAGGATATACGCTGTTCGTGGATGGCGCACTTGCAGGAGAGCGGGTTCATGCGCGTGTCGATCATGTGAAGAAAAACTTCGGCTTTGCCAAGCTGACAGAAGTAATAGAAGCGAGTACCCATCGCTTCCTGCCGCCCTGTCCGCTGTACGACCGTTGCGGAGGCTGTTCGTTGCAGCATCTCGCATATGAGGAGCAGCTGCGACACAAGCAGCAAATCGTGCGGGACAACCTGCGGCGCATTGGCGGTTTCCAAGTCGAAGGGGAAGGGGCCATTACCGTACATCCGACACTCGGCATGAGTGATCCGTGGCGCTATCGCAACAAGGCTCAGGTACCAATCGGCGAGGAAAACGGGGCGTTGGTCGGTGGTTTTTACGCAGAGAAATCCCACTCGATCATCGACATGAACGAATGCCTCATCCAGCATCAGGTGAATGATGAAGCAGTGGCAGTCGTGAAGCAGGCGGCGACCAAGCTGAATATCACGGCCTATGACGAGGTGCGCCATTCAGGCTTGTTGCGTCATGTGGTTGTAAAGGTTGGAGTCAAGACGGGGGAAGTCATGGTCGTGCTCGTAACGACGGAGGAGCAGATCCCGCAACGAGATCAGCTGGTGGAAGCGATTTGTACACAGGTCGCTGGTGTGACGAGTATCGTGCAGAACATCAACCCGGACAAGACCAATGTTATTTTTGGCAAAAAGACCGTGACGCTCTGGGGCAGCGATGTGATTTACGATTACATCGGTCCGATCAAGTTTGCCATTTCGGCGCGGTCGTTTTATCAGGTCAATCCTGCTCAGACAGAGGTGCTGTACAACAAGACGTTGGAGTACGCGGGTGCTACTGGTACGGAGACGGTCATTGATGCGTATTGCGGTATCGGGACGATTTCGCTGTTTTTGGCGCAGAAGTCCAAGCATGTGTACGGTGTGGAGATTGTGCCGGAAGCGATTGCGGATGCGAATCGGAATGCGCAGTTGAATGGCGTGGAGAATGCGACGTTTGAGGCAGGGCCTGCGGAGGTTGTGATTCCTGCTTGGAAAGAGAAGGGCATACGGGCGGATGTGATTGTCGTTGACCCGCCGCGCAAAGGCTGTGATGAGGCGTTGTTGACGACGATTTTGGAGATGCAGCCGGAGAGAGTGGTTTATGTGTCTTGTAATCCTTCTACGTTGGCGAGGGATTTGAAGGTGCTTGCTGAGAGGTATGAGGTGAAGGAAGTGCAGCCGGTGGATATGTTTCCGCATACGGGGCATGTGGAGTCGGTGGCTGTGTTGGTTAGGGTTAGTATAGTTGCCCAAGAACCATATAAATAGAGAACATACTCATTAGGACAGATTGTTGAGTTGATTGGCACAGAGGTAGTTAATGGGTATTGTTGCTAAATTGGTGTTAAACATGAGCAAGGACTAGCCTAATTAAGCATAGTTCTGTAGATTATTACATGGAGAAAGTGCGGCTGTTATACTCCAACAGAAAACCAAGAACCCGAATAATTGTAATTTCAATTACACGGGTTCTTAAGTTTCTTTTTGATTATTAAGGGGAATAATTTGATCAAATTTATTGGCGGCTTCTTTATCAGCTTTTGATAAGACATGGCCGTATATGTTCATGGTCGTGGTGATGTTGGCATGTCCCAATCTTTCTGAAAAAATTTTTGCATGAATCTCTTTGTTAATTAGCATAGTAGCTGATGTGTGACGCAGATCATGGAACCTGATATATTTTAAATCGTGCTTTTTAAGGAAACCTCGGAACCACAAATACGGATTTTCAGGGTAGAAAGCTCTCACATACTGGTTAAAGAACACAAAGAAAAGTTCTTTGTCACGAGTTCCTGTTAATTTATCCCATTCCTGAGTGCACAGCTTGTAATATTCTTTTAACTTAGAGAGAACACCATCAGACAAACTAATCTTGCGTATGGATTTTTTTGTTTTCGGTTCCTTTATGATCGGTTCCCCGTTAATAAAGTTAGTGATACTTTGTTTGACATGGATGGTTCCAGCTTCTAAATCAACATATTTCCATTCAAGGACAACAAGTTCACCGCGGCGAAGACCTGTTGTTAATGCGAGGGTGATCATCATTTTCCAGTGATAGGGCTCGCTCTCTAAGGCATGAAACAACAGCTGGATTTCATTTTCATCGTAAACTTCACTTTCTTTATAAGCAACTTTAGGGGAGAAGGAAAACTTCAAACCTATTTAGAAGTGCTTCTATAATCAATGTATAAGAAGAAAAATTGGAGGTATAGAAATGTCAAGTGCAGCACAACGTGCCGAATTACAATCTCAAATCTGGAAAATAGCCAATGATGTCCGTGGCTCAGTAGATGGATGGGATTTTAAACAATATGTTTTAGGAACGCTTTTTTATCGTTTCATTAGCGAGAACTTTTCTAGCTATATTGAAGGTGGAGACGAAAGCGTCAAGTATGCAGAACTTCCTGATGATATTATAACGAAAGAAATCAAAGAGGATGCCATTAAAACAAAAGGTTATTTCATATATCCGAGTCAGTTGTTTGCTAATATTGCGAAAACCGCCAACACAAATGAAAGCTTGAATACAGATTTAGCCGCTATATTTTCTGCTATTGAAAGTTCAGCAAATGGTTATCCATCTGAACTAGATATTAATGGATTATTCGCTGATTTCGACACCACAAGCAACAGACTAGGAAATACTGTAAAGGACAAAAGCAGTCGTTTAGCTGCTGTCATTAAAGGCGTTGAAGGACTTAATTTTGGTGATTTTGAAGATAGTCACATTGACCTTTTTGGTGATGCCTATGAGTATTTAATCTCTAATTATGCTGCCAATGCTGGTAAATCTGGAGGAGAATTTTTTACACCGCAGTGTGTGTCTAAGCTTATTGCTCAATTAGCAATACACAACCAAACAACCATTAATAAGATTTATGACCCTGCAGCTGGTTCAGGTTCATTGCTATTACAAGCAAAAAAACAGTTTGATGCTCATATTATCGAAGATGGTTTTTATGGACAGGAGATTAACCATACAACTTACAACCTTGCTCGTATGAATATGTTTTTACACAATATAAACTACGATAAATTTAATATTGCTTTAGGAAATACGCTATTAGACCCTCACTTTGGTGACGAAAAGCCTTTTGATGCCATTGTATCTAATCCACCTTATTCCGTAAATTGGATTGGTAGTGATGACCCAACACTTATTAATGATGAAAGATTTGCTCCTGCAGGCGTATTAGCCCCAAAATCTAAAGCCGATTTTGCCTTTGTACTTCATACGCTTAGTTACCTTTCAAGTAAAGGTCGTGCTGCTATCGTTTGTTTCCCGGGTATTTTTTACCGTGGTGGTGCAGAGCAAAAAATTAGAAAGTATCTGATTGATAATAACTTTGTTGAAACGGTTATTTCATTAGCACCTAACCTTTTTTATGGGACTTCAATAGCGGTTAATATCTTGGTTCTTTCTAAGCATAAAACCGATAATAAAACTCAATTTATTGATGCAAGTGGAGTAGATTTCTATAAAAAAGAAACAAATAATAACATACTCACAGATGAACATATTGAGCGAATTATGAAAATATTTAACAACAAAGAAGATATTGACCATGTTGCAAAATCCGTTGATTATGATGCAATCGTTCAAAAGAATTACAACCTATCTGTGAGCTCCTATGTGAAAGCAAAAGACACAAGGGAAGTCATTGATATAAATGAGCTGAATGCAGAGATAAAAACGACTGTAGCAAAGATAGACCAACTTCGTGCTGAAATTGATGACATTATTGAGGTGCTTGAATCATGATTAAGCCAAATTATATGGAGAAACTCCTTGAGGGGGTTGAGGTTGAGTGGAAAGCATTAGGGGATGTTACATTACCAACTTCCAATATTAGGTGGAGAGATACAAAGGATACTTATCGGTATATTGATTTAACTTCAGTTAGTCGCGAAAAAAACATAATAATTGAGACAACTGAAATATCCGCCGAAAATGCACCAAGCAGAGCCCAAAAATTAGTCATAAAAAATGATGTTATTTTTGCAACAACTCGTCCTACCCAGCAAAGACTTTGCTTGATTACTGAAGAATTTTCTGGAGAAGTTGCTAGTACTGGTTATTGTATCTTAAGAGCCAGAAAAGATGAAGTTTTACCGAAATGGATTTATCATTCTATTACTTCATCGAGATTTAAAAATTATGTAGAAGAGAATCAAAGTGGTTCAGCATATCCAGCTATTTCAGATGCGAAGGTCAAAGATTTCAAAATCCCCATCCCACCTCTAAAAGTACAAGAGGAAATAGTCCGTATTTTGGACGCCTTCACAGAGTTTACATCAGAGCTTACATCAGAGCTTACATCAGAGCTTACAGCTCGTAAAAAGCAATATACCTATTACCGTGATAAGTTGTTGACTTTTGAAGAGGGGGAGGTTGAATGGAAGACATTGGGGGAAGTGGCGAAATTTCGTCGTGGCTCATTCCCTCAACCATATGGTAAAGATGAGTGGTACGGCGGTGAAGGTGCAATGCCTTTTGTTCAAGTAGTCGATGTTGGGGAAGATATGCGACTTGTACAAAACACAAAAAATAAAATCTCGAAATTAGCACAACCTAAAAGTGTGTTTGTACAAGAAGGTACTGTCATTGTAACTTTACAAGGCAGTATAGGTAGAGTTGCTATTACACAATACGACTGCTATGTAGATAGAACTCTTGCTATATTTGAGAGTTTTCAGGTCAAAATTAACAAAAAATATTTTGCATATCAACTACAAGCCAAATTTGCATTTGAAAAAGAAAAAGCTCGTGGCAGTACGATAAAAACTATTACCAAAGAAGAATTTACAAAGTTTCAAATCCCTATCCCACCTCTTACCGAGCAAGAGCGTATAGTATCTATATTAGATAAATTCGATGCCTTGACATCCTCAATTACTGAGGCTTTACCTCGTGAAATAGAATTGCGTCAAAAGCAATACGAATATTACCGTAATTTGCTTCTCAGCTTTCCAAAAGAGGAGGTAGAGGAGTAGTATGAGCGTTTCATTAACTGAGATCGCACAAACGTTAAAAAATGCTAAACATAAAACCAAAGCTAAAGATGCGAGCGAATCTGATGTAACAGTTCAACTGATTTACGCTTTTAATGGGACTGGTAAAACTAGGCTTTCGCAAGCATTCAAATCGTTAGTGGTACCGAAAGCAGATGAGGATGCAGAGCTAGAGGAATCGGAAGTTATTAGTAAAAAAATCCTTTATTATAATGCATTTACGGAGGATTTATTTTATTGGGATAATGACTTGGAAAATGATGTTGAACTAAAACTTAAAATTCATCCTAATTCTTTTACAAGATGGATATTTAAAGATCAGGGCCAAGATGGGAATGTTATTTCTAATTTTCAACGCTATACGGATAAAAAATTAACGCCATATTTTAATGAAGAATATATTATTGAAAATAAAGATGGGAAAAATATAAAGGTAGAAGCTTTTACAGAAATAACCTTTTCATATGAGCGCGGTAATGATGAGCGTTCATATGACATTAAAATTTCAAAAGGAGAAGAAAGTAACTTTGTATGGTGTGTTTTTTATTCTCTTCTTGAACAGGTTATTGGTGTATTAAATGTAGCTGAACCAAGTGAGAGAGAAACAAATCAGTTCGACCAGCTAGAATACGTATTCATAGATGACCCTGTAAGTTCATTAGATGATAACCACTTGATTGAGTTAGCAGTAAATCTAGCACAATTGATAAAATCCAGTGAATCAAAGCTTAAATTTATAATAACCACACATAATCCTTTATTTTATAATGTGCTGCATAATGAGTTTAAAAAAGGTACTTTTAAAAAATATGTTCTCAAAAAAAATGAAGGTGGAGAATATGAATTAGTTTCCCAAAACAATGATTCTCCTTTTTCCTATCATCTTTTCTTAAAAACTGAAATAGAGAAAGCTATTGAAACAGATCAATTAAAAAAGTATCATTTTAATTTTTTTAGAAATATTTTGGAGAAAACATCGACATTTTTAGGTTATGACAACTGGGGGGAACTTTTATTTAAAATTACAGAGGGAAATCCTGAACCTTATATTACAAGAATCGTTAATATTTCAAGTCATTCAAAACATTCAGGAGATGAAGTAGCTGAATTATCAGATGATGATAAACGTGTTTTAAATTATTTACTAAAAGGACTTAAGGAAACATATCAGTTTAAATAAGATGAAAGAAATGAAATTGAAATAGGGGGGAAATTAATGATAGATTTCAAACCCATCGCAGAATCAAATAACTTTATAGTATTAGATAAATATACGAAAATAGATCAACAAGGAGTTGGCTATCAAACAGAAGCTGATTTAGAACGAGAACTCATTCAAGATTTAGTGAATCAAGGTTATGAACATCTAGCAAGTTTAACCACTCCTGAAAAAATGCTTGCTAATGTCCGGGTGCAACTGCAAAACCTTAATAATGTGCAATTTTCGGATGCTGAATGGATTAGATTTTGTGAGCAGTTTTTAGATAAACCCAGTGATAACCACATTGATAAAACCCGTAAAATTCATAACGATTATATTTATGACTTTGTTTTTGATGATGGGCATATTCAAAACATTTACCTAGTAGACAAAAAGAATATTTCGAACAATAAAATGCAGGTAATTTCCCAATTTGAACAAAAAGGAACGCAAGCCAATAGATATGATGTTACCATTTTAGTCAATGGCTTACCTTTAGTACAAGTAGAGCTTAAAAAGCGTGGGATTGCCATTCGTGAAGCCTTTAATCAGATTCATCGATATAGTAAAGAGAGCTTTAATTCAGTAAACTCTCTGTTTAAATATTTACAGATTTTCGTGATTTCTAATGGGACAGATAGCCGCTATTTTGCGAATACGACTAAACGTGATAAGAACAGTTTTGATTTCACTATGAATTGGGCAAAATCGGATAATACCCTGATAAAAGATCTAAAAGATTTTACGGCTACATTTTTTCAGAAAAATACTTTATTGAATATACTACTGAAATACTCCGTTTTTGATGTGAGCGATAACCTGTTGATTATGCGTCCCTATCAAATTGCTGCCGCAGAGAGAATTTTATGGAAAATCGTAAGTTCATACTTAGCCAAAAACTGGAGAACCACTGAAAGTGGCGGATATATTTGGCATACAACAGGTTCCGGGAAAACACTTACGAGTTTTAAAGCAGCTCGTTTGGCTACTGAACTGGATTTTATAGATAAAGTATTTTTTGTTGTAGATAGGAAAGACCTAGATTTTCAGACAATGAAAGAGTATCAGCGTTTTTCTCCTGATAGTGTTAATGGTTCAGAAAGTACCGCAGGATTAAAGCGTAACATTGAAAAAGATGATAATAAAATTATTGTGACGACGATTCAAAAACTGAATAACCTAATTAAAAGCGAAACAGAGTTACCTATATATAATAAGCAAGTGGTATTTATTTTTGATGAAGCTCACCGTTCACAATTCGGTGAAGCTCAAAAAAATATCAATAAAAAGTTTAAGAAGTTCTATCAATTTGGATTTACAGGTACGCCTATTTTCCCGGAAAATGCGTTAGGTTCTGAAACGACTGCTTCTGTCTTTGGTCGAGAGTTACACTCTTATGTAATTACGGATGCCATTAGAGATGAAAAAGTTTTAAAGTTCAAAGTAGATTATAACGATGTACGTCCCAAGTTCAAAACGATTGAAACAGAAAAGGACGAGAAAAAGCTGTTGGCAGCAGAAAATAAAGAAGCTTTACTGCATCCTGAACGAATCAAAGAAATTTCTCAATATATCCTCAATAATTTTAGAGTAAAAACCCATCGTCTAAGCGCGAGTGCAAAAGGATTTAACGCCATGTTTGCTGTGAGTAATGTTGACGCAGCCAAACTCTACTATGAATCATTAAATAACTTACAAAAGGGAAGTAATAAACCCCTTAAGATTGCGACAATCTTCTCCTTTGCTGCTAATGAAGAGCAAAATGCTATAGGTGAAATTCCTGATGAAACTTTTGAACCTTCAGCAATGGATAGTAGTGCAAAAGAGTTTTTAAGTTTAGCCATTAAAGACTATAATGCCATGTTTAAAACCAATTATGGCGTAGAAAGTAAGGAATTTCAAAATTATTATCGTGACCTTGCTAAACGAGTAAAAGACAAAGAGATTGATTTGTTGATTGTTGTTGGAATGTTTTTAACTGGTTTTGATGCACCTACATTAAATACTTTATTTGTTGATAAAAATCTTAGGTATCATGGATTAATGCAAGCTTTTTCGAGAACAAATCGTATTTATGATTCCACCAAAACCTTTGGAAATATTGTTACTTTTAGAGATTTAGAACAAGCAACCATAGACGCGATTACTCTTTTTGGGGATACAAACACAAAAAATGTGGTGTTGGAAAAAAGCTATAAAGAGTATATGGAAGGATTCACTGATGTGGTAACGGGTGAAGCCCGTCGTGGTTATGTAGACGTAGTAAAAGAGCTACAAGAGCGTTTTCCTAATGTGGAAGATATTGCTACTGAAAAGGATAAAAAAGAGTTTGCGAAACTCTTTGGTGAATATTTGCGTATTGAAAATATTTTACAGAATTATGATGAATTTTCAGGTCTAAAAGCTTTACAAACAATAGATATCAATGACCCTGAGGCTTTGGGAAATTTTAAATCTACTCACTATGTAAGTGATGAGGATATAGCTGTTATGCAAGAGATTAAAGTACTAGAAGAAAGAACGATTCAGGATTATCGTTCATCATATAATGATATTCGTGATTGGCTTCGTTGTGAAAAAACTGGAAAAGAAAAAGATAATTCCTCTATTGATTGGGATGATGTTGTCTTTGAAGTAGATCTTTTAAAATCCCAAGAGATCAATTTAGATTACATTCTTGAACTTATTTTTGAAAATAACAAAAAAGTAAAAGATAAGGGTTTATTGGTTGAAGAGGTACGTCGTTTAATTCGTTCTAGTGTGGGGAACCGTGCGAAAGAAAGTTTAGTAGTCGATTTTATCAATCAAACAGATTTAGACAATATTCAAGATAAAGCAAGTATTATTGATGCCTTCTTCTCCTTTGCTCAAACTGAGCAAAAACGTGAAGCAGAAGAATTGATTAATACTGAAAATCTTAATGAAGAGGCTGCAAAAAGATATATTTTAACTTCATTAAAAAGAGAATTTGCCAGTGAAAATGGAACGGAGCTTAATGAAATTCTTCCTAAAATGAGTCCTCTTAATCCTCAGTATTTAACAAAAAAGCAGAGCGTTTTTCAGAAAATCTCTGCCTTTGTAGATAAGTTTAAGGGAGTAGGTGGAAAGATTTAATAAATCTAAAATAGAAAGTGCAATGTGAACAAATGGCAGAATTCAAATATAAAGTAACTCAAATACACGGCAGATGGATCGGCTACACTAATAAGGGCTTGTAGAATAAACCTATCGTGTTAAGGAGCGGATCTCTACAATGCCAAAACAACAACGACGTACCTTTACTTCAGAATTCAAAAAGCAAATGGTAGGACTCTATGAAAAGGGAAATCCAGAGCAGCGATTGTGGTGGAATATGACCTCACAGCCTCCGCTTTAGACCGCTGGATCAAGCAGCCTCAAACAACAGGCTCCTTCAAGGAGAAGAAAAATAGCTCTTCAGAAGAAAATGAGCTGATCGCTTTGTGAAAAGAGAACCAGCGTTTGAAAATGAAGAACGATATTTTAAAGCAAGCCGCGCTGATCATGGGACGAAAGTAGCTATCATCCAGAACAACCTTGATAAATACTCGGTATCAGCAATGTGCGACGTCCTGCAAATCGCAAGAAGTACATTTTACTATGAAGCGAAAGAACAACCGAACGAAGACGCTCTAGAGATCTGACGTATGTAAAGGTCTAGAACCGATGGCATTACATTTGTGTGCTGGTTAATTTGTTCAATCGAGAGATCATTGGGCATAGTGCGGGTCGAAACATGGACGCTGCACTGATTTCCCGCACTTTTGCGGCGGTACAAGGCAATTTACGCCAGATTGAGTGGTTTCATACCGACCGTGGCAGCGAGTTCAAAAATCAAAAGATGGATGAGCTCTTGGAGACGTTTGAAATCGGCCGATTACTAAGTATGAAAGGCTGTCCGTACGACAACGCTGTGGCTGAAGCCACCTACAAGGTCATGAAAACAGAGTTTGTGAACCAGATGAACTTCCAGAGTCTTCGTCATCTGGAGTTGGAATTATACGATTACGTGAACTGATTTAACAAGCATAGTATTCATGGGACATTAGGTTATATGACGCCTGTTCAGTATCGCCAAGAAGCCCTTAAAATAGTTGTCTGATTTACTATTGACAATCCATTAATAATTGCACAAGGAACAGAGTTTTGGACTTGGTAAGTGGAAATAAAGAAGGGGCTGTTTCAAAAGTCGATTTTTCCGACTGAGAGACACCCCATTTTTAATATCGAAACTCATGATTCATCAGCGTTTCAGAGGGACTTCTCTAGTTGTATAGTTGTAAGGAAGATGTGGAAGCATTCATTCAATCTTACTCTAAACAGATTGAATCTGCCCCCTACTTGCACATAGAGTACAATGCCAACAGGAGAAGCAAATTTTATAGAAGTTACCTCTGATACAGAAAATTGTTATACGTGCTCATTTGAAGGGGTGGATGTTTTTAATATCAAGGTAGAAAAATTGGTCGAAGAGATTCATAAAATATCCCCATATGACCGAGATCACTGGGAACTGAGGGGACAGTATATATTTCAGCAAATTGGTATGCGTCTCTGGAGACCTATTATTCGAAAGGAAGAGGATTTCGAACAAGAATGGTTTAGGATATGTCTCTTAGCTGCTGGCAGTATTAAGTTTTGGCGTGCTACTCTCAAGTAGTTTCAGTCAACCGTGGACGGCTACAGGCCGAAGAGATAGGGACAGGACGGATAGTAAACTTAGACGATCAGAAACTTGTCAGAGCAGCTCTTGATGGGACGATAAAGCGCGGTGACGTCACATCCATTGTTAATGGCGTTATGCAACGCTACATATCCTCTCGTGACAGCGTAGTGGTCTCTCAGTGTGCAGTGTACTGAATGATGTTTAATTTTCGGGCGATTTTGAATTGAGATCAGGAAGGAAACGCACGTGGAGCTGCCGCGAGTGGCATCGACTCATTCCCGGGGCATGTATGGAACCTTGATACAGATTGCGGATAATCTCGACTTCCGGAATCCAATATTTCATGGAAGGGCGAAACGGAATTGGTCATTAGGGAGTACCCAAGCGTTTGTTGTTGAGTTGGCATGTTTCGCGAGAAGCTGAAACGGTACATGATCGCAGGGGGAGCTCAGTTTATTTATACTTTGGATTACATGGATAGGTATTTGAAATGAAGAAAATCCCTCACCTCGGGATCGCGGATTTTCTCATAGATTGGCACTGATTAATAAATTCGTAGCCTCGACAGCCAGCGCGCGACGCATTGAGATAATTTCTGACCATCACTGGGTGCTTTAATCCATGCAATTTTTCAATTCAATCAGCTTATTCTCAATTGAGGTTCTATTTACTACCATTTATGCAAATGTATTTGTAAAATAATGGTATTAGTGGTAATTTGATATCGGGGAAGAATTCCAAAATTATCAAGGAGTGACGTATAATGAAAAAGGTAACTAAATCGATTTGTGTTTCAATGAGTGCGCTATTAATCATGACTTCAGTGCCGGTGGCGGGTTTTGCAGCTGAGCAAAATGCAAATGTGTCTTTCCAAGAAGTTGAAGAAGCCTTTATCAAAAAGGTCGATAAATATGTAAAAATCGACTCCAAAACGAAGAAATTTTCACTATCAGCTAAGGCAAAGGAAAATTTGAATAGGGAGGAATTAGGAAAGGCAGAAGCTCTTATCAAACAAGCAAATTTTGCCGTTGATCAACACGGAAAAGACTTAAAAATAAAAGGTAATACCTTAGTTTTAAGTGAAGATGTAAAAAAACAATCTTTAGCTGCAATTGACACTAGTGAATATTGGGATTATGAATTGTTTTGGTGGGGTTACCGGATCTACTTCTCTGACGAACTATGTGAAGATATTAGACGTCGTGCGATGGAAGTTGGGGCTAGTGGAACGATAACTGCTGGTGTTTTAACATATCTTGGTGTACCTGGATGGGCTGCTGGTATTATTGTCGGTTTTGGGGTTCTTACATTGGCAAAGATTAACAGAACTAATGAAGGTAATGGAATATACCTTGATGCATTTCATGGAACTAACCCATCAAATTTTCATACAATAAAAATATATCCAGCATAATGTTTTAAAATCGAAAATAATCGGATGGGTGTGTAAGATATTGCCATCCGATTATTTATTGATTTAGCGAAGGGGAGGAAAACAATGTTCTTACTTATCCGTTTCATTATTCATGGCATCTTAGGAGTTGCGTTGATGGTTGCAATAAGGAATAACACATTTGTGAATACAATGGAGGTAGCATTGATAGCTCTTCTACTATCTTTTTCCGCTATCTCTCTATTTTTAGACTATAGACAAGAAAAAGGCATGACGGGAAAATTCCAAACAGCTTTGTTTACGCATATAGGCGTGAATGCGTTTGTTATTTTTCAATACTTCCTTTTTTAACTATCAATGGGATGCTAAAATATCCTGCAAAATTCCACTTTTTTTAGAACACCTAAACAGTCAGTGAAAAACGAGCCTAGATTCGCTTCTAAGGCTCGTTTCACGTTTAGGGAGACATATATTTGTCCCCCTAAAATCATTGGTTTTTCGAAAACCACGATTTTTGCAGCAGTCTCTGTGAACGCTCGCTAAATTGTTGACCACATTGCTCAACAAAAAGTTACCCACCTGACAGGCTGAACACACATCATCATTTTCACACCTATTAGCTATTTTTTTACTGAGCCGAGGAGAGTCAAGGACTTACGTAGCAAGGGGGGAAACTCAGGTGATCAACTCGGAGATGAGCGTTTGCCCCAAAAAGGGTCAACTTTTTGATGAGCGTTTATATGAGGAAAACGAAACGCTTTTCTCCACCTTCTTTACTTTTTTAGGGACTTTTTAGACAACCCCTTTTTTTCTTACTCTTCCTCCCCAATGGGTTGATCCCAAAACTCAATTCCGTCATGCTCAATAAGTTGTTCCAACAACTCTGTGAACGTCAGGTCTATGTCGATAGTATCGTCTGGTAGTATCGATCCAACCCATGTGAGGTAACCTTTGCCACTATGTATTCTGTCTTGATCCACACATATACAGCTATTTGAGATATCACTCCAAACGATAGGATAGTAAGGATGGTCGATGCTGTAGCCTTTCCAGTACCCAATGACGAGTTCGGTACTTAGCACATCATAACCCCCAGAGTTGTGCTTGGCGCTCTTGAATACTGTTGCACTTTCGTAGTGACTTAAAAAACTGACGTAATCCTCTGGTAACTCAAACGATTTTAATTTCTCCTTTGTGTCTGTGATAGACTCGTTCGAGAAGTAGAATGTAAATTGATATTTTTCGTTTTTGATATGAACGTTCCCGTCTACACTTGTCTTACTTCCCCTGATCTTACTAATGAGGGCTTCAAAAGGATTACTCACAGGATCACATCCTTCAATGGGAATAGGGACTGGAATGACAGCCCAATTTTACGTTAATTTCTGCGATAACTTCTCCACCAGTCAGTGACATCATCATGATACAGGATGTTAGAGTTGCTGTTTGGATATCTGAGAAGAGGAATCAACTTACTCATATCATTCGATCCATAGTAGTCTAGCGGGATCATATGATGGATTGAAACTTCATCCCAAGCCAAAGTGTTGAGCGACACCATAGTTTTTTTCGTAGTTATCTATAAAATTATTTCTAAAGTTATTATCGCTCACCCAGTTGTTCGCAAGCTTGCGAGGATATATACTCTGCTTTTCCTCTAAACTACAATTAGTTTTAAAAAGGTTGGGAGATTTTTGTGATGTCAAAAGAGCAGATCAAGCGGTGGATCAAAGAGAAGAATATGAAGTCGGTAGACGCAGTGAAATCAGTGTTAAAGGAATTGTTTGCAGAGACGATCCAAGAAATGCTCGAAGGAGAGATTGAGTCCACTCTTGGGTATGCCAAGCATGTCACGAAAAATAAGTGGAGATGGATTGGCGGACTGAAAAAGTGGGGCGGAGAACCTCTTTTTTCTATACTAATATGCTACCTACTACAAATGAAACACTATCCGTTGAAAGTAGAGAGTGGGTCATGGCTGCTACCAAGTAACTGAATAGGTGCATCTATTCGGCATGTCTTGTATGCATCTGGTTTATCACCAGACATGTTCCCCTAACCAAAAATAAGATTCACCAGCGATTTAATAATCCAAATGCTCATAACAATAGCAAAGTACTCAAGAATAATAAACTTCCAAGTGGCATTATGCTTACTTAATCCATACCTAAACAAACTGAAAAAGAATATGCCTCCAGCAATCTCAAGCAGCTCTATAAAACTAAAGACAGTTTCGCTCATATTCCTTTACTACCCTCCACCACCTAAATTATACCAAAAATGAAAAGGACGCCTATAAGACTCTTTTTAGTCTTCAACTCTATTAATCCACTACCCTATGATCTACTTTAACTGTTCCATCCTGCTCAACCTGAAAACTATCTCAGGGCTATTTTTCCACGTAGTGTCTACTATGGTTTCTATGTTTTGGCGTTTACGTTAACGGCGGATTGAGCATGAGATTCCTTTGCAAAAGAGACAGAGGGGACAAATAGTATGACTGTGCATAGGAGAGAAAGTATAAACTATTGCTATTAAGAAGTTTTAAATATTTCCGTACAAGGGCCAAAAGCGGCGCTGGGATTACCCCCAATTTACATAAAAAGCTAAGAGCTAGTCCCAGCTTTTTGGCAGTCATGCATTAGTCGTCCGATTCATCCTGAGCACTATAAAAGGCATCCTTTTTTCCTACTCTTCCTCCTCATGGAACGGAATCCAGAATTCCTTCCCCTCATGCTCGATGAGCTTATCCAACCATTCTGTAAATGTCAGATCAATGTCAATCGGGTTGTCGGGGTCCATCGATTCAATCCATGTGAGGTAGCCGTTTCCGCTGTCTAGTCGGTCTTGATCTACGCATATACAGCCTAAAGAGTGACTGCTCCATGCGATAGGATAGTAAGGGTGATCGATGCTGTATCCCTTCCAGTATTCAATAACATTGTGAGGGTCTAATATCGTGAAGAGACTGCTGCCAAATTCTAAATCGCGAAATAATACGGCTCTGTTGTACTGTGAGAAGTAGCTCACATAATCCTCGGGTAGCTCAAATGACTTTAGCTTCTCTAACTCAGCGGCAGAGTCAGTAGACATTTGAAAAACAAACTCAAATTCTTCACCGATAATATGCAAATCACCGTTCAGTTGCTCTCTTCTTCCCTTGATCTTGTCTAAAATACGGTTAAAAGAATTGCTCACGGAGTATTCACACCCTTTCTAATGAAAATACGGACTACCGTCCCACAAACGGTAGTCCATTTTTCTCAATTCTTTCGGTAACTCTCCCACCATTCAGTTACTTCCCTATGTGGCAGAATGTAATCGTTTTTTCTATCCTTTTTGAGTAGAGGGATCAGGTTGTCGAAATCGTTTTCCCCATAATATTCTAGCGGAATCATATGATGGATTTCAACATCATCCCAAGCGAAATATTGAGGCTGACCGAAGTAACCAACGTAACGTCTCTCGAAGTCCTTTCTATACCCCGAATCTCGCTCTCTCTTCTGACGCACCATGTCAGCGTCCGGTTTAATTAACTTGATGTTTGACTGCGGATCGACGTAATCAGGGTAAATTTCGCCTTTATTGTTAGTCAGGATACTTTTTACTTCCTTCAATGTGTTGATAGGTGCGGAATTACCACTCTGGAATGTAACAGTGCCGGTAAATTCACCTGACCACCAGTAAGTCTCTGCATTCGCACGCACCCTATCCTGTGTTAGATTGACGTAAGGGAGTCTCCAATATGGCTTATTCGTTCTTTCTACTCGATATTTCCCGTCCTTGGTTACTGAGCGAGTGATAGAGTGAGTAGCCGATACAGAGGACACGCTACCGATCACTGCGGATACTTTAACATTAGAATATATATCACCGCCTGCCCAGTCGGCTGTCATGAAGTGGTCAAAGAACACTCCAACAGGTCTAGGATACCCACTCATCGGTTTAGAGGCTCTAACCTGATTCATGTCAGATTCATCAACCTCGTTAGCCTCATCGGCCTCGGCAGCTTCGTCGTAAGTAAAGACACCGAAGTCAAATTTAGAATCGTCTTCTTTTGCAACTGGTGCTGCATTGGGGCTGAACACCATTTGACGCTCCCCGATGACTTCATCCGCTGTGCTGCTCTCTATAATCGTTACGTTTTTGCTTTCAAGGATGCGTGGTTCATTGATGGCCTCTGCCAATTCCTCTAGTGTTACTCCCTCCGCCAGTTGTATGGGAAGGTTTTCGAAATCAACAACTTCTTCTGTCTCGGCAATTTCCTGTATACTTTCAGCAGATGCTGGCGTCAAGACTGACATAGGAGCAACTAACAATGAGAACACAACAAAAGGCACAAATACTCTTTTGAATTTCTTCATAGGCTTCCTTACTCCTCTTTAAAATTTATTCTCTAAAATTAATTATCCGAGTTCTTCGAGCAAATGCTCCGCTATGTTTTTTAGGTCTATTTCGTAAGAATCTCCTTCTTCCGAATCTGAACATCTCGTGATAGAGTTAAAAAGAGGAGTTTCAAGCAGCTCCTATTAAGGGCGTTCCTGTTGCCGGGAAGCAAAGGGGGAACGTCCTTCTTGTTGATCCACTTTCTCAAAACAAGTCTATTCACTTTTACAATTTGGCTCCTTTCTGATTAGTAAGATTTCTTCGTTGGTACTCTAAGATGTACTCATCCAGTTCTTGACTTATCTTCAACACATCGGAGTTTGTCAGTTTGCCCTGTTGTTTGAAGACTTCTTTAAGCTGATATTGTAGATTCTTGATGATTTGTGTAAGGTCTTCGTTGCTTACTTCTTGCCATTCAACCATCGTTATCAGTCCCCCATAGTCTCACCCCCTCTTTTTTCACTATAGCACCTATATCAAAAAAACCATGGGAAAATTTACCTTGATACATTTGACATTATTCGATGATTTTCGCAAATTCCAGTCGAAATATGTCTGTTTGTTTTTGTTGAATTAGCAAACATTAACTTGCTATAATCCTACTCGATTGCGTTGTAAAAAAAAGGAAGTTTGTGTTGTGGAGGGATATAGTGCAAAAGAAAACAATTGGGGACATGTTGTCTGAGAGCCGAAGAAATAATGGCTTGTCTTTTGCTGAGTTAGAAGATAGAACTGGTGTAAGTAGGGGCGTACTACAAAAGATTGAGAGCGGAGAGACAAAACGCCCTGAATTTAAAACAGTGAAGTCGATAGCCGCTCTATTTCCGTACTCGTATGAAGAAATTATTGAAGGATACCTTGAGGATGAGACTAGGATTGAGACGTTATTTGAAATTCTTCAAGAGGTCATTCAGTGTGAATATTCTTCATTAGTGGAAAGAGTATCATTGAAAATTCTCCAATCGCCGAATGAAAAGATTGAGAAGGCATTAGAGCGACTTTATAGCTTCTGTGACTCCATTGCTATAGCTGAAACAAATGACGAAATTTGTTTAGTTCTTTTCAAGGTAATTGCAAATTATGCACGACAATGTGGAGAGCCGAAGTATATTGCAAAAGCATTATTGAAAAAATATCTGATTGAAAGAAATGATCTGAAAAGGCTAGAGGAAACATTCCGAATGGGAGAAGAGGTTTTATATTACACAGACTTCCTTACGATTGAGGAAAAGATCATCTACTATTTTAGAATGGGACTCCATGCTCATAACACCCAAAAATATTCAATGTGTATTGAACTATGCCAGAAAGGTCTTGCACTTGAAACAAGTATTACTGAGTTAAAGGCAAGAGCCTATCTTGCCATGATTAACTCTTATTTCTTCTTAGACAATTTCGATGCAGTTGAACAGCATCTAGATGTGTTTGAAGAGTTTGAATATGATTTCGTTGTAGAATCCACCAAGATTAACCGGGCAACTACTAAAGCAAGGAAAAAGGATTACGAAGTCGCTATTCCGATGTTAAGAAAGTACATGGATGAACTTCACAAAGAGAACAAGATACATGTGGTAAACGAGTTACTCGAAATTTATTTAGAATTAGGTAATATGGATGCTATCGAAGAAGTGCTGATGAACGAGAAAGCAATCTTACCTGCTACTCCTCAGACACCTTATAAACACCGCTCGATTGGTGCTTACTACCAGCTAAAAGGAAAATTCCAAACTAAATTAGGGCGACTGGATGAGGGCATGGAAAGCTACGTTAACAGTTTAAAAGCGTATGGTGTCATTAGTGCATTTGAAGAGATGCATAAATGTTTGAACGAAATGCTAACTTATTTTGATGAAAATTCACTGCCGATGGATTTACAGTATGTCCAAAAGCTTAAAGGGGTGTATAATACAACTATGGTTAATTTTGGTAAATAAGGAGGACGTGCCCCAGATGAAAAAAGTAATGGCTTTGATGGTATTATCGTTGTCATTGGCTGTGTGTGTTAATTTGATGCCTACGGATGTGACCTACGGTAATAAGCCGCATATATTTGAAGTAAAACAGAACGTGGCTGACCCCGGACATTGATTAGATGACATATTGACATATTCCTTTTACAGAGAAATAAGTTCCTTTTGTACCTTGATGAAAATAATAATCAGGGTGCTTTTTATTTTGACATTTTGTGAGTCCAACTACAATGGTGCCTTTCTTAAAGTTACGGGCAGGATAGTTCAAAAGTTTTCGAGAATACCCTATATATGGGATTATTTACGAAGTTCGTGAATAAGACGTTATGCCCCATTACAGGTAAATAGTAAAGATAATAGTTAAGGAGAGAATTTATGAAAGGTAAGATACTCTTATTACTTTTTATTACGATAATGTTGTCATCTTGTCAAAATATTAGTCAATCGACTACTTTGAACAGCGAAACTAAATCAAAAATGAATTCTGAACTGCCTCCTGATGTAGTGAGTACAGGTAATGGAACAGAATCGAAAGAAATAACAGAAGGTCGTTCAGATCCTTCTAACAATGAAGTGTTATCCATGAACATTGGGAACTATGAATTGAAAGGAGAATTTTATGATGAAATGCTTCGAAATCCTATAGATCATGATTATGAAGTAGAATTTAATGAATATCAAAATTCCAAAGAGATTATTACAACATTGAAATGGGGGGCTTTGGAAAGCAAATATACAGAGATTTGGGATAAAGAGTTGAATCAAATATATAAAAAGCTTCTTTCTAAGTTGGATAGAGAACCAAGAGAAGCACTAATTGAATCGCAGAAAGAATGGTTACAGTATCACTTAAGGGAAACAAAATTTGTAGAGAAGACATTTATTGATAATCGTTACCTTGGATCACAAGGATCGGTAAGCCTGGGCAGGGCTATACGGGAGAGAATTAGGGAAAGAACAATGCAATTATTTGAATATCGATATTTGCTAGATCGTGAAGTTGAGTTTTTATACCAAAGTAAAAAATAGAGTTGGAATCTTGATCAAAGGTTTTTAGGTGATGCTTCTTTATCCAGTCCTGTACTTGAGTTTTGCTACGTATCCCTAACTGTGCTGCAATCCGATACGGACTCTATCCGTCCTCTAGGTACAGACTAACTGCTTCAGCTTTAAATTCATCCGTATACCTTTTATTGATACGTCTTGCTTTAGGCACGAAAAATCCCCTCCGGTCAACAATAGTAAGCTTATCTTATCAGACAGACTTTTTTCATTGTCAACCACGAGGGGATAATACCAAATCTTAAGGGTTTTAGCCTCTTTCATTAATGTACTATCTGTTCGATTTTCAAGAACAAGAAATGAAACAAACTCTTCTCCAAGTCTCTCAAGAAATTACATCACTCTGCTTTACTTATTAGTTTTGTTATTTTCAAAAAAAAGTTGGTATTCCATTTTTTTCCTTATACTATAGTTATAGTCGTGCACGACACTTGTCTAAATTAATTGCGACGGAGGTTTTTTTGTGAAGAAAGTTATTAAAGGGACAATTGCAATAGCTCTCTTACTTAGCAGTCTATCTATTGGGGCTGGTGTTATGGCTTCAACTGATTCTGTTGAAACAAACCAAGTGATGTTAAGTAAAGTTGAATCCAGCAAAGCTGGAGCTTTCGAACCTTACGGAAAAAGACCTGGAATTAAAAGTGGAACGTTGCCTACTGATGAAAAGAATGTTAGTTATGCATTCAGCGTTCCTAATGGTTACGCTTATGGGAAAGTGTGGATAAAAAATAGTGGAAAAGCTAAACTCACGTTTACAGTTAAAAATACGCACTTTGACGAAATAGTGATGTCAGGATCAGTAAAAAAAGGGGAATCTAAATCATTTTATGTTGACCCTAATGAGGGATGGGGTGCTGATAATCATTTAATTGAATTTTCATCAGATGAAAATTTTGATGGTTCCTTTTCTGTAATGTGTTTTGACAACGACAAGTTTGAGTAATAACTAAGCCGTACCCTCTTGAAATACCGGTACGGCTTTACTTATCAGTTCCAATTTTTAAAAATCACTTTGTCACACTCACTAGGTCCTCTAGCTATCGAAGAAGTGCTGATGAATAAGAAAGCAATCTTACCTGCTAATCCTCAGACACCTTATAAGCACCGCTCGATTGGTGCTTACTACCAACTCAAAGGCAGATTCCAAACTAAATTAGGGCGCTTGGATGAGGGTATGGAAAGCTACACTACAATCAATATACCTGAAGGATTACTCCATAGTGACTAGACCTCAGAAAAAATTCTGAGGTTTTTTATTTATATGGGGTGGGTGACGAATGAAATGATTTGTTTTTCTTAATCGGATATAACCCTCGTTTGCTCGGTGAGAAATTTTCTATAGTCCTTTTTGCGACAAAAATTGCTTGAAAAATATAACCTAATTCCCCTACGCTCGCCTCGTAACAAAGGTTAAACATCCCTAGTTAGCATAAGTTTTAATCCTAATTTACCTACCTTCGTTCTCTTGTGTTTATCAGAAAATATTTTATTTTCAAAAAAATCAAAAGATTATTGACAGTCTGAAAAATACAAGCTATCATTACCAGTATATACCATACATTCGCGAATATGGTATAAATAACAATTTATCGGAGGCCATTATTATGAAAAAAATTACTGTGCAAAAAACCGAGCCTGTAAAATTGACTTCAGTAGCTAACACAATGTACGACTGCACATGTGAGCAGGCATAAAATATTTGTCAGTAACATGGAAAAGTGGGGCATTTGCCCCTCTTTTTCAATTATGAAGATAGCATGACAACATCCGGGAGGAAAGTCATGAACGAAAATCGCATGATCCAATTACACCCGTTAACATTTCTGGAGGATAAGCAAGGAGTCCTGATTGGGCGGTTTGGAACGGATACGTTTGCTGTTTTTCCTGAGGATGGAGCAGCACTTGTACGAAAACTGCAAGAGGGCATGGGGGTTGCCGAAGCGCATTCCTGGTATCAAGATACCTATCACGATGAAGTGGACATGGATGATTTTTTGCAGACATTACGTGACCTGACATTTATTTGTGATGTTGAGGAAAAGGAAACGAAAGCGCAGAAAGTATCGGGGCAATGGTTGGGTAAGCTAGCTTTTTCTCCACTTGGTTGGCTGATTTATGGTGCCATCATAACCTGTGCCTTGTGGTTGTTATACCAATATCCACAGATTCGTCCGGGTCGATTAAGCATCTTATTTTCCGAATACGCCATGGTGGTTTTTCTTGGCATGACGATCGGTCAGATTCCAGGGATCTTGTTTCATGAAATGATGCACATGCTTGCCGGACGAAGACTGGGTATCCCGTCAGAACTAAGTATAGGCAGAAGAATGTACTTTTTGGTTTTCACTTCTTCCATGCCAGGTATTTGGGGATTCCCAAAACGAAAGCGTGTTCTTCCCTTTTTAATTGGAATGTTCGGTGATATTTTGTGGTATTCCTTATTAGTGATCGTTGCTGGTGCAATTTGGATAAATACAGGTGAGAAGACAATCATAGCTGCATATTGTATGGGACTAGCATTTACAACACTGTTGCGTTTCTTCTGGCAATTTTATTTTCATCTTCAAACAGATATCTATTATTTAATGATTACGATGTTGGGGTGTGTAAATCTTCAGGAGGCTACACGTTCCTATTTGAAAAATAGATGGTATGGACTAATTGGAAAAAAGAACAAGATGGTCGATATGTCCAAGTATACGGAACGGGATCATCAGGTAGCAAGATGGTACAGTTTTTTTTACGCAACTGGCTGGCTGATGATGACAGGAATGATGCTCTATATGATTCCGGTCGCTATTCAACTTTTAACGAATATTTTTCTCTCCATATTTACAGGAGAAGATATGAAATTCTGGGATTCCGTTGTTTTCTTGTCTATAACGGGAGTCCAGTATGGAATTGTATTTTATCTATACCTAAAAGAGCGTAGAAACAAAAGGGAAATTCGGAATTTATCATTGGAACAGAGGGGATGAGTCGAAATGAAACAATCGATGACACACCAATGGCTGATTGGATCTCGACGCAGCGACCGAGAAAAGAAGTACTTCGAAGAGCAATACTCCACATGTTATGTTAGCAATTGTCATTGCAATCTCCGAGGACCCTATACAGGTACTGGTGACCTTCTGCGCCAGATTATTCCAGAAGCTTATTCGAAATGGCCAGACCTGATTTTATCACACTGCATCGAGATCTTATCCATAGCACCAGAACTGAAAGCAGTCATTCCTGTTAGTGTAGAAACACTTACCTCTCTTGCTATTCCGAAAGAGAGAACACGTTATTATTCGAAATTGCGTACACTTCGCATGTCGAATGGTTTGATCGATCTTTTATTGGCATTAGCGAATCGGGAACGAATGGGAAAACTGACCCTGGTTTTTGAAAATGTGCAGGCCTGTGATCAACTTGATGCAGAATTTATAAGTACACTTCTGCGTCGTGCGAAGTCTGACCTGATTCAGGTGATCGTAAGTTCAAGTGAAATAGCGGAAAAGGAAGCCCTGAAAAAGGCGTTACAAACGTATACGGAGCCTACTACTATTCTTTCTGACATCGAACAAGATAGGGGGATAGTAAATCTATCTGACGAACAGCGACTTGAGCTAACGAAACGATACATATTTTCTGACTGCACATCAGATTGTGAGCAGGAATTGCTCGCCTATGAAGCAACTCCTATTGAAATTCGTCAGAGCCTTCACGAAGAGCGGGCAGAAGCTCTTAGAAAAGAAGAGCAGTGGTCACTGCACTTAGGCGCCATTCCGTTTCATCTGGAGCGCGGCACTTCTGAGAAATCAGCAAGCGAAGCGTTGTTTAAAGCAGTTAGTTATAGCATTAACATGGGTTTTTACGATGCGACTATCGATATGAGCCTACGTGGCCGGAAATTGATGAATTGGAGCAGCGAATTTGATAATAGCCGGTATTTTACAATGAAAATGGCTACGTCTCTGGCTGCATTGGGTGAAACTGATGATATACCGACGCTTTTAGGAGAAGTGTACGCAAACACTGATGATTTTAGAGTTCATATGCAAATTTCATATGGATTTTCGATGTACTATACGAGGCATCACCGGGAACGAGAACACGAGAAGGCGAGAGAATGGATACAAAAAGCCATTGATTTGGCAGAATGGATTGAAGATGAAAAAGAACGTGCATTTCAACAAGTATTTAACCAAAATGGTTTGGCTTTAGTAGAGTTACATATGGATAATCCTGAAGAAGCGCTTCGATTGGTTACGGAAGGATGGCAAAGGTTAAATCAGGATCTTGCTCCTGATGAACATATGTTGCATCGCTCGGTGTTGCTTCATAATAAAGGGCTGATTTATGTAGCTTTAAAAAGGTTTGAAGAAGCAGCCGAAACATTTAGCCAAGTGATACAGATTGATTCCAATTATCCAGAATATTACTTTGATCGTGGAAACCTTTATAGCCGAATGGGGCGACTGGATGAAGCCATTGAAGATTATAACCAAGCGATAAAGCTTAGTCCTCCGTTTCCAGAGGTTTATTTCAATCGAGCTACTGCCTTCAATCGTCTTGGAGATGTGGAGAAAGCAATGGCGGACTATGACTACTTGCTTGATATAGACCCCGAAAATCTTGATGGATTACTTAACAGAGCTACATTATTGTATCAAGTGGAGAAATTCGAAATGGCCCGAAAAGATGCTGAATTCGGTTTAGAAATAGAGCCTGATCATGCGCGGCTCCTGTGTACACTAGGTTTAATTGAAATGTCGGATGGCAATAATGATCAAGCACTAAAAACGTTTACCGCTGCCCTAAACAAGGATAAGGAAATGATGGCCGCTTGGACAAATAGGGCTGTCCTGTACTATGAGATGGGGGAGTATGACAGGGCCATAGCTGATCTAACTGAAGCTATGGCACTAGAGAAAAATGCAACCGTCCTTTACAACCGTGCTTGGGTCTATGAAGCACAGGAGGAGTGGCAATTATCCATTTCCGATTATACAGAGGCCTTAGCGTTTTCTGATGCAGACGAACAAGATATTTACTATCGGAGAGGTTTGTGTTTTATCAAAATGGGTGATAGGGAACTTGGCACGGAAGATTGGAACAAGCATCTGATGTTTGGAGAATCACCGCATGTGAATGAAATGATGCAACTGTTACCCTCCCTGTTCGTTTCGAAATAATGAAATATTTTGTGAGATGAAATGTGACTTACATTTGCGGCACAAAACGGTGTTAGGACTGTTTAGGAATAAGAAAAAGAGAAACGGCTGAAGTCCTCGATAAAAAGGATTTCAGCCGTTTCTCTTCACAACTACTTAAATGTAATACCACCCGTTGGGTTTAATGTCGTTCCGCCAATTTCAACCTTAATTTCACTCGATAATGGAATGTTGTACTCATCAATAACGGTTCTCCACCATTCCCAAGCAAGGCCGGTACATTCTTTCGCAAAAATCCTTATGTTTTTTGCATTAGGTGGCAGAGGAATCACTGTAGTGAAAGGAGCTGTTCTATCTTGGTTGCTTCCTTCCCACGTTTTATGTGTGAGTACTTCTTCCCCATTTTTATCATAGGAAACTTCATCCCACGATACATCAAATTGAGCGACATACCAGCCATAATGGCCAAGCGATATTTTACCTTTCGAATATTCAGTAGCGGTAGTCTCAATATAATCTGTATTGTTATGAACGGCAGCAATGGCATTGTCTTTTAAGAAAACACTGGTATAGGAGATTGGATATGCTGGGTTCTTCAGGCTAAATTCCGCATTATCTTTGATGATATTCCGGATTTCACTAAAGTCTTTTGTAACGACCTTGTTATGCTCTTGTGAATCTCCGCCTAATACTACAGCTGTAAAGGAACTGTCTTCAAAAATATCCTTGTACTCGGCATTCGTTTCTACATTGGCAGTATTCTGAAGCAAGGCTTTAAATGCTGCTTTTACGTCTTTGCTCTTAGAGGTTGTTTCTAATTTCACATAAATGGTTCTACCATATGCGACATTGGATACCATAACAGGTGGGGATTGATCACTTACCCCTTTGCGTTTCAAATCTTTAAAAGTAACACTATCATCAAAAAGATCGGATGGATCGTTAGGCAGCTCCGCATTTACCGTATAAAATATTTGTTTATAGGCCGCGACCATTACTTTTTTCTCTCCATTAGCAATCGCATTAAAGTCAATTCCTAATGTAGAATCAAGATATTTCGCGTTAACATTCAGAGCACTTCCGATTTGAGATTTGCTATAAACCATTGATTCTGCATACTGCAATCGTGCAGGTAAAGTATGTGTTGCTGAATACTCATCGCTCCATTTAGATACAAGCTCATCTACTGCTCCAGACACATTCCCGTATGTTGGATTATCCACAGTAATGGAGTTTTCTTTTTTCAAACCTGGTAAATCAATACTAATCGTCAAAGGTTTTCTTGGTACCAGTAATACACTCGGTTTATTTTCTGCAAAAGCTTGATTGGCAAGTTGTAATGCACCCGGGTACGTGCGATTAGCCATAGAATCAATAATGGAAATATCTACTGGAGAAGTGGAAAGTGACTTTTTCTTGCGTTCTACGACGATAAACTTACCATGTGGGTTGAGTGCTTCTTTTGGAACAAAACTATCTATCTCATCTCCACTTACTGCTAAAACTTCGTCATTATCATAGTCCAAGTCTGCTATACCGGAATTAATGTCATCGGCGTTACTTGTTTCACTGACTTCACTAGAATCAACCGCTTCGGCAAAGGAGATAACTGGATAATTTACAGTAGCGAAAATAACAGATAAACTAGCGAGTACTTTTAAAAATCTAGTATGATTTCGAATCCTCATAATGTATCCTCCTTTAAGATGTAAGCATAACTTCAATTAGATATGCTCACAGTAAATATTTTCCGGAATACTAACTATATCGGTAGTTTCTGAAAAAACCATTAGATTTAACCAAAAAAAGTATATGGTGGGGCAAATCTTACAGCTTGTTCATACTGTAAAAATATCTCTACCAAAGTTGCTGACTCCAGCAATTTCAAGTAGCTCTATGTAACGAAAGACAGATTCGCTCATATACCTTTACCATCCCTACATCCCCAAATTATACCAAATGGAATTCGCGACTTCTTACGTTTTCTAATCCCGTTCAAGGAAGCAATTTAACAAATAGCGTACAAAAAAATACCGTTCGATTAGAACGGCAATATGGGTGAGTAGTTACGGTCATCTCTACATGTACGATTGGGAGCTTGATTTGAATTAGTTATGGAGATAAAGGGTTGATGAATCGTATGAAACGAGAGTGAAGGCCAGAGAGATTACAAAAGTTTCAATTATTGTACGCAGCATAAATAGGCTGCACATTAACGACAAAGATCGTGCAGCCCATGAAATCGCGCGCAGGCTGAATCTATTTGGGGCTTGTGCTCCTAAATTCAAAGGCTGCGTATCTTGTGCATCGAATCGGTGCAAAGGAGAAGAGAGTTGCGCCTTAGCATGTAAATGCAATAATTAACCGTAAATCAAATCCAGTTCGTCTCCAAGTCCTCCCCGTCCATCTAAAGCCTGCAATTGATCTAGAACCTACAAAAACGGGGAAAAACCAGAACTGCTCTCCATTTGCAAGCCAAAGATACGTAAAACGGAACAAACAACCTTCAATTGCCCCTGGATCAATTCTAAAGGGAGCGGGTTGTGGAGGGATGAACGACGGAGGAGGAGTTAGCGGCTGTGGTACTTGCTGTGTTCCTGGCGGCTGGCCCGGAGGTGGCCCTAGAGGCGGTCTAAATGCCATTAAAAATCACTCCTTTTACAATGAATTCTCAACATTGTATGTTCAACCGAAAAACAATGATTGGGCAGACCACATAGCCAATATTTATAATGGTCCGCACGAGCATATAAAAAAAACTGCCCCTTTCTTCGCATGGGGCAGTGTAATGTCTGGGCTATTTTCGTCCATAACACTAAAAAGTATTATATACATTTTGACATTCTTTCGCGGTCGGCTCATAAAAACAATGAAGCCTGTATCTTCCCACGTTCGGCTGATTATACCAGGTTGGCGGACAAGGCAGGGGATTTTGCGCTGTTCCCGGACGAAAATACCAGAGGGAGAATTTGCCAGGCCAATGGCGCTCCCCATTCACAGCCCGTCGCGCCAGACGGCGTTCTTTATCTCTAGACCTTTGGTAGAACATACCATGTTGCAGAGCTTCAAACGCATGCGGCTGGTTGATCATTTGAGGAATTGTCCGTAGTCCTTTAAAATCGGAGCAATTCGCTCTTATTCGATTGATTCCAACATTCCCCACAAGGAGCATACCCATTTCGCCTTCACCTACAGCTTCGGCTCGAAGCAACCTTGCCAACATGTCAATATCACTGCTCCTGGCTTTTACGACTGCCATCGGTTCACCTCTTTAGATTGTTCTAGGCACATCATATTGTAGATGAAGCGAATATGTTACGCTTCAAATCGGTCTATAGAGAAATACTAATCGGTGGACATATTTCCCGGTTATTTTATGTTGTAGAAAGAACCGAGAATGATTGGGTACATTGCAGATTGAAAGACGGATGTTTTGAGGCATTTGGTGGTCCGAAAAACCTGAATGAAATACTTTCGTTTTTTAAGCAATGGGCAGAGAGCTAGCGAATGAAGTGTACGTAAGTGATTACAGAATAACGCGCAAGTAAGAGGACTGTCTTAAGTAGAAATTGCTCTTCTACCTAAGACAGTCCTCCTTGTTTGCTTCAAAGTCATCTGCCCTTATGTCCAAAGGAGCTATACGGCGTCAAGCGCAGGAGGTCTTCCTGTCTTTTTGCCAATTTCGATAGCGGGATCCGGTATGCCATTTCGATAATTTTGCTTGCGACCTCAGCGCCGTTGGTAGGGATAAGGCTAAATCTTTTTTGAATGACCTCTTTATTTGCTAACACATACTCAATCTTTGGTACAATCTCTTCCGGTTCCTGGATCGATACCTTATCACTGTTGACTATTTCTCTTAGCATATCTATTTTTTGCTCGCGTTCTGCATCATCCGGCGGAAGGAAAAGCAATGGGGTTCCTGTAGAGATGCAATCTCCTAAAATGCCCATGCCCGGTTTGCTAATGACCAGACTGGCCGCCTGTACAAGATTTTTGCCATTCGGAATGAGCGGGGCTTTGATGATCCTTTCATCGAACTGGTAATCTTCATCTGCCAATTGCCCAGCGACAACAAATCGATAGCGGCCAGCAAGTGAGTTTATTTGATCATACCACTTCACGATCTGTTCATAACGGTTAGCGAGTCCGCCGCCCATGTGAACCAGAATAAACGGCTCGTTCTGCTGAAGGCCTAACATGCGTCGCACTTCTTGAGGGGATTGGCTGATTTCCCTGGTGATTAAAGGAATAGGGATATAAATGCAGTTCATTTGCGGATGGGTCTGCTTAGGCGGTATAAGGTTCATGTGCAAAAAGATATCGGATTGATTGGCGATTTCTACAATGCGATTTTTGTATTCCCGCATCGGAGCTGAATCATTAGTACCGATAATAAAGTCACTGTGGTAGAGGGTCACGAGCTTTGTGTTTCCACCGACTTTCCCCTCACTGCGAAATCGAGGCACATCGGAGCGCCAATCATTTATTAATAGTGTGGTTTGCTTACCATCCTCGAATTTTTTGGATTTAAAGGCTTTCAATTGGATGTCATTGTGCAGGTTTTTCGATAAATAGCCATGTGTTTCACGAAAAGCAAACACGTGAATAGGAAGATGGTGCTGCTGCAATTTTTCCGATATGCTAATGCATCTACCGAGATGGCCCATCCCTCTGCCAACCACAAAGGAGATCATATTTCATCACCCTTTTAAATAGGTACTTTCTTTGTGCCTAGTCTGAAGCTTGGACAAATTACCCTCATACCGCCACTTATGGGATAAGGTCATTGCCGAATTCGAGTCGCTCTTACAGCTTATATATTTTATGGGGATGGATGGAACATGCTCTAGTCGTATAACGGTTTTCTGATCGAACACAGAAAAAAGCGGCATCAGCGGAGGGGTGCAGCTGTGAATTGTGCTCCCATCTAGAAATAATTAGGTATTTTCATCACACAAACCAACGATGTCCATGAATAGTGTGTATATATAGCTCAATTAGGATATGGGGTGGGAGAATAGTGGGCACGATTCATATTGTAACAGCCGTTAATGATGGTTTTGCTATACATCTCGCAGTCATGTTATATTCCCTTTTTGAAAATAAGGTTTCGAAAAACCCAGTCATCGTTCACGTTATTGACAGTCAGGTCTCTGGGGAAAATAAATCCATCTTAACGAAAACTGTGAAACGATTCCATGCTCAAATTAAATATGTCACTATTGATCCGACCCTATATGATGGATTCCTCGTCCGTGATCATCTAACGCAGGAAACCTATCATCGAATTTCTATTCCAGACCTGCTGGACAAAGAAGTTGAAAAAGTGATTTATTTGGACAGTGATATCGTTATTAAAAAAGACATCACTCCATTATGGAACACAAAGGTTGATCAATATTACCTTGCAGCGGTGATGGATTCTTGGCAAGGATTAAACAAGCTGAGACATGCCGATCTGGCTATTCCGGATGACTGTGATTACTTTAATGCAGGAGTATTAGTCATGAATTTGAAAAAATGGAGAGAGCATAACATCACAAAAAAGATTATGGATTACATGAAAAAGAACCAAGGGATTATTCGTTATCCCAGTCAAGATCCGATGAATGCGATTCTTCATGATAATTGGCTTCAACTTGACACAAAGTGGAATTATCAGTCCAAGCATCTTTATAAAAGCAACCTGCGAATAGATCCGGCCATTATTCACTACACAGGGGAAGATAGCAAACCGTGGTTGAGTAAAAAGCACCCGCTTCGAGAGGAGTATTTTAAATATCTTAAAAAAGTAAAGAAGTTAAACTCCTTGTAGGACCGGGCTTTCGGGGCTTTGTTAATTAAATAATATGGATGGAAATCCCTTCACATGGAGAAATGATGGCTGGAGGGATTTTTGCGTTTAAAAAACTCTTGGGTGTACAAGCCGGTTCCTGAAATCATTTGGCATATAAGGGTTTATGTACAATACTAAACATCTTCATATAAAATATTGAACAAATTATGAAATATTTGGATTTTAACCATTTTTACCAACCATCTGACCTATAATAAAATGGAAACATTTACTAATTAGATATTCTTTTGGAGGTGGAGTGAGTGGCACGCGTATTGTATGTTACGATTCCAGCAGATGGTCACGTGAATCCTACATTGGGTTTAGTGAA
The DNA here is from genome assembly GCF_000010165.1 of Brevibacillus brevis NBRC 100599. Lineage (NCBI taxonomy): Bacteria > Bacillati > Bacillota > Bacilli > Caryophanales > Paenibacillaceae > Brevibacillus > Brevibacillus brevis. Next base: position 780,187 of record NC_012491.1, read on the forward strand.
GCAGCTAGTCGACAACGGAGAAGAAGTCGTCTATATGTGTTCAGAAGAATATCGGGATAGGCTTGCCCAGACTGGGGCGCAATTCCGCGCTTATCAAAAGGATGAACAAGTATCTCGTGATTTAGGTTTTAACCCAACAGAATTCAGACACCCTTTTCATTTCAACGATTTTATGCTGCGAGGTATTATTGAACCCCACATTCCCGAGATTCTCAGGCAGATCGAAAACGAATCATTTGATTACCTGATTTTTGACTCCTTGTTTGGGTGGGGAGGGGCGATTTTAGGGGAGAAGCTAGGAATCCCGACGATCTGCTCCGTGACCAATTTCGCCTTTGCTGAACCGCTCAGCCAAATTGTCGAAGTGCTTGAGGCAAGTGATGATGTCGATGTGGATGCACTTTATGAACGAGTGACGCAGACTGCACAGAGCATCGCCCGTGTATGCAACGTAGCCGTCCCTGCCATTGAGGATATTACCCGTCAGTATGGAGACATGAAGATTGTCTTTACCAGTCGTGAATTCCAGCCAGATGCTGACAAGCTGGACGATAGCTACATTTTTACAGGACCGTCGATTACTTCGCGGCCTGATTCTCCTCCGTTTCCGTTTGAAAAGCTACGTGCTTCATACGATAAGGTCGTGTACATTTCCATGGGCAGTATTTTGACCAAAGATGTGGAATTGTACAAACTGTGCTTTGCAGCCTTTCAAGATATTCCGGCTCAATTCGTACTATCTTGCGGAAGAGAAACGGAGCTGGAGTCTCTTGGAGAAAATATTCCACCCAACTTCATCATTGAGCCGTACGTTCCGCAACTGGAAGTGCTCCAGCAGGCCGATGCTTTTATTACACATGCTGGTATGAACAGTACGAGTGAGGCTCTCTATTTTTATGTGCCCCTCGTCATGATTCCATTAAGCTCCGATCAGCCGATTGTGGCAAAGCGGGTGGAGGAGCTGGGAGCGGGTATTATGTTAGATAGGGGAAAGCTCACACCGACAGCATTGAAGGATGCTTTGCTGCAAGTGTTGAACGAATCGACCTATAAACAGCACGCAATACAAGTAGGGGACTCTTTCCGTAACGCTGGCGGATACCAAGAAGCTGCAAGATGTATCATGTCTTTGTATTCCGTGCCGAATTAAAAATGAAAAGCTTCTTGCCTCATCATCATGAGCGGCAAGAAGCTTTTTTACTATAAATTTTTCGCTCTCCACACTTTTTCCGAGGAATTTATATGTGAGTAGGGGGTGTTATTCATATGATGTAGTGCCATAATAGAAGGATGATAGTCAGAAGGAGATAGATTTGATGAATAATATTGTAATCAAAAATGAGTTTCCTCCGAATTTTGAGGAATTAAAAAAAGCAGCCAATCGAACATCTAATTGGAGAGAGCGTTTAGAGGCTGTTGAAGAATTGGGTCAGTGGAAGCATGATGAAACAATGAGATTACTGACGAGAATCATGGAAAACGATACGGTATACAAAGTGCAAGAGGCTGCTTTTCAAAAACTGAAAGCATTTGGGGAAGGTGTTCGATTACCTGCTCAGAAAAAAGGTGACTTGATCAAAGGCGCAACGAAAGCCTTGGTAAGAATTAAAAAGAGCTTGCCAAAAGATCATACATTCGAAGAATTCAAAGAGAAACTGCAAAAAATGAGAAGCGATATCTATGATACGTACGAGGGAGAAAAAGGTGCTGATTTTGATCAGTGGCTGGAAAACACCTGGGCGTCGTTATAGAAAGAGCAGTAGAGATGGAATGAGTGGAGAAGGGAGGGGGATCAAGCCCCTTCCTTTTTTATCTCAACAAAATGTAAAAATTACCGATATTAGTAAAAAAGAGCGAAATTATTAACAGGGAGCAATGACATGACAATTCCAAAGCATGTAACATTTGAAAGCTGCACAGAGAAAATAGACATCAGAGATATCGAAGAAGTAGAAGCTGCCTTAGGCGTACGATTTCCCAAAGATTTTGTAGAGTGCATGCTTGAAAATCATGAGGGATGTCCGGTTCCATGTGGTTTTGATTATGGAGATGTAGAAGGTAAAGTATTTAATACATTCTATAGCCTTAGCAGTAAGGTTGGTAGTTACTATATTTTAACAGCATTCGAGGATGTTAAGGATTATGTACCTGATGGATTGATTCCTATTGGATACGATGCTGGTGGTGGTAACATTTGCTTTGATTATAGTAAAGGAAAACATGCTGAACCAATCATTGTTTTCGTAGACCACGAATTCATGTTTACAGAGAAAGACCTGACTAAAGAGCAACTAGAAGAAAAATCACTAGAAGAATGGCAACGAGAGGGAATTACTCCAATGGCCTCTACATTTACTGAATTTTTATCAAAGCTGTATTAATGAGAATACGAAAGACAATGAAAAGCCTCGTGGATACGAATCCATCCACGAGGCTTTTCCTTCTTATTTCAAATCCTTACCCACTTTAATCACATACATCTGCGTTGGATTGCTGTTGATTTTAATCTTGCCCTTCTCATCATAGCCTTCAACGCCGAAATCGTTGTCATTCACAATGGCAATCGTATTTTTATCCACAATCGCTAGTCCTTCCAGCTTTTCATGCGGATAATTCAGCTTGGTTACATCCACCAGCAATTCCTTGGAAACAGGCACAATTCCTTTTTCTTTCACTTGGGCGACGGTGAGTTTTTCGAAGTCATGCTCACTTGTTGGTGTACCGAGTAAATTGGTTGCTTTCGAAAAATCTGCTTTGTAAATTCGCTTAATTTGTGCGTTTGTACCGGCATTTTTGTCTCGCTCGTCAATCAGTAAAACATCCTGACTGAGTGCTGCCAAGTCGCTGATGACGACGTCTTTCTGTTTCACTTTTACGAAGTCTTTCGCGTTCTCTGCGATGTACATGTACTCGCCTACGATTTTTTTGGTAGCGAGATCCATCTTTAAAATACGCAGATTACGGGATGCTTCGCCTGTCTTTTTATCAGGGAGTGCCATCGGGCTTTGGATGGAAGTATACAAGAACTTGCCGTCTGGCGAGATGGTGACACCTTCGAAGCCACGGTTTGCAATGCGTTTGGAATAGACGGCTGGCAAAGTATCAAAAATCTCCATCTTTGCACCTGCGGCAACCAAGGCTTCTTTGGAGCCTTTTGGTACATAGCGGCCCAGGATCGTGCCGTCACGCTTTACTTGAATGATGGATGGGCGGTATTCGTCGGATAACCAAAACGTATCGTCCACCGGGTTGTAAGCGATGCCTTCCAAATCCAAACCGTCTGGATCGTAACTAATCTTTTTTGTTCCTGTCGCATCGTAGGGAACTTCATCAGGGCCAGCGAGGTTCGGCAATCCACTGATATAGGCAGTCTTCGTAAAAACATCGATTTTGCCCTGTGGCAAATGCAGCTTGATGGTTTCCAAAACATGAATGTTTCCGTTCTCTACTTTGATTTTGTACAAGCGTGGTGTGTAGTTTTGGTCAGGGAACGTACGCAGCTCGTCCTTGCCGTATTGCCCATTTGGTCCACGGTCAGCCAATGTATAAAAGATAGAAGGAGGATCATTAGGGAGATGCACGAGACCGGAGAAACCGCCTTCTTTAATACCTTCAGCGAGAACAGGAGGATTCTTCCACTCATGAATTTCGGCTACAACGGGTGCTTCCGTTACATTTTGAGTTGCACCTGCCCCTTGTGTTCCGATTAAGGATAGAGCCGTGATTGTTGCGATCAGCAAGCTTTTCTTTTGAAAATGAATCTTCATCATATCCCTCCGAATGAAAAAACGACGTAGTAAACCGCTTTTGTTAGACTACCCGAACTATATTGGGAAAATATGAAGATAAAATATTTGTTTTGTAAAAAGTACCAATATAAGATGCTGCTATCAGGTTCGGAATAGTCGAAAATATGGAGTTTCCACCGACAGTTTCCACGATGTTTGGCATGGAATGCGTGATCTATATTTGCGCGGAGGATAGGAAAAGACAGGCCCTGAATGTATTTCGGATGGAGCTTCAGGCACCTACCTTGACCAAAGGGGTTTCAGCCGTCATACATGGAGGCCGTCCGGAAGGGATAGCCCCATGATCGGGGTTCCATGGGAGGAAGGGCTAAAGGCTGGTTCTTTCATCGGGCCAAAGATTGTCCTCAACGAATTTGTCGCGTACACGGCTTTTGCACCTGAGATTGCGAATTTGTCGCAAAAAAGTGTGGTGATCATAAGCTTCGCCCTTTGCGGCTTTGCCAATCTGGCTGCGCTGGCTATGGTCATTGGCGGCTTGGGTGGATTTGCTCCGTCAAGAAGATCAAACCTTGCGAAGATGGGCTTGCGTGCTGTAGTTGCAGCAACCTTGGCGAATCTGTTGAGCGCGGCGATTGCAGGGATGCTCATTTAGGTGAGTGGGTAAAAATAAGGACGAGGGCTGGAGTGATCCATGCCCTCGTTTTTTGGGTACTACGCGAAGTTGGTACTACTCGCTTTTAGTCTTCCTCGCTACAATCTTGATAGTTAAAACAAGCCATGATTTGGTGGGGATACGATGAAGCATTTTCTGTTATTTCTAGGGCCAACGATCATGATCTTTTTGGGATTACAAGTCATGAGTAGCGTCCCAGTCACGTTTTTGCTGTTTTACGGGTGGCTGTTTGCGGTTCCGTTTGTAGACATGATCATTTTGAAAGGAAACACATGGCGGGACACATTCAGGCAAATGGGATTGGGAATCAACCGCCTCAATATGTATCACGGCATTTGGACTGGACTTCTTTTCTTTTTCACCATGATTGTTGCAGGATATTTCTTTCACAGCTTTTTGTTTGATAAGGATGATCTGCAAAATTTATTGGTACAATGGGATTTCTCAGGCAATCTTGTCGTTTGGCTCATCCTTGTTTTGCTCGTGATCAATCCGTTTCTTGAGGAAATCTACTGGAGAGGATATTTATTCAAAAAGCTGGAAGGAAGACGAACAAAGCGAACCATGATTTTGCTGACGTCATTGTTTTACAGCCTGTATCATTTCCTCTCCATCATTCCTTTGTTTAGCTGGCCGTATAATATCGCGATGATTTTGCCAGTCTTTTTGGCGGGAATGATTTGGGGATATATGCGAGACAAGAGCAACTCACTGATGGGTTCAATCGTCAGTCATGTCCTTGCAGATTCAGGGATTATGGCTGTTTATCTACTATTCTTGAAATGAATGACGCGGGTATGGAGGCGAGCTTCCATACCTTTTTTCTATTAGGTGGATAAGAAGGAAAAAGAGCCCTGTTGGAAAAATTAAGAAGGTAGAGAATATCAAAAGATGGAGCTGAAATCATGAACGTTGACGTACTGTTTAACCAGTTTCCCATTCTAGAATCAGATCGGTTCACCTTGAAGAAAATCGAAGAGCAGCATTTGGACGAAGTATTTGAAATCTACAGCAATGACCATGTATTTACATACTGCGGGATTATCCCCAAGCATAATAAAGCGACAGTGAAAAGCATGATCGGGCATTTTGAGAGAGACTATTTGAAAAAATCCAAGATCAAATGGGGGATATTCGCCAATGATAACCCCGATCACTTGCTTGGTATTATGGAAGCTTTCGACTTTCATCAAAAGGTAAACATGGTGACGATCGGCTACTTCTTGTCCGAAGCACATTGGGGAAAAGGGGTTGCGACAGAAGCAGTAAGCCTATTGCTCCACTTTTTGTTCATGGATGTCAACGTCAACAGAATACAGGCGGAAGTAATGCCTCAGAATGAGACCTCTAAAAAAGTATTGTTGAAGAATGGCTTCATGAAGGAAGGAACGCTTAGACAAGCAACGCTGTGGTCGGGCAAAGGGATTGTGGATCTGGAGATTTACGGAATGCTGAAAGAGGACTATGAAAAAGGAACGTGAGATTTCGTCCAAACCACCAGAATACACCGTTACCTGTAAAAGCCCTCCTATGTTACTATGATGGGTATGATCAATCATAGGCATCTGGAATGGGGAAAACATCTTGAAAAACTTTAAAAAAGTCTATATAGAAATCACCAGCGTTTGCAATCTCGCCTGTACCTTTTGTCCGCCAACGGAACGCGGTAAAAGTTTTATTAAAGTAGAAGACTTTGCGAAAAGGCTGGATGAGATCAAACCGCATACTGATTACATTTACCTGCACGTCAAAGGGGAACCGCTTCTGCATCCCAAAATTGATGAGCTGCTCGATATCAGTCATGAGAAAGGCTTCAAGGTCAATATCACCACGAATGGTACGCTCATTGCGAAAAATCGGCATAAATTGCTGGGCAAGCCTGCGCTTCGACAAATGAACTTCTCACTTCACAGCTTTGACGGACATATCGGCTCAACCGACCGTGAAGGTTATTTGCGCGAAATTCTTTCATTTGTTCGGGAAGCGCAGGAGCATCAGGTGATTTTTTCTTTCCGTCTGTGGAATTTGACACAGGATAACGCTACGAACATTCAAAAGAGTAGAAACCGCCAGACGCTCGAAGTAATTGAGAAAGAGTTTGGGCTGGACTTTCGAATTGAAGAGAAAGTAGTGGCAGGCAGTGGGGTAAAAATCGATGACCGCGTTTATTTGAACCAAGATTACGAATTCCAGTGGCCGAGTCTAACAGCGCCTGAAGATGACGGAAAAGGCTTTTGCCATGGACTGCGCACACAAGCGGCGATTCTCGAAAATGGAACCGTTGTGCCGTGTTGTCTCGATGGGGAAGGGGTTATTAATCTAGGGAACATCAATCAGACCTCGTTTACTGACATTGTGGATGGCGAGCGGGCCAATAATCTGATTGAGGGATTCTCTCGCAGGGAAGCTGTCGAGGAATTATGTAGAAGATGCGGGTACCGCCAGAGGTTTGGAGCGTAGAAAAAGCAAAACGTCCGGGTCAAATGATTCGGACGTTTCGTTCATCTTTAAAACTTCACTACTAACAACGGCGGCGACGCCTGCGACGGAAGAAGAAACAAAAACGACAGCGGCGACGCCTGCGACGGAAGAAGGAACAAAACCGGCAGCGACGACGACGGCGGCGGCGACAACCACAACGATCATGGTCGCGTTCAAAATCTTCGTCCACGTCTCTATCGAAATCCCTGTCTAAGTCTGTATCACAATCGCTTTCAATCCCGTGTTTTTTTTCTCGATCCTTACAACCACAAGACATACATCCACCTCCTTCGTGTTCATACCATATTTTATGAATGCCGCTTGGACATGACTGGACGAACTATAGGGGAAAAATGCTTGTTTTCAGGCGTTGAAAAATGACGAATGCCGCTATCCCCCACAAACTGATGGGCAAAAGTAAAGGTAAACATAAAAAAGATAGCGGATCTCATAGCCAAGAGGAGCTAATGAGAACCACTATCTTTTTTCTATGCCAAATGAAGACTTCTTGTTGGATTACTTTGTAGATGTATCGTTGGCGTCTGTATCCTGCTCGGATTCTTTAGGGGCTTGAAGGTCGTCAATGATGACGATTTTGCCTTCTTCTTGCCATTTTACTTCCGCGTTCAGCTGTTCACTGATGAAGCGCAGAGGCAGGAAGACACGTCCATTTTTCAGGACAGGTGCAGTGTCCAGAGAGATGGTTTTCCCGTCTACAGTTGCTTCTTTTTTATCGAGGTACAGCGTGATAGATTTTTCGCCACGCGTAATTTCTACGCTACGAGTCTCTGGCTTCCAGTTCACTTCCGCTTTCAATGCGGAGCTGATCGCACGCACAGGCACCAAAGCTCTTCCACCCTTTACAAACGGTGCTACATCCGCTTTTACCTGTTTTCCATCTACGAATGCTTTCACTTCTGTCGAGCCTGTATCCTCAAGGAGTTCTCCAAGCTTTTGGAAGGGTGTGTGGTCTCCTTTTTGGTACGTGCGCTGAAGAAGCTCAAGCTGTACGTCCAAAGCTCCATGCTTGTCAGTGGTTTTTTCCAGATCAGCTACCAGGTGCTCGTATTTCGCTTTTTGATCTTCCGTGATTTCAGCCGTATGCTTGAGCTCTTGGCGAAGCTCGATTAGCTGTTTTTTCAACTTTACGTCTTTGATGTTGGTTTCTGTGCTAGCTTCGGTTGAGTTCTCATCGTCGCTATCTGTATCGGTATCAGATTCTTTGACAGAAGTTTCTTTCGATTTATCTTTTGCTTCTGCCTTTACTTCGGGCTTGCCTTTCCCATTTCCTTTGCTCTCCAGGTTAGCCGCCAGAGCAGCAGGTACACTGGTTGCGAGCAGAATAGCAACCAACGAAGTAGATATTGCTTTTTTCATTTGAATCTTCCTCCTTCTAGGTGTAAGTCTCATGAACTCGACATTCAAGACGGAGGAAAATATGAATAGGTTGCATAGTTTTTGAGGAAATATTTTTATTTTTACAAATGTTTACCTTTCAGTGTTATTCCTTCCAAATTCCGTATTTTCCTCACACGCCCGATTACGATTCCCAGTAGCGCCACAAGTACGCCAGAGAGGACAAACAGAAAGCCAATTCCTCGGCCCGCCCCCGTTCCGATGACCTGACCGACCGTTTGACCCAGCAATCGATCTGGATCAAATAACGGATTGAATACATGGTCCGCCAAAAATCCTGCCAACCCAAATGCCAGCACGAACCCGATTTGTGAAATAGCCGTGATCATCGACCACACTCTGCCTTGTCGTTCATTTTCTACATTCGTTCGGATGAGAACCTCGAGGCTGGTGTTCACAAAGGGAAGCGTGATGAAAAAGAGGAAGCCAAAAACCATAATTATCCAAACGGAAGTAAACACACCCATCAAGGCGTAAAACAAGCCAGCAAGTACGAGAGAGAAGGACAGCATGAATACCTTTCTCTTTCCCATACCGAAGAGTCCGATCAACAGGCTGCTGACGAGCATACCCGATGCAGATACAGAGAGGGCGATACCGAGCGTCTTGGAATCGGTTAATGTCAGCATCATAGGCCCAAAAAGCGATTGCAGCAGCCCGATGTAAAAGCACACGACAGACATTAACAGAACGAACAAGAAAACGCCTTTCTTTGAAAGGAGATAGCGGAAGGCTTCAGACATTTCGCGAAAAAAGCTTTGTCTTTCATGTTTCTGGGGAGTGGTATCGTGTTTCATAATCATCAGCACGGCGCCGACAGCTAAAAGGAAGGTCATCATATCGATAAGTAAGACGAGCTGGATATCAAAAGTACTGAGAAGAAGCCCTGCAATCAGTGGAGAAATAAGATATTGAGCGGAGCTTGCCAGTTGGATGAGCCCGCTTGCCTGTGAGTACATCTCTTCCGAAACCAGATCGGAGACGGCTGCTTTATAGGCTGGGTTTAGGATAGCGGCAGAGATCGAGCTGATGCCGACCCCCAAATAGATGTGCCATAATTCCATACGCCCGGAGAGCATGACAAGAAAGATGAACAAGATACCAGCTATGGAGCCAATATCGCCAATGATCATCATTTTCTTGCGGTCAAATCTGTCTGCCAGCACCCCGCTAAAGGGGAGTAAAAGGAAGGAGGGAAGAAAAGAGAAGAGAATGATGAATGAATAGCTCATGGTAGATTGGGTCTGCTGAAAAACAAAGACACCCAAGGCAAAAGCGGTAAGTCCACTACCGATAGCAGAAAGCAACTGCCCTGACCAAATGATCAGAAATCTGCGAAAGGCTTTATCATGAGCGTTCAATGTCTTTCCTCCTTTTCATCCATTATAGAAACGAGAAGGACCCCGGGGCAGCTCCTAGTGAACGTTCAATAATCATCTGCATGGCCTGTAGACGTTTTGTCTGCTCCTCTTTCTCCCAATGAAAAATGCCTGATTCCAACAAAAATTGCGAGCCAGCGAGGAGAAACTGAACGGTCTCCAAAGTATTCTCGACATGAAAGACAGCTTCTTTATTTCCTTGTTCAATGACTTGCGCAAGAACAGGAGCAATTTTTAAGATAATGGCGATGTTCAGGCGCTCGTGAAGCTCTCTGTTTTCAGGGCGATGCAAGCTTTCCATCCATTCGGCTTGCTTATCGAGGTGGTAGCTTTGGCTGCGCAGCATCTGGCGCACCTTTTCCATGACGGGTAAGGTAGAGTCAGCTGCGATTTTTTTATATTCTTCGCAAAGCGTATCGACCATGGAGTGGACAAATGCTTCAAGGATTTCTTCCTTCGATTTGAAGTAGTAATAAAAGGTTCCTTTCGCTACGCCAACCTTTTGAATGATCGCATCCACGGTTGTATGGACATAACCCTGATTTCGAAATAGCTCTCCGGCGGCTTCCAATATTTCTGCTCGCCGTGTTGTGGGGTCTTTCACGATTCTTTTCATCGGCGCCTCCTTCGGTTGTCAGTAAGTGGTTGGATAAAGATTACCATATGACTGACCGTCAGTCTATAAGTGTACAAAAGAAAAAGAGAAGGGAAAGCCTCCTCTGTTCGGTAGTAGGAATGTAATAAGATGATGGCAAATGTTCGTTATAATTTCTCGGCGATAATCGTAAAGGTTTTCGGGATTCCCTTATCAAAAACCTCCGAGGAGAGATTCGGTAGCTCTTCCAGCATTTTTAGGCACAGCCCTTTGCTCGCAATGGCCGTAACAATTTCTCCTAATGTCCAATTGCGCAACAATACTTTGGATTCAGCGACATTTGTGCCGTTCGAGAGGAATTTGGAGAAAGCAATGTCCTTTTCCTCAAGCGAGGTATCGAAATAATCGCCTGTTACTTTATGTTTGCGGATATTCGCAGTCGTTCCGCGTGAGGAGATGAGTTTTGTAGATACCGGATGGAAATCTTGGAGGACGAGCACGCCGCCTTTTCGCAGGAGCGAGTTGACCACCTGGAATAATTCGGTTAAGTCCAAAAAGTAATGAAGAATACCGAATTCCATAAAAACGAGATCATACTCACCAGACAATACATCTGGGGGGAGCTGCAATACATCCGAAACGATGTAAGTCAGGTCAACATCGGCGGATGCAGCCAGTTCTTTGGCGTACTGCTCATTCTCAGAAGAAAAATCGGCGATAGTCACGTCGGCACCTAGCAAGGCGAGCGCAACGGCTTTGTTTCCATTTGAACCAAGTAAATTAATAATCTTTTTGCCGCGAATGTCGCCCATGTGCTCATATACTTTGCCGATTCGCTTTTGGGGGTCTTCTTGAATTTTGACCGCTGCCTCAGCAGGGGTTCCAAAGCGTTTCAGCCACGCTTGGTAAGCCCCAGTGTTCCAAGCCGTTTTATTTAGTTGTGCTGTTTCCACAAATTCCCCTCCATAGAGTATTCCATTCAAAAAATTAGCCCGATAGGTTGGTAAGAGGGCTTAGGTAATATATCATACTGACACATATGATTGGTGTCTATATATTTTCGGAGTGTTAATTTTTCCATGTGTGACCGGAAAGTAAGAACCATTGGGGCGAGATTCTACAATTGTGGAGCAAAGCAGGACAGTGGTAATATTGGGAAAAAATATACGTCCGCTCTTTATGCGGTCGAGGGTCTGTTCGACGGGAGGCAAGCTGCTTTGAAAATCAAAGTGTTGATCGCAGACGACAATTCGTTTATACGGGAAGGCATGAAAATCATCCTGACGAGCTTTGCGGAGTTTGAAGTAGTCGGGAGTGTGGAGGATGGGGTCGAGGCGGTGACGTTTTGCAAACAGAACGAGGTAGACGTCGCGCTTTTGGACGTTCGGATGCCGAACATGAATGGAGTGGAAGCGACTCGTGTGCTGACTACGGAAACTACAGTCAAACCACTCATTTTGACCACGTTTGACGATGACGAATTTGTCCTCGAAGCCATTCAAGCGGGGGCACGCGGTTATTTATTGAAAAACAATGATCCCAACCGCATCCGAGATGCCATCAAGAGTGTCTATAACAACCATCATGTGCTGCAGGATGTCGTTCTGGATAAGATCAAAATGAACCTGAATACAGGGAGGAACGCGGCGGATACCGTGTCCACTTCCCCATCTCCCAAAGCGACAGCAGGCATCCCTACCGAAAGCAAAATCGACAAAAGCTTATTTACGGAACGGGAGCTCGACGTCATGAAGCAGATCGCCAAAGGGCTATCGAACAAAGAAATCGCCAAGAAGCTGTTTATTTCCGAGGGAACCGTTGCGAATTACATTACTTCCATCTTGAATAAAACGGCGCTTGAACACCGTACGCAGATCGCCATCTATTATTTGACGGGCGAAACGAACATGTCTGACTGAAAGGAGGTTACTACCGATGGAGTTATGGACAATGGCGAATAAGGCAGCGGTGCTCGGGTTTATCATCGTGACTTCTTTTCTGGTTCACCCCACTTCTGAAATGGACCCGTGGCAAATTCTTGTGTACCTGTTGTATTTGGCTGGTAATCTCACTATTCTCATTGTGAAAAAGAGGAATCATAAGCAATTATTTATGGGACTATCCATCGTGTTCGTGGTAGCAAGTACACTTGTGTTGGACCCGTTATTTGTGTTGCTCTTGCCCGTCCACATTTTGGAGATCGTATTCTTGGTGAGTAAGCAGAGGGTGGTCGTTTTTGGAGGTATGCTGTTGCCTTTGTTCATCGTTTTGCCTGAATGGATGCCCTTGTATTTACTAATGGCCTTTCTTAGCTTTTTGCTGTATAGGTGTGGCAGCATGCTAACTGATAAGCTTCGTAGATTGGAGGCAGAACGGGAGAAGCTGAGGGAGGATTTACAAAGCTTGACCCGCTCCTTGAACGAGAGCAGCGAATACTTCCGCCAGTCAACCTATACGATTCAATTGGAGGAGCGCAATCGCCTTTCTCAACAAATTCACGATGATGTGGGGCATGCAGTGGCAGGTGCGCTCATTCAGATGGAAGCGTCACGACTGCTGATGGCGACTGATCAGGACAAGGCATCCGAGTTACTTCGCAATGCGATCGCAATATCGAAGGAAGGGCTGGAGCGAATCAGAGTGACACTCAAGGATGTGAAGCCACGGCCGGAGGAGCTGGGAATCAATCGACTCCGGTTGTTTGTCGATGAGTTGTCTGCCAGAGAGACAGTGACAGCCACGCTTACTTTTAACGGGGACATCGATGTCATTACACCGATTCAGTGGAAAATCATCCAGCAAAATGCGACGGAAGCGGTCACGAATGCACTCAAATATGCGAAGGCGACAGTGATTTCCCTAGAGGTACGGGTGCTGAATACATTCATTAAAGCAGTGGTTACAGACAATGGGACCGGCGCAGAAAAGGTTGTAAAAGGGCTTGGCATTCTCGGGATGGAGGAGAGAGCCGCTTCCGCTGGTGGAACAGTGATTGTAGACGGTACGCGAGGCTTTAGCGTTACCACTCTGCTACCTTATCGCAACGAATGAAAAAATCATGGGAAACAACATGAGAAATCTCATATGCCGAGGGATGAACTTATGCACTGACATAGGGGCATCCTTTTTTATTACAATGCAGATATAGCCACGAAGGGAGTGAGTTACGTGAGTCATGTATTGGAAATTCGTCAGTTAACGAAAAAATTCGGTGATTTCGTCGCCGTCGACAATATGTCTCTGAATGTGCGTGAAGGAGAAATCTTTGGTTTTTTGGGGGCCAACGGAGCGGGAAAGAGCACGACTATCAATATGATCGCCTCCCTGTTGCGCGTAACAAAGGGCGAGATTACCCTGCTGGGGAAAAATATTGATAAGCACAGCAAATTCGCCAAAATGAACATCGGCATCGTGCCACAAGATATCGCCATCTACGAGGATATGACTGCTTATGAAAATGTGAGGTTTTTTGCTGGTTTGTATGGACTGCGTGGATCACTGCTTCGCGAACGGACGGAAGAGGCGCTTGAATTCGTAGGCCTCGGTGACAAAGCTACTAGCTTTCCCAAAAATTTTTCTGGCGGGATGAAGCGTCGGTTAAACATCGCTTGTGCCATTGCCCATCGGCCGAAGCTGATCATCATGGACGAACCTACTGTCGGGATTGACCCTCATTCGCGCAATTATATCTTGAATTCGGTACGCAAGCTAAACGACATGGGCTGCACGATCATTTATACGAGCCATTACATGGAGGAAGTCGAAGAAATCTGCACGCGCATTGCCATTGTCGATCATGGAAAAGTCATCGCAGAAGGATCGAAAGAGGAGCTAAAAGCGATTATTACTGACGCAAAGGAAATTTGGATTGGGGTCAGAGCAGATGAACCATTAAACCTCGAAGGCATTAAGGCGATTCCTGGTGTGAATGCGGTGCTTCAAGAAGAGAATACGATCAAAATCGTATCGAAAACGGAGATCAACAACCTGAACCGGATCATTCAACAATTCATCAAGGATCAGGTAGAAATCCGCTCCGTTGAAGAGCAAGCGCCGAATCTGGAGACTGTGTTCTTGACCTTAACCGGTCGAAACTTGCGAGACTAGAGGAGGGGCTTTGCCATGAACATATGGAATATCGCTGTAAAAGAAATCAAGTCCAGCCTTCGCGAAAAAAGAACGTTTATGTTTATGCTAGCGCTTCCCGTCATCCTGATGCTGATATTAGGCTCCGCCCTTTCCAATGCATTCGACGATACGAGGACTGTAGGAGACATGCGCTTGCTGTATAAAAGCAACGGGACGAATGCGCAAATGTCTACGGCGTGGAACTCGTTTATCAAAGCATTGGATGATAAAGGAGTGAAGGTCGCGCAAGCAAGTTCAGGCATGGATGGGCAGGAGGAAGTTCGCGCGGATCGCTATACGGGGTACGCAGTCGTCAGCGATGCGGGGATTGAGTTTTATGGAAGCAGCAAGAATGCGATAGGAAGCAATATCCTCGCGGGGATGCTAACCGTTTTTGCAGATCGGTACTCGCTCGCATCTGCAGCTTATCAGGTAGATCCCGAATCTGGTTCGGCAATAGTCAAGGGTATCGAACACCGTGATGATTTTATTCATGAAACGGCCTTGAATCCGAATAAAAAACCGGGGGCAATCGACTATTACGCGATTGCGATGACGACCATGGTTGCGCTCTACTCGATGTTCTCTGCGAGTTATTTGTTCACCGGAGAGCGAACGAACAAAACATCCACACGATTAATGGCAGCACCTGTCAGCAAAGGTGTCATTTTTACTGGCAAAATTATCGGCAGTACGTTCGTTAATCTGTTCTTCGTGCTTGTCGTGTTCGTAGTCAGCAAGTTCGTGTTCCAAGCAGATTGGGGCAACCACTACGGAATGGTGATCCTCGTGCTTTTGACAGAGGTGCTGCTTGCGGTCAGCCTGGGTCTGGGGATCAGCTTTCTTTTCAAAGGCGAAGGGGTAAGGTCAATCAACAATATTTTTACGCAGGTCGCTTCCTTTGTAGGCGGTGCCTATTTTCCCGTCGATCAATCAACTGGTTTCTTCGGCCTCCTGTCCAAATTCTCTCCCCTTCACTGGGCGAATACAGGTCTGATGCAAATCATATACACAGACAATACGAGAGGCGCATGGTTTGCGATTGCGATGAATGTGAGCATCGCTACGGCGTTCATCATCGTTTCTGTTATCACGATGCGCAGACGGGAGGGTGCTTTCGTATGAATGAAATGCTATGGCTAATTCGGAAAACGCTGATGGAGACGTTTCGGAGTAAAAAAAGCTGGTTCACTTACTTGGGTTTGCCGATCGCTGGGGTTCTACTGTCTCTTACCCTGTACAGCAATGCAGGTAGCGGCACGATCCATGTAGGAATAATCAATCATGACGGGGACCAGGTGATCACGCAGGACACGATCCGGTTTATCGAGAGATTGGAATCTATCAAAGTCACAGTCATCGACGAACAAACGATGCGTGAACAAATCGTTTCTGGTGAGCTGGATAGCGGAATTGTTTTCGAGTCAGGTTATGCTGCTAGTGTTCGAAAAGGAGCGCCGGCACACTTGAATATGGTATCCGTAAAGGGTGAACAGGTAACTGCCTACGTGAAGGCCATGCTGCATAGTTATATCGGCAATCTTGCCGCGATTGGAAAAGCAGCGCAGGCGGATGAGGCAAAGTTCACGAAGCTGTATACGGCCTACCACGAGCAAAGCTACAAGCTCCATACGGTAACGCTTCAAGACACATCAAATGTGACGCGCATGACGAATCAATCGATTGGATTCCTCATTATGTTCATGATGTTTTCTGCGGTGAACATGTCAGAGATCATTTTAAAAGAAAAAGAGAATCGCACCTTTTTGCGCCTCCTTTCTTCGCCGATGTCGGCCAGATCCTATGTATTCTCGAATATTATCGTCAACCTGTTTATTTTACTGCTGCAAATCATCGTGACCTTGCTCGTCATGAAAAACGTCTTCGGCATAGATGCAGGCGTCTCGTATGGTCAAATGATTCTGCCGTTGTTCGTGTTTGCGCTGGGCGCTATCGCCCTTTCTCTGATGACCGTTGCCTTTGCGAAGAGTAGAGCAGGTGCTGGAGCGATTTCCAACCTGATCATTGTACCGTCATGCCTCCTGGCCGGCTGTTTCTTTCCAATGGAAATCATGCCAGACACCGTGCGCAAAATTTCAACATTCTTGCCTCAGCATTGGTTGCTCGATGCGGTGAATAAGCTTCAACAAGGGTATAGCCTGGGGAGCTTGTATTTGAACATCGCTATTTTGCTCGCATTCGCTACGGTTTTTGCCTTGATCGCCATCTATCGGTTTGGGCGGAATAACGATAGTAGGCAGTTTGTGTGAGAAAAATAGGACTGTGGAACTGCAATTTGACAAGGGATAATTTGAATCATGTCGAAAGATGATCTTACTATGATAAAGCAAAGCAACTATAATCGGAGTCATTTAAAAGCACTCATAAGTAAGCATCTTGTGATTCTTCTCTTGTTTTTAGCATTTCTCCTAGGTCTTCGAACGTTTTGGTTTTCGTTTCATGCATCACCAGATCATCCGCAAGCGATTCAAGGGGTTCTTGATATGCGCGGGTGGGACTTTGAAAATTCCCCGTCCATTTCACTGGATGGGGAATGGGAGTTTTACCCTGATTCTTTCATCACGCATGAAGATTTCAAGCAATCATCGAATGACGAACGACAGTACCTTCAAGTACCTGGCAATTGGAGCAGCGCTTTTTCCAGGGCCTCTCCTTCACCGTATGGCTATGGTACATACCGTTTGCGGATTTTGGTCGATCAACCACTAAATCAGCCATACACCTTATGGGTTCCGCAAGTGGAAGCATCTTCTACCGTAGAGGTTAACGGAGAGATAGTAGCCAGAGTCGGAGTGCCTGCGACAACAGCGGAGGAGTACACGCCGCAGAAGGCATCCTTCACGGCTACGTACATTGCGGGTGATGCAAAGGTCATTGAAGTGCTTGTCCGAACGGCCAACTTTCATAATCAAATCGAAGGAGGCATCGTCAGATCGATTTACTTCGGGTCGCAGGCCGCTATTGACACCGAACGTTGGTATTCTATCGGCTTCCAGATGACAACCTTCCTCATCTTGTTGCTTCATGGCTTGTATGCCGGCATCCTGTACGTATTGAATGCCCGCCACAAAGAGTTTCTGGTGTTTTTTCTGTTACTTTCCTGCGTAGGGATAAAGACTGTTTCTGATTATGACAATCTGCTGTTACTTTGGCTCCCGATCGATTATACATGGTCGATCAAGGTAGAAGTGCTCGCTTACATATGGCAGCCTTTGCTGATGATATTATTGGTCAGGAGTCTATCTGATCAGGAAGAGAAAGAATACTCCAAGCCGTTTCGGGCATATCTTTCCGTGCTCAGTCTTTATTCAGCAGTCATCATACTGGGAACAGCACAATGGGTGTATATATTAGCTGGAACGCCATTTTTAGTCATTATTTATTTTGGTCCGTTATTCTTGTTTATTTTCAAAATCAGCCGCATGCTTATGTATGACAAGAATGACGCTGTGTTTTTGCTCATTGCTGCAACGAGTATTTTGTCCAATGTCATATGGTCCGCCATTATCGAATATAAAATGATCGATATCAAGTACGTGTATTATCCGCTCGACCTGATTGCTGCACTTGTCAGTTTTTCTGCTTACTGGTTCAAGCGATTCTTTCGCAATTCAGAGGAAAAAGCAAAGCTAACGGAGCAATTGAAAGAAGCTGACAAGCTCAAGGACCAGTTTCTCGCCCATACCTCGCACGAACTGAGGACGCCGTTGCATGGCATCTTGAATATCGCGCAAACTGTCGTCAACAATGAAAAGCATGTCATGGGTGACCGGAGCACGCAGGATATGGAGCTCTTAATCACGATCAGCCGCAGAATGTCGCATTTACTGGATGATTTGCTAGATGTCGTACGATTGCAGGACAAGCATATCGTGTTGCAGAAGAAGCCGTTGCATATTCAATCGGTTGTTTCCGGCATCATCAGCATGCTCACTTACATGGTAGAAGGCAAGTCTGTTCAACTGAAAATGGACATACCAGAGTCCATCCCGCCAATCTTGGCAGATGAGAAGCGGCTAGTCCAGATTCTGTTCAATCTTGTTCACAATGCACTGAAATTCACGGAAGAAGGAGCTGTCGTCGTTTCGGCTAAGAGCATGGACGGACAGGTGGCGATCTATGTATCCGATACAGGAATCGGGATGGATGAGCATACCAAGGCACGTATATTTTTGCCGTATGAGCAGGGAGCTCAAGCAACGAACGACGGCGGAGGAATTGGCCTCGGTCTTGCTATTTGTGCCCAGCTGGTAGAGCTGCATGATAGTGAGCTGAGAGTCGACTCTGAACCGGGCAAAGGTTCGGTATTTCGCTTCGAGCTGCCCGCGGTTAGTACAGATGAGATGAAAGCAGCAGAGAGCCAATATGTGGAGCAGATAGATAAGAGCAATCAAGTGACGGCTATCAATCAGATGGGGCAGAGTGAAGCTCCAGATATCTTGGCTGTTCAGCAAACGGCTGCGCATGCGTTTGTAGAAAGAAAGGCGAACATATTGGCGATCGATGACGACCCGGTTAACTTAAGGGTGCTGGACCGAATGCTCTCCTCCTCGCATTATCAAATCACTACGTGCGCATCGCCAAGAGACGCGCTCGATCTGCTTTTTACAGAGCAGTGGGATTTGCTTATTATCGATGTCATGATGCCCCATATGTCGGGCTATGAGCTGACGCAAAGGGTTAGGGAGCATTTCTCTGTTTCAGAGCTTCCGATCTTGCTCTTAACGGCGCGCAGCCAGTCTGAGGATGTATACACCGGGTATTTGTCTGGTGCGAATGACTATGTTTGCAAACCAGTCGATGGCATGGAGCTGAAATACCGCGTCTGGTCGTTGACGACACTCAAGCAAACCGTCGATGAACGACTGCGTATGGAGGCTGCCTACTTGCAGGCGCAGATTCACCCGCACTTCTTGTTCAACACACTTAGCTCGATTATGGCGTTGAGTGACATTGATACGGAGAAGATGCGTAAACTCGGGGATGCATTTACCGCCTTCTTGCATATCAGCTTTGACTTTTTGAATACAGGAAAACAAGTAGCACTCTCCCATGAGCTGGAGCTCGTCCAAGCGTATCTTTACATTGAAAAGGAACGATTTGGCGGGCGGTTACAGATCGTGTGGGAGGTTGAGCCTGGTATCGATCTTCTCATCCCGCCACTGACCATTCAGCCGTTAGTGGAGAATGCAATCAACCATGGTCTTCTTACCCAAATAGAGGGGGGAACTCTCCATATCCGCATCGTCCGGCAAAAGAACGCCACGCTTTTTGAGGTGAAGGATGACGGTATCGGGATGGAGGAAGCGACTGTGCGGCAAATTCTTGACCTGTCGAAGAAGGAAAGAGGCGGAATTGGCGTGTCCAACACGAATCGGAGACTGACGCAAATGTATGGGAAGGGCTTGGCCATCACGAGTAAGCCGGGGGAGGGAACGACGGTGTCGTTTGTGATACCGGATCAGGCGTTAACTGAAAAACATCGAGGTGAACAGGCATGATTGCCATCCAATGCACCAAAAAGCTTGCAGAGGAACTACCTGTAACATTATCCGATAAAGAGAAAATGGTTTCAGAGCCATTATACAGGTGGCATGCTCACATTATTTTACTGAATCGCAGGAAATGTGTAGCGGTGATGAATAATGTGACCAGGTACAATTTTATCATCTATGGGTTAAAGAAAGCGGACTTTATAAGATTCGATCAAATCTTTTTGGAAAAAATCGCTGAGAATCTAATTGCGGATGGCATAGAGCAATCGTTAATTCAGAAGTATTTGCACCATGCTAGTGAGGCTACTTTCACACAGACAAGTGACAGAAGCATTATTAGTCAACTAAACGACATGATTTTGCTGGCAAGATACGATATGGATAATAACATAAGGCAAATCGGTGAAGAGGAATTGAATCAAATCAATCGACTGTCGAATCAATATCCCATGTCTAAATTACCGCAAATATTTCCACGCGATGCGATGCAACACGCGTTAGAAAATTTATCGATGGTTAACACATAACGGAAGAACGGCGAGCATCCACATACTCTCATGAGTAGATAGGGTGCTTTTTCTTTTTTATTTATTGAAAAACGACAACGATGTCGTTTATAATTTTGTTACGAATAAAAACGACACTCATGTATATTTTGCTCAAAGGAGGCAGACCCAAAATCCCATGGCCCCAAAAGTAAGCGACGAATACAAAAACAAAAAGAAAATCGAACTGCTACAAGCGGCAAAACGTGTGTTTATCACAAAAGGCTATACACGGGCCACCATGCAAGACGTCATGGACGAGGCAGGCGTATCACGAGGAGCCTTGTATGCCTACTTTGATAATCTGGAGCACTTATATTTAGAGCTGCTGCAATTCAAGGATCAACAGGATACACAATTTTTCGCGCCTGTTGCTGGCGAAAAGTCTTGGCAGCAAATCATCAAATGGGTGAACAAGCAACAGGGCGAGATCGAGAAAATCGATCAAACACTGTCCAAAGCCAACTCAGAGTTTTTCCTGTCACTGAAGGATCAGCAAAAGCAACAGAGCTATCCATACATCACGACTCGCTATGAAAAATTGGTCGACGTGTTGACAGCTTTCTTCGCGCATGGGACAGAGACAGGTGAGTTCAAGCCACAGCTACCACCTGAGGTGATCGCTCGCTATCTCATCTCGGTTATCGATGGACTGATGCTGGATACCGCGCATTTGGGCCCAGAGAAAACGAAGGTGTCTGTGCAGATGGAAGCACTGTTGTTTTCTTTGAGAGCGATGCTGGGACCGACTCAATAAGGAGGGGTACGAATGTTATTTCAAACAGAGAGAATTTATTTGAGAAAAATGACGGGGGAGGACGTGGACGTCTACCACAGGTGGAGAAATGACGAAGAAATCATGCGGACAACGAATCCGTCCATGGACGTCTATACGTGGGAAGATACGAACGGGTTTGTGAATCAGGTCATTCTGCATGCGAGCGCCTCGAAGAGCTACATGATCGTAGACAGCCAAACCAATCGACCGATCGGGATTACCTCTCTCATCCAAATCGACCTGAAAAACCGCAATGCGGAGTGCATCATCGATATTGGGGAGAAGGAGTATTGGGGAAAGGGGTATGGACGAGAAGCGCTGAAGCTGCTGCTGGATTATGCATTCTTGGAAATGAATCTGCATCGGGTATCGTTGCGTGTCTTTTCCTTTAACGAAAAAGCCATAAAGCTGTATGATAGGCTCGGATTCAAGCAAGAGGGGATTTCGCGGCAGTTTTTGTTTCGAGAAGGAAAATGGCATGATCTCGTGCACATGGGGATTTTGCAGGAGGAATATATCTCGTGAAAAAAAGAGGCTGGCGATACGAAGGGTACCACCAGCCTTTTGCGTATGAAGAGCTCTTATTTTCCGGCGTAAATCGGTACTTCCCACTCTACATTTTTGTGTTCAACCATTCGTTTCTCGGTAGTAATGATCAATTGCTTTGGAAGGGTTGTGAGGTTTTTTAAGAAGATCGTTCCTTCAAAAATCGCCCGATCATTTTTATACTCAGTCTTATTGATTAAGTAGTCGATGTCTTCGTACTTTTTCCCTGTCTCGTCTGTAATGGTCCAGTATTGGTAGGGACCCATAGCGGCAGTATCTGGAGAGAGAGTTGCCTCGAATGCCAGATCGTAGCCTTCCAATTTTGTGGTAGTCCCATCGTCGTTCACGCGGTGATGGCCGTCATAGCCTTCAAAATCAACGACTGCGTTTGGATCCTTTTGATATTTTTTGAAAGTAAACTGATCTCCCTGGTCTTTCGCTGTAATGACTTCTTTCTTTTCGAGGCGATTGGTGTCCAATTTCGCGGTTAAAGCAGCCGCTTCCTCTGTATAAACAGATCCGAGCTTGAAGGTGAGATTTTGGCTTTCGTCAATGGGATAGAAGTAATGGAAGTCTCTTGCTCCACTTTCGGTGGAGTGGGTATGCTCCCATTTCACATCCCTGATCACATTACTTCTTTTGTTGGCTTCATAAATAACCGCAGTCGAATCCCAAGCAGCGACCGCTGTGCCCTTGTCGTTCACCAGCTCATAGCTGTATGCGTTATTCTCGTTAGCAGCAAGGGCTCGATCAATGACCATCTCCACTCCGCTTGGCGCAAACGTAATTTGTTTGACGTTCAGCTTGAGTCCTTGTGGGGTCGTGTAGGCTTTGTTAATTTCATGTGTCTTCATTGCTGCTTTGGCTTTTTTCATATCGACAGGTACGGACAGCTTCCAGTTCCCCTTGATGTCATCTAGTTGCTTAATGTTAAACTCTACGATCAGCTCGTCTGGCACCTTGTTTACATCATCAAAATAGCTTCGCAGCTCGCGATCCAAGATCATAACACCATTATCGACAAACATGGAATGATCCCATTGTTTATTGGGGTATTGAGCATTTTTTTCCTTAGAGGGTATAAGGATGTTTCCTTGTTTGTCTTTGATGATGATAAGTGGCTCTTTGTTAGATCTACTCACCATTTCCGACATAAAGCTGTCTAATGCCTTGCCGTTCTTGTCTTTTAAAGAAGCTGCTATGCTAATACGCAGCGGGTCAGCCACCACTTCATGCACGGTAAAAGTGAGGCCTTGATCGGTCGCACTTACATCAACGGACTGCGCGAATCCATTCTTGGCTGCTTGAGCAATTCCTTTGTCCGCTAATTTTTGCAGGAAGCTATTGCTCACAGGTGCTACAGGATCAGCCTTGCCAATCGGGCTGTTCGTAAAAGCAGCATGGACATAACTGGAAAAGGTCGGGGAGACGAGCATTCCTCCCGAGACGACGATGGTTAATGCAGCGGCGGCAAGCGTCATTCTTTTCATGATCGTGATACTCCTTTGTTTCCACGCGGGTGGTTGATGTGAAGGGGTTGCAGGGTTCAATACTCTCACGGGATGAGGGGAGAGCATCTGAATAATCTTTTGATCCATATTTGGTGAGAGGGAGTTTTTCCACATCGTTTCTTCTGTTTGGTGCAGCTCATCGATCCATTGCTCCAGCTGGTGCTGGCAGTGTGTGCAATGATCGAGATGACTTTCGACATTTCGTTTGTTCACTGGCGTTAAACGATCTTCCATGTAGGCGATCAGCTGTCTTTGCGTAAGGCAATTCAAAGCGAGGTGCCCCCTTTTTTCTCCGGCTTGCTTAGCTGGTCTCGCAGCTTTTTCCTGGCATAGGAAAGGCGCATTCTCACGGTATCTACGGACAAAGATAGTTTGTTCCCGATCTCTCGGTAGCTTAAATGCTGAAGATAATGCAAATCGAGAATCGCCCTATGGTTCTTGTCCAGTGTCATCATCTGCTGTCGCAAAGCATGACGCTGTTCTTTTTCCAGATAATCTTCCTCTGGGATCGGACATTCGTCTTTGACCTCGACATCCATCTCCGTTACGGAAGGCATCCGCTTTCTTTTTCGCAGCTCGTCAATCCCGCGATTGATCGCGATTCGATACAGCCAGGCAGA
The DNA here is from genome assembly GCF_000010165.1 of Brevibacillus brevis NBRC 100599. Classification (NCBI taxonomy): domain Bacteria; kingdom Bacillati; phylum Bacillota; class Bacilli; order Caryophanales; family Paenibacillaceae; genus Brevibacillus; species Brevibacillus brevis. The sequence continues at coordinate 804,124 of NC_012491.1, forward strand.
AAAGGAGCAATTGGGTTTATAATCTGGCAGACTGTAGTACGCCTTGATAAAAACCTCCTGCACCATGTCTTCGGCATCATGAGAATGATGGAGCGTGCGCTGGAGAATCGAAGCGATTTTTCCCTTGTATTTATTGACGATCAGAGCATAAGCCTCTTTATTTCCTTGAAGAACCTCCGCAATGACCTCTCGATCGTCCTGCATGTTTGTTACCTCCTTGCAAAAAGGTGCTGCGCAGCTTTCCGTTTTGCTGTTCACTACTATAGACGACAAGAAGGGAAAACCCCTCTCAAACTTTTTTATAAAAAAAGAAAATGGCATAGGAAGAGGATGCCGTTCTTCACTCGCTAGAAGGGCATCCTCTTTCCATTTTACCGTGTAATCCGATAAACCTCGCCACTCAACCGTCCTCGAATTTTATAAACATCGCCGACGGAAACAGCTATATCCTTTGCACCTTTAATCAAAATCTCTTGCTCCAATCCTTCTACATACAGTGGGAAGTGATTTCCGCCAATATCGTGCGTAAATAATCTGTTTACACGCCCGATGACCTCGTGCAAGGAGCGATCTCCAATATGGCTAAGGGATGGTTCCATACTATTATCCAGTTGGGTCAGCTCTAAAGCACTAAATGATACATGTTCCATGTAGAGGGAGACAACAAGGTGATCGTTGACCTTGGTATACTCTGAATATCCCCCCTCAAGCATGAAATCACCCGGGCAAAAATATTCAAACTGAAACAAAAAGTCATTATTTAGCTTGCGTACGTGCAAATCCCTAACATTTCCGCCAAGCTTCACATCGGTAATGACGCATTCAAACTTGTCGTTTTGTTCCAAGTAGGCCAATCTACGGGTCATCTGCTGATTGAGCCATTTGAGATAATACGCTGCAAATGAATCACTGACGAAACGTGTCCCCTGTCCATTACAGGTATCGATGTAGTACAGCTTTCCGGCAAGCTCACCTGATACAATCATGACAATAAAATACCCGCAACCATCGTTATGTAAGGTGATGGTACCGTGAAGTGCCTCCGTAATCATCTGATCATATTCATCGTCCGTAATCGTATCGTCTTCTGTTTCGTCTAAATCATCGTCAAAGCAACGGTTGCATTTATCCAAGGAAAAGGGGAGACTCATATATTCTAAGCCAACAGTTTTTTGTAAGCTTTCTTCCAAACACCCCATTGCATGTGACAAGGACAAGGGGAACTGTTTGGCATGTTTCCCGCCATTTCCGATGTAGAGCAGGAAATCTTTGTAGTCTTGCGGTAATACTATGTGAGCCGAGGATTCGAACTGTTCGATTTGCTCTAATGTCAATCGTTCATTCAAAACATACGGACAATTTCCGTCATAGAGGCTGTGGTATTGATCCAGCATTTCTTCAACCTTTGTAATAAACGCGCTTTTGGGGGCGGTATCTTTCATCCTGTCTAGCACCTCAATCGTAAAGGAGTATATGACCTTGAGCCAAAACAACCATTCCATCGCGGTGATCTCTGACGTACATAGCAACGCCTATGCATTAGAAGCTGTTCTGCACGACATAGATTCCCGCGGAATTGAAACCATTGTGAATTTGGGCGATACCTTATTCGGGCCGCTTGATCCGATCAAAACAGCAGAGCTCTTGATGGAGCGAGCTGAAATCATCCACATCATGGGTAATTGTGACAGATATTTACTGGGAGAGCAAATGGAGTCAATTACCTTCCAATACGTGAAACCACTGCTGACACAAGAAATGCTCAGCTGGATCGGGTCATTCCAAAAACAATGGACACAGGATGATCTGTTATTTTGCCACGGAACACCTTTTGCCGATGATGTCTATTTATTGGAGAACGTCGCTCCCTACGGAATAGAAGACAAAAGTGCGAATGCGCTAATGATTGAGCTGACAGGTATCCAACAAAAAGTCATTTTTTGCGGACACTCTCATGTGCCGAAATCCGTGTGGCTCCCAGATGGGAAGCTCGTAGTAAATCCGGGGAGTGTCGGATTGCCAGCGTATTTTGAAGAGACGCCGTACCCGCATTCGATGGAATCGAAAACCCCGCATGCCAAGTACGTCACGGTAAAAAAGCAGGGCGGCTCGTGGTTAGTTGAGCACGTATTAGTTCCGTATGATTTCGAGCAGGCAGCCAGAAAAGCAGAGGAAAACGGGCGCAGAGATTATGCCTATGCAATCCGAACGGGAAGAGCAGAGCTGTAGCATGTCGATCTGTGCATTCATACTCGAAGCACAAAATGAATGGGAGAGCAGCTTTTTCGTGCCGATTGCAACAGAGTCATTTTTCAAACGCTGTTGGCTGCCAGCGATTGAAGCATTACGTTTACGCTGGACAGCTATTTTTCCAACAGGTATCGATGTGGAGGAGCAGGATTTGCCAGCGGTCATGGAAGAATTGAACCTGATAAAAGCCTGGGCAGCTCATCATTTGGCTGATGAAGAGGATAGGATGAGGCTAGTAGAACGAATAGATTGGATTTGTGAAAAATTGCCGCAAGCTTTCCAACGAAAAGAAGCCATTTTGTTTATCGGATAAGGCAGGGGTTTTCATGAAGGACGATATCATCAAGAAATTAGCTTTGCACAAGCAATGGATTGATTCGATTGGGAAAACGGGTGAGAGATTAGTCGTCGATGAGGTAGATTTTCGCTCCATAGACGTAGCAGAGTACCCTTTGGACCAATCTCGTTTGATCGCCAGTAGTTTTGACGGGATGAATCTAAAGGATAAAGATCTTTATGCAGCGCATCTATACTCCTCTACGTTTCGATCAGCGAATTTAGAAAACGCTATCTTCATCAAAAGCGAAGCGTCTTATGCAGACTTTTCAAATGCTAATTTACAAAAGACAAACTTTGTTAAAAGCTCTTGCTTCGAAACGGTGTTTGTGCGAGTCGATTTGCGGAAGGCAAAATTAGTAAATGCTCTCTTTTATCAGGCAGATTTTAGAGATGCCGATTTACAGGATGCAGATATCCGTGATTCTTCATTTGAAGAAGTGTTATTTAGAGGAGCGCAATTAAAAGGAGTAACCGGTTTAGAAGAAGCTACTATTAGAAGTATTAATATCGGTACCGTCGAGCAGCCAGAAATTCTTGCAGGAAAAGAAGCGAGAAATTGGCTCATACAGCAAATCCATACCCCATGAAAAAAGGAAGAGGACAAGCGCCCTCTTCCTTTTCCCTATTAAGCCTTTCCTGCTTCGCCCTCAGGCTTCTGTCCCATCTTCCCACTACGCAGTGGAATTTCCTTCAGGAACAGCGCGATGATGACAGCCATACCTGCTACAATCGCCCCAGTCAAAAACGTAGTCGTAATTCCATAGCTCATCGCTTCCCGGATCATATCCAGCATGTGAGTAAACAGCGGCTGTAAATCCGGTGGCAAACTAGCCAGCGCGGCTTCAATTTTCGGCTGATCCAACAAATTTTGCGGATTCGTGAAGAGCGACAGCTTCTCTGCCAGAGCAGGGTCGGCTGCTGCGGGATTGTTCACCTGACCCATGGCTCCCGACAGTTGCGTCATTTTCGCAGTCATGCTGGCACTCATGACGGTTCCCATGACAGCAATTCCAATGGTCCCACCGAGGTTGCGGAAAAGCTGCGACGTTGCTGTAGCGACACCCAATTGCTGCGGTGCGACTGCATTTTGCACCGTCAAAGAGAAGACTGGCATCGCAATCCCGATCCCCAAACCGAGAATAATCATGTAGATCACGAGCAAGTAAATCGGTGTGGTTGGCGACATGAAATACATCAACACCATGCCAAAGGTCATGACGAGAAGTCCACCCAGCGCCATCTTTTTATATTTTCCCGTCTTGGTCATTATTTGTCCGGCGATTGCAGAGGTTCCGAGCATGGCAATCGACATCGGCATCGCCACATAACCAGCCATCGTCGGAGAGATGCCTTTGACCCCTTGGACAAAGAATGGCACATAAATGATAGCGCCCATCATCCCCGCGTTGAGGAAGAATCCGACCAGATTAGAGACAGTAAAAATACTGTTTTTGAACAAGCCCAGCGGAAGCACGGGAGTCTTTACTTTCCTCTCAATCATAATAAACACGATCAACGCAATGATTGTGGAGGCAAACAAACCAATAATTTGCCACGAGCCCCAAGCGTGTTTGCCTGGGCCATTACCTGCCCATGAGAAGGCGAGTAGCATCGGTACGATGGTGAGTGTCAGGAACAGCGAGCCGAAGTAGTCGACAGACTCTCCTTCTTGCTTTGGTACTTTTGGGAAATGAATCATGATCAACAGAAAGGCAATCACGCCAATCGGCAAGAAGATCCAGAACACCCAATGCCAGTCGAGATGGTCGACGATATAGCCGCCCATCAGAGGACCAAGCACACTGGATACACCAAAGACGGCACTCATGATTCCGCCCCATTTGGCGCGCTCGCGAGGCTCGTACAGATCACCCATGGCGGTAAAAGCAGTGGACATGATGATCCCGGCACCCGCCCCTTGAATGCCACGATACGTAATCAGTTGAAAAATATCGGTAGAAAACCCAGACAACAAAGCTCCGATACTAAACAACGCGATACCCGTCAAAATAAACGGTTTTCTTCCATATATATCGGAGAGCTTTCCAACCAGTACAGAAGCGACGGTTGAGGTCAGCAAATAAATCGTAATCGCCCACGAATAGTAATCCATGCCACCCAGCTTCGAAATAATACGCGGCATGGCAACCCCGATAATGGTCTGGTTGATCGCGGCGAAAAACATGGCCGTAATAATCGCGATCATAATCGTCACTTTCTTTTTCTCTGTCAGCTGTTGCAATTTTGATGCTCCTCTCTTTGTTGATCTATATTCTTCAGAACCTGGTGATAGATGCGGACTAAGTGTTGTTTGTCTTCATCAGATACACCTGCGAAAAACTGTTCAATCGTGCTCCTCACCACGGCTTTGTATTGCCGCAGGATATCTTTTCCTTGATCGGTTATGTCCAGTTGCACGACGCGGCGGTCTGTACTGTCACGATTTCTCGTGGCATAGCCGCAAGCAATCAATTTATCAGCGAGACTCGTAACGGCTCCGGGGGTAATGTTCATACGTAATGCAATAGAAGATGCTTTCTGTGGACCGCTCATATCTAGGATTCGCAAAAGCATCGCTTGTGATCCTGATACGAGTGGATCCAAACGCTTGTGTGACTCAGCCGAAACCTTCCGTTGGAGTTGTATATAAAGTTCTTCAAAATTGTTTTGGCTTTGCATCGTACCCTCTCCTGTTTTCATTGCTTAATTGTATATGGCGTTAAATGTTTACCCCCTAAAACATTTATGAGTATACATCGATTCATGAAGGAGAGTCAAATTAACCTTTTACCAATTTGACCAATTCAGGTGGCATTGCTGATACAGGGTGTACTCTAAATGAACAAATCATACAGGAAGAAAGTTCCGACTTCCATTTATTTACATTTAGACGCTCTTTTTGTAAAATATAGGGAGTTTGATGTTTCTTTTTTTTGCTAAGGAGGAGTAGGTTTAATATGGGGCAAGGCAAGACAGTTCACCGATCGTTACGTTCAGAAGTTGAGCATCACCTAAAAGAGCGTGGTTACACACTGACTAAACTTGGCGAGATAACAGGTATTAATCAGGGAGTACTGAGCGATATTTTTAATCGAACTCCTTCTCGGGCTATGACGATTGGTCATCTGGATGCACTTGCTATAGCTTTTAATCAAGCCCCTGGATGGCTGTATGAGCTGTATGTAACGGAATGTATCGTCGAGGGAAGAGTGTCTCGTTCACGAGTTGTTCCCTATCTGATTCGATGTGCAGAAATAGGCAGGCAGGATTGTATCGAGTTAATTGTCCCTATACTTTTGGATAATCAGAAAAACCTGTCCATTCTGTTTTCCGTGGCTGAGAAGCTTTTTACAAATGGGAAGCGACAGGAGTCAATCCCGTTTTATCAACTTGTTATTGAATCGGAAAAAGACAGCCATGGTGATCGTTTTGTAATGTCTCAGTATAGGCTTTTCCGTGCAGTGCAAGGGGGAGCAGATTCAGAGAAAAAGTGGAAGGCTGTCGTCCGTTTTCACCCTTATCGAAACAGGTTGCCTGAAAATTATCAATTAGATGCGTTACTACAATTAGCAAATGTGTGCTTTACGCTCCATAACTGGAAGGAGGTAGAGCGATATGCAGATGAACTTAGAGAGTTAGCAACCGTGATCTATAATGAAGAAGTACAAAGATGGGAAATTGATGGAGTGAGGGGAATACTTGAAACAGAGCGCCATCTTGTCGTGTATTATGGACAGGGCTTCTTACTAAAGGGACTCGCATTACAATTACAAGAGCGGTATGAAGAAGCCATTTCTTATGTACAAGCGTATGCTGAGCTGGGCTGGTTTGAATTCCGTGATGATCTGGCTGAAATGGAAATTGAAAAGTTCCGTGGATGGGCGAAAGCGAATAATTACACGCTGAATTTATTAATGGGGCGTACAGAGTTACTTTCTGAGTATGTTAATCATCTTGCTAATAACCCACCTGAAATTTTAGCGGGTATGTTTACCATTATGGAGACAGCCAATCGATTCGGACTATCTGTAGATGACATTGTGGAGCGTTTTTCTAAGGAAATTGCTTGCTTTCAAGATTATAAAGACCCTTTTAGTCTTACCCGCCATCTTCATTTTCGGTATCATTTGGCGATATATCAGCTCGATAAGGGGCGAGTTGCAGAAGGTATTACAGAAACCCTACGCTGCCTTGCGTTAGCGAGTAAGATGATGGAGCAAGAAAAGTTCCAAAGCTGTGTCGCTATGTTCTGGAAATATAGACATAGTGCTTCTGACCAGCAGATAGATGAATTCCAAAACATTTTGGAAGGGAGAAATAAATAATGCGGAGTATGATACTTCTACTTACTGTTTTGTTCGGACTTTCTCACGGAATCGTTGTACCAGAACATCAGGAGGTGCTTAGGAGTCATCACATTGTAACTACATATACCCACGGTGCAGGAGGTTAAGTAGTAGTAAAACACCCTTTCGGGTGTTTTTTTTATCAGTGCGCCCAGCATGGGCGATAACTCTAGGGTGTAAGTCCCGAACGGGGGTTGGCTGTACCAACCGTTAGCTCAAGGCAAGGGTGTCTACCGTGAGGTGGAATCTGGAGGAAGCCGGCGGCAAAGTCCCGACCTGAGGTACACGAATCCAATTTGAGGCTGTTGTATTCGGGCGAGTCTGCTGAACAAGACGAAGCCCTATACAGCCAAGGAATACAGCAGTAAACTTGGGCAGGTACATGGGATGAAAGTTATCGCTCTTACCTGGGGAGGTCTGCATGAAGTGCCTTCAAATGTTGGTAACCGTCTCCGTAAGGAGTCGCTGAACATGCAGAAGTCAGCAGAAGCCATAGTACCCAAATAAAGGACGCTTGAACGGGGAAGGGCTGAACATTAAGTCAACACATCCGCTAATCACTTTCGTGATCATACTGTGAAGCAGAATTCCGTAAGGAACTACTCTTGGAGAATAAGGGTGAAGCCCTGAGGGTACAAGAGAGGGCTGAGTATTGACCGACAAGACTAGAAGGATGCGTGCGAAGGAAAGGGTATCGTCATGGAGTTGTTGGAGAAAGTCCTATCACGGGAAAATCTATTAGTGGCGCTCGAAAGAGTGGAGAGAAACAAAGGATCGGCGGGAATCGACAGTGTTTCAACCGAACAACTGCGCGATTATATCCGTGAACACTGGTTAACCATTAAAGAACAGATTATGAAAGGAACCTATAAACCTTCCCCTGTCCGCAGAGTCGAAATCCCGAAAACTGACGGAGGGGTAAGGTTATTAGGTATTCCTACCGTGATAGATCGCTTAATCCAACAAGCCATTCTCCAAGTTCTTACTCCCATATTCGATCCCCACTTTTCAGAATCGAGTTTCGGATTCCGACCGAATCGCAGTGCGCATGACGCTATGAGACAGGCACAATCTTATATTTCCGAAGGATATCGCTTTGTCGTAGATATGGACTTAGAGAAATTCTTCGACCGGGTAAATCACGATATTTTAATGAGTCGGGTTGCCCGAAAAGTAAAAGACAAAGCTTTGTTGAAACTTATTCGCGCATACTTACAAGCAGGCATCATGATCAATGGAGTCTGCCTCTCGGCAGTAGAAGGCACACCACAAGGTGGCCCGCTTAGTCCGTTATTGGCGAACATCCTGCTTGACGACTTGGATAAAGAGCTGGAAAAGAGAGGACATCGCTTTTGTAGATATGCAGACGATAGCAACATCTACGTGAAAACAAAGCGGGCGGGAGAACGGGTAAAAGAGAGTATCCAAAACTACTTGGAGAAGGTACTTAAGCTAAAAGTAAATGAGCAGAAAAGTGCAGTGGATCGACCTTGGAAACGTAAGTTCCTCGGTTTCAGTTTCACTAACGCAAAGCAAGCAAGGATTCGGCTTCATCCAAAATCACTTCTGAAGTTGAAAGAGAAAATCCGCTTCATCACAAATCCGGTATGGAGCATCTCTATGGATGAAAGGATTGGGAAGCTAAACCAGTATCTCATGGGATGGGTTGGATATTTCGCCCTTGCAGATGCAAAGAAAATTCTACAATCCATCGAAGAATGGATACGGCGCAGACTCCGACTTTGCTTGTGGTCTCAGTGGAAGCGAATAAAAACCCGATATCGAGAACTTCGTTCTCTGGGTTTATCACACGTCCAAGCAATAGAAATTGCAAACACCCGAAAGGGTGCGTGGCGTTCCACAAAGACTCCTCAAATACACAAAGCCCTCGGAGTTGCATACTGGCAACAACAAGGGCTGAAAAGTTTAGTACAACGATATTCTGTTCTTCGTCAAGCTTGATGAACCGCCGTATACCGGACGGTACGTACGGTGGTGTGAGAGGACGGGAGTTAGTCACTCCCTCCTACTCGATTTCAAAATTTTTCAGAGGCCGTTTTGCTGAATGTTAGTTTATAGTAATAAATGTACATAAATTAATGTGCAAAAATGTAAAAAAAGGAGGTGAATACCATAGGAGCTATTGCACACGAAAAGGGCGTTCCATCCCATTGCCAGGTAAACGGAACGCCCACAGGAGGAGCAGCTAAAGCTCCTATAAATAAATGTATCACGCAATCCTTAGATCGGGAAGGAGGAACTTATCACGATATAGAGCATTTGAAAAACATTGTGGAACAATTGCGAGAACAACTGGTGCAATTGTTTTTAGAAAAGAATGATTTGTTGCATGATGACGTCGTGGAATTAAGCCAGAAATTAGATCAGTACATTCTGTTAATTCAATCAAAAATGATGCTAAAAAATAGAAACTAAGGTGTTACAGAAGAAACTAGAAATCTATCTACGATCAACATATAAAAATAGGTATATTTTACCTATTTTGCATTTTTACTTATTTTGGTAAAATCACAATAATCTAGACATATAATCTGGAGGTTAGTATGAACAAACGAATTGCTACTCTTTCGACTGTATTAGGTGTCCTCGCTTTGTCTACGTCATTAGCAATAGCTGCGGAGAGCAATGTCGCTCCGTTAGGCACTGGTGATGACTTCGAAATATCCACGTATGCATCCAATATTCACGATGTAACCTCAAAGTCTGCTTATTTATGGTCTTATACTCAAGGCGAAGGAAAAGACCTAGAAAAAGTACGCGTCTACTCATATTTCTACGTGAACGGAAAACTCAAGCATGAAGCTGGCGATAATGATGCAGAGTATGCGTCAGTAGATTACGAAGCTAATGTAGCAGCATTACACAAAGCCCGAATCACATCGTCCCATTATGCCTACAACCGAGTAGGCGAAAAGGTGACAGAAACGACTGAGAAAGTATGGCCTGAATAAAAACACGTAGGAGGTAGTAGTATGAAAAAACGAAATGTAATTCTATCTGGTCTTGCATTAGCTGGCGCTATTTTCGCAGGTAGCTTCGCAGGTAGTAATCTATACGCAAGTGAAGATGTAGAGCAGTTCGAACAAGGAAATCAAATGAGAACACTTAGCTCATTGGGAATCGAAGCAAAGTCCAATGATTTGGAACCTATGAAAACTTTGACTGATGAAAATGGAAAAAAATGGATTTATACCGACTTCACCAAAAGAACACCGCTAATGGATAAAATAGAAAATGAGCGTTCTGTAGGCGCGAAGTCTGCATTCATTGAAGTACAGGACGCGATCATGCAGAAGTACGCAGAAATAGGGGATTCCATTCCGGTAATTCTTCTGGATGAAGAGTTAAAAGAAGGTTCCTTCTCGTTTAACCGGGAAGACGGCGAGGCGCTGATCTTCAAACTCAAATATAATGAAAAGAAGGCAGCATGGGATTACGAGCAGGAAAAATAAATATCGTTGATTTACACAGGGGAATAGCAAATGCTATCCCCTATTTTATTGGACTCTATAGACAATAGCTACTAATAAAAAAACTGTCTCCTCAATGATGTGCACCCCTTAGAATAGACATTGGATTAAGCCCCTAGTTTATCCGATGAAATCTAAGGGGTGCATTTTTTATGGTGAAAAAGTTAGAAATTATCCGTACGAATTAAAAATAGAAGCCATACGACTACATATTGAGGAAGGTTGGACATACCGCCGAATCATGGAACATCTGGGGATTCCAGATCGACACAGGCTTAAAATATGGATGAAAAAATACAAGCAAACCGCAAGTATCGAAGCCATTCTGTTTCATCCACAGGGGGACGAGTTGCCGAGAATGTCCTTCAACGCGAATTTCATGCAGAGCACCTAATAAGAAATGGGTAACTGATGTCACACAGTATCGTGTTGTGGATACTTGGCACTACCTTTCTGCCATTAAGGATTTGTTTAATAATGAAATTGTGGCCTATCACATAGGAGCTCGCGATGGGGAAAAATACTATTTTTCGACCGGACTTCATGGAATTTTCAGAGTTGCGATGCTACAATCAGTTTTGGCATTCTTTTCATCTTAGATAAATAGATAGGTGGGATTTTAACGTGTTTGGGAAAAAATTAACCAGCGCATTGCTCGCTACAGCGCTGATGTGCCCGATGTCGGCTTTTGCCGCCCAAGGGACAAAACAGCCAGCAGATGTCGTATTAACGAACGGTGCGGTCTACACAGTGGACAATAAGGACAGCTGGGCAGAGGCAGTGGCCATTCGCGGTGATGAAATCGTTTTTGTCGGTGCAGATGAATATGCGAAAGCACACATAGGCAAGAATACGAAAGTAATCGATCTGAAAGGCCAAATGGTATTGCCGGGCTTTATTGACAGTCATACGCATGCAAGCAAAACGACGGGACTCATTTACTCCATTGATTTGTTTGACGGAGGCTCTGTCGAGGAATACGTTGCGACCATCGGGAAATTCGTAAAAGACCATCCAAACGAACCAGCATTGCAAGGACGCGGCTGGAGCAATCCGGTAGTGCCTGGTATTGGTCCGCGCAAGGAAGTATTGGATACAATCGTGCCAACGACTCCAATTGCGCTGACCTCCGATGATGGACATTCTTTGTGGGTGAACTCGGCAGCATTGAAGCTGGCTGGAATCACGAAGGGCACGACAAACCCTGAGGGCGGCATTATCGAGCGTGATCCGAAAACAGGAGAACCATCTGGAACGTTGCGGGAAAGCGCAATGAATCTGGTGCTTTCAAAAATCGGGGGATACACCGTCCAGCAATACAAGTCTGGAATTGAAGCCTACCAGGAAAAAGCCGTTGAACGCGGTGTAACGACAGTGCGCGACCCGGATATGCTGCGCTATCCAAACGTATTGGAAGCGTACGAGGAGCTCGCGAAAGAGGACAAGCTGACCATCCGCTTCCGTAATGCGTTGACAGCGAATCCAGAAAAAGGACCTGAGCAGATCGCAGAATTTGTAAAAATCCGTGAGCGTAATCAAAATCAAAATCCGCTATTCCAGGTGAACGCTGTCAAAATCTTTTTGGATGGAGTAGTAGAAGGCGCCACAGCTTACTTGGAAAAGCCGTATGTCCATAAGGAAACAAACGGAGAATTAATCTGGAAGCCAGAGGTTTACAATCAAACAGCTGCCGCAGTAGACAAGGCAGGCTTCCAATTGCACGTCCATTCCATCGGGGATGCTTCTACCCGCATTGCACTAGACGGTATGGAGCTCGCTGAGAAACAAAATGGCAAGCATGATGCTCGCCACTCGCTCGTTCACTTGCAACTGGTCAATGAAACAGACATCGAGCGCTTCAAAAAGCTGGGTGCAGTCGGAATCGTGCAGCCATTCTGGTTTATGCAGGAAGAGGGGTACTACGATGAGATCGAAGTGCCGTACTTGGGCCACGAACGCGCAGAAAAAGAATACCCGATGAAGAGCTTCTTGAAAAAAGGGGTCCATGTAGCTTCTTCGTCTGACTACATCGTAACGCCGGAATTCAATCCACTGCACGGCATTCAACAAGGTATTACCCGGATCGAGGAGGGTGTAACCGATCCGAGAAAAATTGCCAACCCAGACGAGCGTGCAACGCTTGCAGAAATGATCGCCAGCTTTACGATTGATGGTGCTTACGCCAACCACGTGGATGACATCACAGGCTCGATCGAAGTCGGCAAGAAGGCAGATCTCATCGTGCTCGATAAAAACTTGTTTAAAATTCCAGCCACTCAAATTAAGGATGCGAAAGTCGTGCTGACCTTGGTTGAAGGGAAGGAAGTCTATCGTCAGAAGGAAGCAAAGTAAGAGGGGAAAAATGGCTGTCCTTGTTTAGGCTGCTGTAAAAGTGGTGTTTTTTAAAACAGTAAAACATTTAGGAGATACGAGTATATCTCTTTAAACGCGAAGCGAGCCTTAGAAGCGATTCTAGTGGCTCGTTTTTCTTACAACTTGATACCCCCACCAATAGATTTTCATCGAAAAACGGTGTCACCATAGTTTATGGGATATTGTGCAGGAGACAATCCGTGTACTGATGAAATCATTGATTAATTTAAGTGTAGTCAAGGAGGAGGGACATTTCAGATGTTGAAGGAGCTCATGACAACAATTAGCCATATAACAGGTGTGGAGTTTGTACAAGCCTCAAAAGAAGAGATTGCAAAATTAGAGTCACTCAATTTGCCTGAAGATTTCACGAACTATTTTTCTCAATATAATGCAACCAGAGTATTCGACTTAGGGGATTTAAGGATATGGTCAATTGCCGACGTACTGATAGAAAATTATGAATTGGTTCCTGGAAGAGATGTATCCAAACACAAGTATATTGTTTTTGCTTCTAACTCATTGGGAGATGCCTACTGCTTTGACCTAAGCAAAGAAGGGATAGATTACACGTTAGATAACACCCCCATTGTCAAGTTAGATCATGAAGAAGACTATGAAATAATGAATAAACAACAAGTCAGTGAGTACGCTGAAAAGATTGCTGATAACTTGGTGATGTTCTTACAGAATGAGTTGAAGGAGAGCGATTAGGGATTACGAACTTCTCTCCCTGAACGGAAACGAGCCTTTGGAGCAATTCAACAGGCTCGTTTTTCTTACAACTTGATCCTTTCATCGAAAAACGGTGTCACCATGGTTTACGGGATACGGTGCAGGAGACAATCCGTGTACTGATGAAATAATTAATTAATTAATTTAAGTGTAGTCAAAGAGCGCATCCAAAATGCTCCCCCTTGAACGACCGCTTTTCGCTAAATGAGCAGTACGATATCAATGACCGTTTGTATGTCGAAAACAAGAGCAATCGGAAAAGGGATAATCCCTGAAAACAGCCAAAAACGCCCGAAATTGAGGATTCAGACGTATGCTTTCATAATGCCTATTATCGGGACCCAATAAAGCTGAGGTAACAGGGGATGGGGTAGTACCAGCGTCCGGGGACTCAATTATGTTTGTATTCGTATCCTTTGGGTTTAAGCGTTGAATGTAAAGTTATTATTTTTCCGTTTTTTTCAGTATAAAAGTATTTTACATCGGGTTCATCAGCAAAAATAACTTCTACACTATAGAGCGGAAGCTTCCCAACAACGCCATCTACACTAACTATTGTTTTCTCATCAATATTTTTCTCGGTAATGAGATGTTGGCGTACCTGATTCTCTAAGCTTAACAGGGTTCCTTGAACATATATAACTGGAACAGAGATAAGGATTAAGCCTAGGAAAACTATAATCATTATTTTTTTGTTCATTTTGGTTATCCCCCAAAAGTGATTGTATATGGCCTTTGATAAACCACAATGTAGGACCGGACTACGATATAATTCACGTTCATCCAAAAGGACCCGGGATCGTTCCAAGTGGGGGTTCAGCTGAGATATACACGTCGTATCTCGATTATACCCCAAATAAAGGGAAAATTATAAAGAAGAAGCCTTCTTCCCATATGTCTTCCGCAAATTTTAAATGGCATGTAGAAGAGATGTTAGACGCCCTTCCATCTAAAAGGCCATTTTTTATGGATCAACAAACAGGAAGGAGAGGATTATCCCCTGCTTTTAGGGAATCATTCATACCATTCAGATTCAAGCAAATGTGGAGGTGTCCGATTTGACTCAAACAGAAGGAATCAAAACGATCAAACTGGAGATGGACGCGGGAGGCAATCCATTCGTCGTCCACACCGCAGTGCTATGGGATGAGAATGAAGCCATTCTTGTGGATACAGGCATCCCCGGACAATTGGAGCTGATTCAGAACGTACTGGCGAAAGAAGCGATTCCTTTTGAAAAATTGACGAAAATCATCATTACCCATCAAGACCGGGATCATATCGGCAGCTTGCCTGAAATAGTAGCAGCAAAGGAAGGAAGCGTACAGGTGGTTGCTCACGAGGTAGCGATTCCGTATCTGGCAGGAGAAACACCCTTGATCAAAAGTGGGGTACTGGCCCCTCCGGTAAAAGTGGATCATGCCGTACAGGATGGCGATGTTCTCCCTTACTGTGGAGGTATCCAGGTGATTTATACGCCCGGTCATTCCCCCGATCACATCTCTTTGTATCATATTCCGAGCAAGACGTTGATTTCAGGAGACGCCCTCACAGCACAAGATGGTGTACTGATGCCCTTCAATCCCGAATTCACGCCTGATCAACCGACGGCACTGCAATCGATCCGCAAACTGCTCGAGTTCGATATAGAGACAGTGATTGCCTATCACGGCGGCGTTTGTACAGGGGGTATCAAACAACGGCTAGCGGAAATCGTAGCAAAGGAGGGCATGGATTCAGATGAACATCCGCAGAGGTAAAGAACAAGAAGCAAGCGAACTGAGTGAGCTTGCCTATCGCTCCAAAGCTTATTGGGGATACAGTGATGAATTCATGGAGGCTTGTCGCGATGACCTGACGCTATCATCTGCCTATATCGAGACGCAGGAAGTATATGTGTTAGAGGACGAGGGTAGCATCAAAGGCTTCATGAGTTTGGAAAAGGATGCAGAGCAAGAGCAGTGGCTATTAGGCTATTTGTTCATGGAACCGGAGGCGGTTGGAAAAGGTTACGGAAAGGCTCTGTGGCAGCATATGGTGGAGGTGGCACAAAAGCTGGATATCCCAGTCATCACCATCCACAGCGACCCGTACGCAGAACCGTTTTACTTGTCGAGAGGGGCAAAGCGCGTAGGAGAAATCGCATCTACCGTTTTCCCGGGCAGAATATTGCCGTTGTTGGAAGTAGAAATCGAAAAGGAACGGAGTGTGGAATAGCTGCAGTCTATTCCAAGCAGCTTCAACGCTCAAGCATGTTAAATGCTTGGGCTTTTTACGCTTCTCTTCCTTATTTTACGATTTTATACCGGATCGCCTTGGCAACTGCCTGTGTACGATCCTCCACGCCCATTTTCTGCAAAATCCGATGGATATGTGTCTTGACGGTTCCCCCTGAGATAAGCAGGTGCTGCGCAATTTGATCATTCCGTTTACCGTAGGATAGCTGCTCAAGTACGTCCCGCTCTCGATCAGTCAACTGATCAAACATGACAAGGGGTGGAAGCGTAGAGTCACAGTCAGCATCAGAATCAGGCTCGTAATTCTTTTGTTGAAACTGTAGAACCTCCGCGAGAGCCTTTGCAGCTGTAGCCGTGTAGAACAGTGCCTCGCCCTGATGGGCCCTGCGAATGAGGTCTAACATATCCTGTGAATCGGAATCCTTTAGCATATAGCCGACAGCACCAGCGCGAATACCGTCTACGATGTAATCGTACGTGTCAAAAGTAGTGAGGATTAATACTTTTACCGAAGGATGGAGTCGAGTGATTTCGCGTGTTGCATCGATTCCTGACATATTCGGCATTTGTACATCCATTAAGACTACATCAGGAATGATTTCCCCTACAATCTTCACGGCTTCTTCTCCATTAGAAGCCTCCCCGCTTACCTCCATATCCTTCTGCATTTTGATGACATATCCCAATCCTTGGCGGATCATCGTTTGGTCATCGACCAGGACCACACGAATGGTCTCTTTTTTGTTTTGATTTTCCATGCTGGCATTCCTCCGTATTTATCGCTATTTGTTTATCAAAGCGGAAAGCTGATGTCAATTTGAAAGCCGTGGGGCTCTCGAATGGAATAGGAAAGGTCTCCGTTTAATTCCTTGGTTTGTTCTACGATACCTGTTAAACCAGAGCCGAGCTTGATTTGATGATGATTCGTAATATTCCCATTGTCCCAAATGGCCAAGAATAGGTAGTTTTGCTTTTTTTCAATCGTGATGAAAATTTCTGTTGCATCAGAATGTCGTATGGAATTGGTAATCGCTTCTTGGAGAATCCGGTAAAGCGTAATAGTCATGTGCTGAGAAAGAGGAATGTCTGGATTGGGACTGATCAGCTGCATTTTGATGTCGGTATGCTGTTGGGCTCGTGATAAGAGTATACGTAGCGGTGTGATTCCCAGAGAGGATTTGTCTGCAGCCAATGTATGGACAGACGAGCGTATATCATCGAGGCTTTGCTTGGATACCGTAAGCATGTCTCGGACAGCCTCCTGTGCGTCACTCGGTCCCCCTTGCAGCATGTATTTCAAAGCATTCAATTGAACGATTAACGATGTGAGACTGTGTCCCAAGGCGTCGTGAACATCGCGGGCGATTCGGGTCCTCTCCTCAAGTACAGCGGCACGAAGTGTATTCACAGAGGCCTCTTGAAGTTCAGAATGAGCTTCCTGGAGTCCAACATGCGCCTCTTGCAATTGTTTCAGATGCTGCTGACTCGATTCCTTTGCTTGATTTTGAACAGATAGTCCTCGTGCCCCGAGATACCATCCCATATAGGTCACGACATAGCCGACAACCTCCTCAAACATATAGTCTTTATGAAAAAACATGTAAGAAAAGGAGCATGCACCAAAAAAAATCGCATAGTACAATGCTCGGCGTTCAAGGATATGGAATCCAATAAATGCCACCAGTGGCAAGGATAGACCGACTTCTTGCCCTACATAGAGAACCTTTATAAATGACACGGTACCAATAACGATAATGGCGATGTCTTTTTGAAACGGTTTCCAATTCTTTTTGGGTCTGAGAAACATCAGCAGGAAGCAGAAGATGATGATCAGCGAGATGATAAATGGAATGGTGGGTTCATGAATGTAAGCACTTGGAATGAGAAAAAATGAGATCAATACAAAAAAACAAATGAGCAGGAAACGGGAACGGAAAGATGCAGCTGAAGCGTTCAAGAAGACAACCTCCTTTCTTGGTATACGTACCCATTATATTTTCATTTTAGCATGCGCTGTCGTCTATCTCCGGGTGTACGGTCTTCTATCTCTGGATAGATAAAATCAAATTCCACAATTTGACTACCCGATAGACTTCGGGGACGAATCGTATAAGTACAATTTGATCTATGGAGGGGAACACCCCAAACGATAGTCCGAAAAATAGAGAATGGGTAGGAGGCTTTTATGAACGAACTGTTTCAGGTAGCGAAGATTCTAAGAGATACGAGCACCGTATTTTCCACACTTTCCATGCAAGCATTGGATTCAAGTGATATCACCTGGCAACAGGTTCTCATTCTGGAGCAAATTGCGATCAGCCCGAAAACAATGGGAGAAATCAGCAAGGCGATTGATCTTTCCTATAGTACGACCTCAGGTTTAATCAGTCGGCTGGAACAGATGAACTTGGTGCGCAGATTTCGTGATAAATCGGATCGGAGAATTGTGTGGGCAGCATTGACGGAGCGTGTACCAGCGAATTGGACGGAACAAGAAGGAAATGCTTGTACACCTACATCGCTTCATTCCTTGCGCGCGCTTATTTTGGAGAAAGAAATACTGAGCTGATACGCTGAGCTCCCTACAAACGAAGAGGTGAGAAAATTTTGAATATATCAGAGCTATCCATTAAACGTCCGGTCACGATGATTATGATATCCATAGCCATCTTCATTTTTGGTTTGGTTACCTTTCCTCGCTTGGCTATTGAATTGATGCCATCGCTGAATGCTCCTGTCGCCGTAGTTGTTACCTCTGTGGAGGGGGCGGCTCCAGCCGAGGTAGAAAAGCTGGTTACCAAGCCGATCGAAAATGCACTAGGCACGGTTCCGAATTTAGACAAGGTCACATCAACCTCTGTTAATGGCTCCTCCTCGGTCATCCTCCATTTCAAGTGGGGAACAGACATGGATCAAGCGACGTTGAATATGCGAGATAAAGTAGATTTGGTCCGAGGGAGCTTGCCTGAGTCAGCTGGTTCACCAAGGGTGTTGAAATTTGATCCGACAAGTCAGCCGATACTTGATCTGGCTGTAACTGGCGATCAAGATGTCAACAAACTGAAAAAAATCGCCGACGATGTAATCAAGGCCCGTTTGGAACGAATTAACGGTGTTGCTTCTGTCACGGTCACTGGTGGGCAAGAGCGAATTGTCGATATCATCGTAGACCCAGCCAAACTAGCCGCCTATGGATTGACATTGGATCAAATAAAGGCAGCACTAGAAAACAGCAATATATCAGGATCAGCGGGTGCGATACGGGAAGGTGACGCAAAGACCAGTATTCGCGTGCAAGGAGAATTCACCAATGTGGACACCATTGCACTCACGCCGATCTCTGTTGGTGGGAGCTTCATCCGATTGAGTGATATTGCCAACGTAACAGACACCATCAAAGAAGTGACCAATCTGAGCTACATTGATGGAAAGCCAAGCCTGGGAATTTCCGTGATGAAAGGCACAGGCGGCAATACGATCAAAATCGCAAAAGACGTAAAGGCTGAGCTGGAGAAGATTAATAGCACGCTTCCAGCAAATGTAGAAACAAGTATCGTTCTCGATACCTCTACCTATATCCAGAGCTCCGTTGACAACACGGTAGTACATGCTCTTGCAGGTGGTGCCATTGGCGTACTCATGCTGTTCTTCTTCTTGGGCAGTCTGTCGTCTATGCTTATTGCGGTCATTGTCCTGCCTGTATCGATCATATCAACCTTCCTCTTGATGTATATGACAGGTCAAACAATCAACCTGATTTCCCTGGCAGGTCTCACGCTCGGATTGGGATCATTAGTGGACTTCGCGGTTGTTATGCTGGAAAACATTTTCCGTCAGCGGGAACAAGGCAAAGGCATGATGGAAGCGGCATTGGTTGGTTCCAAAGAGGTAGGAACCGCGGTGATGGCATCCGCATTGGCACAAATTTGCGTATTCTTACCGATTGCACTGACAGAGGGGATTGTTGCTGAGCTTTTCGCACCGTTAGCGTTGACGGTCGTTTTCTCACACATCGCTGCACTCGTTTTCACCTTCTTGCTGGTGCCAATGATGAGTGCTCGCCTGTTAAAAACTGTCCCGGAGCATACAAAACATGAAAACTATCGAGGCTTCAATCCACTAACCTGGTTTAACATTGGATTCCATAAGGTAGAAAAGGGCTATCAAAGGGTACTCAAATGGGCATTGGGTCATCGAAAAACCGTGATTGGATCTGCTTTTGCCATGTTGATTGGCTCATTGATGCTAGTTCCCACTCTCGGAGCAGGGTTTTTCCCGGATATGGACCAAGGAGTAATCCAAGTAGAGATCAAGCTGCCGAAGGGTACTGTCTTGACGGAAACAGAAAAAGTAATGAAGCAAGTAGAAGAAGTGGTCAATCAAGTGCCAGAAAAGAAATTGGTCAAGTCCTCGGTCGGGGGTGGCGACGGTATTTCAGAGAGCGGTGCATCTACTTCTCATAACGCAACGATCGAACTGCACGTAGGAGAGATTACTACGAGACAGCGATCGACAGAGGCAATTGCTGTGGGCCTGCAAGAGCAAGTCAAGCATATTGCAGGAGCAGATATCAAGGTGAAATCCCTTTCCGGTGGTATGGGGGGCGGAGCAGCCATCTCGATTGAAATTCGCGGAGATGATCTGGACGTCTTAACGGAACTGAGCGAGATTGTAAAAGGGGAAATAGCCAAGGTACCGGGAACGATGAACGTATCTACCAGTGTTAAGGAAATGAGTCAGGAGTTCGATGTGAAGGTCGATACAGAGAAGACGAGCTTGTACGGGTTGACAACAAATGAAATCCTTTCTGCTGTGCGAACTTCTTTCCAAGGTCAAACGGTTACCCAGTATCGTACGGGCGAAGATGAAATTGATATCAATCTCAAGCTGCCAGAAGACTATAAGGAAGATATCAACTACTTGAAGAACCTGCGTATTTCCACGCCTACGGGCGCTCAAATCAGTCTCACTTCCGTAGCGACCATTAGCAAAGTCGAAGTACCACCATCGATTGAGCGCAAAAACATGACGCGTGAAGTGACGGTCACAAGCGATTTGATCGGGGATAACCTGCAAGCGGCCGCGACGGAGGTTACGAATATCATCAATAAGCTGAATGTTCCGGATGGCTACACCATCGAAATGGGCGGACAGAGCGAGGATATGGGAAATTCTTTTGTGAATCTGGGTCTCGCGATCATCTTGTCCGTCGTGCTGGTGTACATGGTCATGGCTGCTCAGTTTGAATCACTTTTCAGTCCATTTATCATCATGTTCTCGGTTCCTCCGAGCCTTACTGGGGTCATATTGGGGCTTCTGTTTACAGGAACACCTATTACTGTATCTGTTTTGATCGGGTACATTTTGCTGATCGGTCTGGTCGTGAACAATGCGATTGTGTTAATCGATTTGATCAATCAGTTGCGTGCAAAAGGTTGGGAGCTACATGAAGCGATTTTACATGCAGGACCTGCTCGTCTGCGTCCGATTTTGATGACAACCCTCACGACGATTATGGCCATTGCTCCGCTCTCCGTTGCTGCTGGGTCTGGTTTAGAACTGCAAGCGCCCATGGCTACTACCGTCATGTATGGCTTGATTTTCTCCACCATGATCACACTCATACTCGTACCTGTGGTTACCGTGTGGTTTGATGAGATGGGACAAAAGAGACGCAACAAACGAAAGCAAAAGCAGGAAAAGAAAATCCGTACCACGTTAGAATCGACAAATGCATGAGAAAAGAGGAGGAACCATTCATGATCATAAATAAAAGAATCGCGATTGTGGCGCTACTTTCCCTTACCTTGATCACAGGCTGCGCAAGCCAGGAGGATGCAGCGACGACTGCTGCCCCTCCAGCAGAAACGGTTACCCCTGTACAGGTTGCAACGGTGGCACACGGCGTGGTCACATCGGAGGCTGGACTGACTGCAAAATTGGCACCAAGTGAGGAAGTCCAAATGTCACCAAAAACTAGCGGGAAAATTGCATCTCTCCCAGTAAAGCTGGGTCAGGCCGTAACAAAAGGACAATTATTGTTTACACTCGATACGAATGAGTTGTCTAACAGTGTAAGAGAGCAAGAAGCAGCTCTCCGTGTGGCAAAAGCGAACTTAACCCAAGCAGGCAGTACCTCTAACCAAAGCTTGGTGGAAGCACAAAATGATTTGACGGAAGCAGAACGAGCGCTTGCTGACGCCAAACTGAATCAACAACGTAATCAGACGCTGCTCGCAGAGGGAGCGATTGCTACTGAGAAAATGGAAGAGGTAAATACAACGCTCACAAAAGCCCAGATTTCCTATGACAATGCAAAGCAGAAGCTGCAAGGCGCGAAACAAAAAACGGGTGTGCAAGTATCGGCAGCGAGTGTCACTGAGTCCGAGGTCAGACTGCAAAATGCTCGTGAGCAATTGGCAAATGCAAAGGTTGTCTCCCCCATCGACGGATTTGTCGCAAGCGTGAACGGAGCAGTAGGGCAGATGGCAGGCCAGCAACCTATTGTGACCGTCGTCAAAACGAATCCACTTGTGGTCAAAGCGAATTTGTCTGAAGCAGATGTGACGAAAGTAAAAGTAGGAACAGTCGTCAAAGTAAACGTGCAGTCTACAGGCAAAACGATTGATGCAAATGTAACGGCGATTAGTCCGGTCATGGATTCGCAGCTCAAAGCCTATCCAGTAGAAATCACGATTCCAAATGCTTCTCATGAATTGAAGTCCGATATGGTCGTAAATGTTACCTTCCCGCAAGGTTCAGATGGAGCGAAGTCACTCGTTATTCCTCGCAAGGCCGTATTTGAACGTGAAGGCAGACAATACGTGTTCAAGCTGGAAGGGGAAACAGCCAAGCAAGTGGAAGTGTCAACGGGCAACTCGACAAGCGAGTTGATTGAAGTAGTATCCGGCCTAGCGAATGGAGATAAAGTCGTGGTAAAAGGACAGACGCTGCTTGCAGATGGCGGCAAGGTGAGTATTCAGGAGTAAGTAGATAGGGAAGAAAAAGAGGCGGAGCAGATCCGTCTCTTTTTGTTATGAAATGGTAAAAACATTTACTCTACCAAATATGCCAAACAGAGTATAATTTTAGCTAAGATCAATTGGGAGCAATGAGGGGATAAGGAGTCATACATGATTATATCTGCAAAACTGTACAAAGGAATTGCACTGCTCATGACAGTCGTGCTCGTCTCTGGATGCTCGATGTTTGCGAGCAAAGATGAATCCACTGAGCGCCAGAAGACAGAGAAGAAACAGACTATCACTCGTTACACAGGTGAAAAAAGCAAGGTGCTGCCTTATGTATACACGGGGCGCAAGGAACTGGCTCTGACGTTTAACGGCATGGGCGACGATAAGATGATGAAAAGTCTTTTGGAGCAGCTAGATGCCCATAAGATCAAAGCCACTTTTTTTCTGCCGGGTATGCGTGTCGCCGAGGAGCCAAGCATCGCCAAGGACATTTTGGCCCGCGGTCATGAAATCCAGAACAACACATTGAATCAACTGGATATGAGCAAGCTCAGCTACGAGCAAATTTATCGGGAGATTCAGTTGAGTAATGAAGTCATCAAACGCGAGACGGGTATTTCCCCTCGCTATGTGAGAACCAAATCTGGCGATGTCACGGATGACGTCCGTTTGGCAGCCGCCCATCTCGGGATGGAAGCGGTCATCAGCTACAATATCAACCCAAAGGACCGTGATTTGCAAAAAGACGCCAAAACCATTGGAGATTACATAACTCGCTACATGTCCAGAGGCAGCATTATCTCACTCAATACAGACATCAATCCTGAGGTGATTCCGTCCATTCCGTTGATCGCCAAGGCAGCAGCGGATATCGGCTACCAGTTTGTCCCGCTCAGTGAGATGGTGAAAAACGGCAGTGAACGCAAGCCGCTGGAACAAATACCAGGCTTTGACGCAGTAAAACTGAATCCGCAATTCGAAAATGCCGAGTACGAAATCATCTCTCAGGTCGACACAAATAAAAAACAGATCGCGCTAACCTTTGACGACTGGGGAAGCGACAAAACCGTAACGAAACTATTAGACATTTTGGCGCAGCATGATGTGAAAGCGACGTTCTTCTTGCGGGCAAAAGGGGTGGAGAACAATCCAAATTTGGCGAGAGCGATGGTGGAGAGTGGTCATGATGTGGCCAACCATTCGTATAGCCATCCGGTCATAACGACGCTGACAGCGGAAGAATTGCAGAAGGACGTGGTCAAAGCACACCAGGTCATTACCGAAGCGATCCAACAGCAGCCTGTCATGCTGTTCCGTCCGCCGACTGGCGTAGTAGACGATCACACAGCTAAAGTGATTGCAGCTACGGGATACAAGGTCATTGCGTTGTATGATGTCACCACGTTGGATTGGGACAATAAAAACAG
The DNA here is from genome assembly GCF_000010165.1 of Brevibacillus brevis NBRC 100599. Lineage (NCBI taxonomy): Bacteria > Bacillati > Bacillota > Bacilli > Caryophanales > Paenibacillaceae > Brevibacillus > Brevibacillus brevis. Next base: position 828,296 of record NC_012491.1, read on the forward strand.
CGCCCAAGATATCGTAAATGGCGTCATGAGCAAGACGAAAAATGGCAGTGTCATTTTGCTGCATATGCTCGATGACATCCACACGATTGAAGCACTCCCAATTGTACTGGAAAGCCTGAAAAGCAAAGGCTACACCTTTGTAAAGATGGACGACATGATCAAACAAAGACGCTCCGGCAACTAATCCCTTTCTCAGAAAGGGATTTTTTTTGCTTTTTTTCGCAAAGCTCGGGCGATTGACAGTAAAAATACTGTTTGTTATAGTTTTGTCGATAATGATAATCAATATCGTCCATGACATTACTTACATCTATCTTACAAACGTACATAAGGGAGGCTCATCATGCTTACGAACCAAACAGTAAAGGCTGTCCTTGCTGTCATTTTGGTGTTCTCGCTTTTTTTGACGGCATGCGGTGGAGCAAATACGGCAACACAAGCACCCGCAACGGATTCTGCTTCCAAGCCAGCTGACAAGTCAACAGCAGCCCCTACTGAGAACAAAATGCGCAGCATCGAAACACCCAAAGGGACCATTCAAATTCCTGACAAGCCACAACGTATTGTGACGGATTACTACGCAGGCGAGTTGATTGCAGTAGGCGGAAATGTAATCGGCGCAGAGACGGAAGCTTTCAAAAGCCCGTTTACCGTTGAACCATTAAAAAATGCGGAGGACGTGGGTAGCCCGCGGATCAATGTGGAGAAAACGTTAGAGCTGGCTCCTGACCTCATCGTCGTCATGTATGATGACAATTATGAAGCCTTGTCCAAAATCGCTCCAACCGTTTATCTCCCGTACGGTACGGCGACCAACATTTACGATACGGTCAAATTGTTCGGAGAAGTGGTTGGCGACAAAGAAAAGGCAGACAAGTTCATTGCGGAGTTTGACAAAAAGGCTGCCGAGGGGCGCGAAAAGATAAAAGGCATCGTGGATGAGAATGCAACGGTTGGTCTCTACGAGCTGACGAACAAAGGAGATTTGTGGATCTTCGGCGATCACGCAGGGCGCGGTGGTCAAACCGTGTACAATGCATTGAAGCTGAAAATGCCGCACGCAGACAAATCCAAAGAGCAAACCTTACAGCTGTCCATGGAAACCTTGCCAGAATACGCTGCGGATTACATGTTCGTGACTTTCTACAATCCGGAAAAAAATAGCGAAGCCTTGAAAACCTTACAGGAGTCCGCTGTATGGAATGCTACCCCTGCCGCGAAAAACAATCAGATTTTCTACAACGACTACGATACATTCTATCGCTATGATCCAATCGCGATCACAGCACAGATTGATATGTTCGTAGATATGCTGATCAAAAGACACGAAGAGAACAAGAGCAAAAAATAGATCACAAGAAAAGTCATCCCTCGACGGATGACTTTTTTTCGTCTCACGTAATAAACCTTACAAAATGTAAAGAAAACTGTAAGGAACATCAATAGCTCCTATTCTGGAATTTGGTTACAGTTAATAGCGACCGAAACAACGAGCGCTAGCCAATAGATAGAATGGAGGAACGTAAGAATGAGTACTGCTGTACTAGAAGTGAAAGACGTTCAAAAAATATATGGGACAAAAGGTGAAAGCCAGTCGCATGCCTTAAAGGGCGTATCGATGACCATAGACAAAGGTGAGTTCGTGGGAATCATGGGGCCATCCGGTTCGGGTAAGACGACTTTGCTCAACGTGATTTCCACACTGGATCGTCCAACAGAAGGCTTTATTGAGATTGCGGGAACGAACATTACACAGATGAAGCGTAATCAGCTCGCAGATTTTCGTTCGCAAAAGCTAGGCTTCATTTTTCAAGATTTCAACCTGCTAGAGAATTTGTCCGTGTATGAAAACATTGCATTGCCGCTGTCTCTGCAAGGTGTCCCTTCCAAAGAGATCAACACCAAAGTAAGTAAAGTAGCACAAACACTCGGGATCGAAGAGATTTTGCAAAAATATCCGGTTCAAATTTCCGGGGGACAAAAACAACGCGCCGCGGCAGCACGCGCACTTGTGCATGATCCTGCGATTTTGCTGGCGGACGAACCGACGGGCGCCCTCGACTCGAAGAATGCGAAAAGCTTGCTGGAAACGATGACGGATTTGAACGAGAACCACCAAGTATCAATCATGATGGTTACGCATGACGCCTTTTCTGCGAGTTATTGCAAACGGATCTTGTTCATTCAGGACGGCAAGCTGTACACCGAGATTCAACGTACGGGAGATCGTCAGCAATTTTTCAAACAAATTCTGGATGTACTTGCCGAGCTAGGTGCATCACATGATGTACGCTAGGAGGTAACGTTTCATGCTTTTCAAGCTATCCTTGTCCAGTATGCGGAAGATGATGAAGGACTATCTGGTTCTGCTCGTGGGTCTGGTCATCTCCATTTCGATTTTTTACATGTTCCAGACGCTTGCCCTCAATTCTGATTACACGAAAAACAACGCGATGATTTCTTCGATTCAGATCGTTTTCAATGTAGGGGCATTCCTGCTGGCGTTTATCACGATTTTCTATATTTTCTATGCCAACTCATTCCTACTCTCGCTGCGGCGCAAAGAGCTTGGAATGTACATGGTCTTAGGGGCGAAGAAGGGGAAAATCAGCCAAATTTTGTTCCTGGAAACATTGACGATGGGGATCATTTCCTTGGTGATCGGTAGTCTGGTTGGTATTGCACTTGCAAGCGGCATCGGCGTCCTGCTCATGAATCTGCTGGAGATTTCGACAGATGGGTACTATCCTTTTTATCTGCCAGCGGTTTGGGTGACATGGGGATTCTTCCTCATTCTGTTTATCATCACATCTACGATCAATGCTGCTCGTTTGGCTCGTGCATCTGAGCTCACACTCATCCGTGCCGAGCAACAAAATGACCAAATCAAGTCAAAAGGAATCGGAGCCATTTTGGTCGCTATCCTTGGCGTGATCCTGTTGGCTCTGGGCTATACATGCTTGCACTTGCTTATGTACCTGCAAGCACTCGGCTTTATTGTAGGGGCGATTTCATGCACCATCGGGACGTATTTGATTTTCATCTCGCTGTTGCCAGTTCTTGTACAGGCTTTGAAGAAAAATAAAAAGCTGAATGACAGCAAGTTGAACGCATTCACCTTTGCTCAGCTGCGTTTTCGGGTAAACAACCTGACCAAAATCCTCGGTACAGTAGCCATGCTGATCGGGCTTGGTGTCGGGGCGATGGCAGGGGGCTTGGCCTTCCAGCAAAACGTCAATTTGTTTACCACGGTGTTCCATGTGTATGACGTGAATCTGCATGATCCGGTTGAAGCGGATTATCAGGCACTGAAAAAAATGAACGTCCTGGAGCAACATACGTATCGATACAAAGTCGACGACAAGGCGTATTACTACTTGAAGGAAGACTTGCTGGCAAATCCGTTGCTGCTTTCCACGAACAGCATTCAAAATTACTCTGCTGACAACAAGCCAAAACTTGTGACTGATCCGCTTCCGAAAGAGACGTATATCGTTAGTTCGTCAAAAGATGACAAAGGTAAATACGATGCTATTCCTGAGGATTGGGACAAAGCGATATTCACCAACTTTATCAACTACCAGATGATTCAGGGTAAATCTGTTCTGGTTGTGGATCAGACGAAATATGAGCAAACTGCTGGAAGTGAACACAAGGTTCTCCTTGCCCAGGTTGACGACTATTTGAAATACACACAGGAATTAAAAGCCATGGATGAACGTCAAAAGCAACTGATTGGGTCTATCACAAATGTGGAAGCGAAAGACGTATACACTTCTTCCAAATACAGCACGTATGCGGGGATGTATATTTTCACAAGCGGAACGATGTTCATGGGCTTCTTCCTCGGAATTGCTTTCCTGGCGATGATGGCGAGCTGCCTGATGTTCAAAATCTTGTCCGGTGCTTCCCGTGACAAAGATCGTTACAGCATGCTGAGAAAAATCGGCGTACGTCAATCGTTGCTCGTAGGTTCGATCTATAAAGAGCTGTTCATGGTATTCATTTTCCCGGCGATCATCGGTCTGATGCACGTATTGATCGGTATGGAGATGTTCTCGTTCATCCTTTTGGATCCGTACCTGAACATCTGGATTCCAACGCTGATTTTCGTTGTGATCTATGCGATTTACTATTACATTACAGTTCAGCTTTATCGTGGAATTGTGTTGCCAAAAGAAGCGTAATTTTAAGAGAATCAATCCTCCTCATTAGAGGGGGATTTTTTCTTTTTTATGGAGCGCTTCTTCTGTTATAAAGAACTTTAATAAAAATTTTAAGTTTATCCCACTATATATTTTAGAAGTTTTTTCTAACTTATACCTAGGAAAGAAATCATAAACGCGAAGGAGAATTGGTATGAAAATAAACCTTAAAAAAACATCCGTACGTTTGGCAGCTTTAGGATTGGCTACTGCGATTTCCCTATCTGGAGCTTTAGTAGTAAGTGCAAATGAAAACCCAACTCAAAAGACTGTAGCTCAAAATCAAGAATTGTATGCAGGAACTTACAAAAAGCTCTCAGCTTCCGAAGCTCTTGCCGACAAGGCTGTGAAAGCAGCAATCGATAACGTCTATGCACAGTTTTCAGAAACGAAATCTTATGAGATCAGTGCTTATCAAGATGTGGTTTCAAAAGGTGAGTATGATAAGTATGTTATTAGACTTGAAAAAGATTCAAAAAACTTTTTTCACTTTGCAATAGATTCGAAAACGGGGAACCTCAGCTATACCATACAATCATTGGATGCTGCTACAGTTCTATCATACCCAAATGTAAAACCCGGGGTAGATAAATTCTATGCCTCACATCCAGAAGCAAAATCCTATGTGATTTCAAGTGCCAATATTGTAGACAACTTTGTAGGCAAATTTAGCAGATATAACCTTACGTTTACTGGAAAAGATCCCAAACAATCTATCACGATTGGAATAGATGCGAAAACGGGAGAGATTATTCCTACGAAGAAGCAAGAGAATTAAGAATAGTGTTGTAGACTGAACCTGTTGAGGCTATCTAGAAAGTCGGCGTAGACTGACTTTCTAGATAGCCCCTTTACGTTTTATCACGACCATAAGGCCAGGCCTGATCATGATTATGGCAAGCCTGGTACGATGATGACACTTATTTTTTGAATAGAATTTCGCCCACTTGTGTGGAAATGTTGAGCGTTGCATTCTCGGATTGAGCCTCACCCACATATCCATGGAGTTCTTTGGAAACAACCGATGTGGTATTTGTTGCTTTTTCAAGATTAACCTGATTATCAATATTACCCATTTCAGTTGATAAACTTACATATAGAGGCGCTAATTGATCCGGTAGAGCGAATTCGACGTTTCCAAGGTTAGTAGATATGTTACTGCTTTCCTTGCCAATGACATCCGTTACGGTGATGTTGCCAGCATTGCTGCTCACTTTTAAATGTTGGACCGACAATTCTGACTCAATGAATATGTTGCCAACTTCATTATCTATCTCAAGGGATTTGAAGTCTTTATAAGGAAGATGGATCGTTAAGGATGGCAATGGATCCGTATTTATCAACTTCTTTTGTTCCTGTTTAAGCATAATCTGTAATGTTCCATCTTGGATCGATGTAGTCACGTTGGTATCTATTCCTTTTGAACTGCCCTTGGATAATTCCCATTCAGCATGATTGATTTGTTTGTCTCCTATGACTTTAACTATAGCAGCGTTACTTTGAATTTTTAGGGAATGAATGTTAGTTACATCTATTTGAGAAATATCCCCATTTACTGCATTCGAGACATTCTTAATGTCCGATGTTTCTGAATTTACAATTGCGTTCGTCGGTATAGAAGCGTTTTGCTGGGACGAACTTTGTGTACTAGTGACGGAGGATTCCTTCGTACATCCAGCGATTCCGATACTGGCAGCGGCCAGGAGAATCATTGCTAACTTTATGTTGTTGTTCAAACGTTTATCTTCCTTTCTTCTGCATGCTAAACAGATCATCATTTTAAATTATGTGACCGTTTGTACATTAATCGTACAGTGGTTAGAAAGATTTGGTAACGGACTTTGGCTTGAATAAGAACTGGACTTAAGTCTAGAAAGAGCCTCCGCCTTTAAACCTAGAGGCACCGTTCAACTAACGGGATCGATAGCGTAATAAAACAGCGGCGAGTCTAAGACTTTTTTTCAGGTCTTAGGTCGCTGCTGTTTTATTAAGATTTTCAACACATCCCACTGTTGACAAAGATAATGATAATCATTATCATAATCTATGGTTGATTGGAAATTATGTCCATCATCCTTTCTCATTCGATGTAACACCTAGAAAAGTAAGGGGGAATTTTTTCATGCGTCTTATAAAACTACCAGTGATGCTTGTATTTATGTCTGCGATGCTGTTACTCGCTGCTTGCGGCAATGCGGGGTCAACTGCACAATCTGGTTCCAACCAAGCTGCTACAGCTCAGCCTGACGCAGCGAAACCGGCAGAAGAGCAAGTGCGCACAGTGAAGCACATGATGGGAGAGTCGACTATCAAAGGTACTCCTAAGCGTATCGTTGCATTGGAATGGAGCTCAGCAGAGCATTTGTTGGCTCTTGGTATTCAGCCTTTAGGGATTGCAGATATTCCAAATATGAAAAAATGGGTCAAACTCCCGGTGGAGATTGCCCCGGAAGTAGTGGATGTAGGAAGTCGTACTTCCCCGAACCTGGAATCGATCATGATGTTGAAGCCAGATTTGATTATCGGCATTAAACGAAATGTAGAAGCCAATTACGACGAAATGAGCAAAATTGCTCCAACGATTGCTTTTGATACGAATCCTACTGAAGGTCAAGGATCACAGTATGATCGAATGATCGAGATTTTCAAGCAAATTGCGGATATTACGGGTAAAAATGCAGAAGCCGAAGCTGCTTTGAAAGACCTCGACAAGACTTATGCGGAAGCAAAAGAAAAGCTAACCAAAGCTGGTGCAGATAAAGTTCCATTTGTCCTCGCGATGGGCTACAGCAGCCAAAATGCAGTAGAATTCCGTTTGTCTACGGATAACTCTACAGCAGCAAGCATCTTGATAAATATTGGTCTGACAAATAAGTATAAGCCTAAGAAATTTGAGCAAACAGGAATGACACTGGCAGATGTAGAGGCACTTCCAGCGTTGCAGGATGCGAATTTCCTCCATATCATTCAAAATGATGACAACGTGATTGAGAATCAATTGAAAAACAACCCAGTTTGGAACGGCCTTACTTTTGTGAAAGAAAATCGCGTCTATGCGCTGGGCGGAGATTTGTGGCCGTATGGTGGTACCATGTCTGCAAAGATTCTTGCGAATAAAGCTGTTGATCTGTTGGCAAAATAATGAGTTTAGCCCAAAATAAAATGTTCACACGAACTGACATCACTCCAGCCACTTCCTCACAAAGAGGGGGCTGGAGATTGTTCTTGATGTTAGGGAGTGGACTTGTCGCTCTGTTAGTGCTTACATTTGTCAGTTTGACACAGGGGATGGCAGACATTTCTCTGCGTTCTGTTATACAGGCCATTATTGCTCCGCAGGACATTTCCGATCACCATATGATACAAGGTGTCAGGCTTCCGAGAACGGTCATGGGGCTTTTGTCTGGTGCAGCATTGGCGATTGCCGGAGCTTTGATGCAGACAGTGACACGAAACCCGCTCGCTTCGGAAACGACATTGGGAGTAAATGCGGGTGCCTATTTCTTCGTGGTGTTCGGGATGGTTTTTTGGCCATCATTCTTGCATGACCACCCGCTTCCATTTGCGATGGCGGGCGGAATACTCGCAGCCGTTACCGTATACTTCATGTCTGGCGGGCGAAAAGGCACGCCTGTGCGTGTGGCATTATCCGGGATGATCGTCACCTTGGTGTACTCCTCCTTGACGAGTGCCATCATCTTGTTTAACGAAGAAACGACAAATGGCATTTTCCTCTGGGGCTCGGGCTCCCTGAAGCAAAATGACTGGTCGGGTGTAGAATTCAGTTGGCCTTGGATTGTAGCTGGGATTTTAATCAGCTTTTTTATGGCCAGGCAGCTTGATGTACTTAGCCTTAATGAAGAAACGGCGAAGTCATTGGGGCAAAAGGTGGCAAAAACACGGCTTTTCACCATGTTTATTGCGATTTTGGTTACGTGCGTTAGTGTCAGTGTGGTAGGTCCAATCGGTTTCATCGGACTCGTGGCTCCGCATCTGGTGCGATTGTCAGGCATCACCCAGCATAGATGGCTGCTGCCGTTATGTGCCATCTGGGGGGCAGCGCTGCTTGTGGCTTCTGATACGATTGCACGTATGTTCATCAATCATTATGGTGAACTTCCGGCAGGAGCCATCACGGCTGCTATTGGTGGCCCATGGTTGATTTGGCTGGCTTTGCGTGTCTCGCGCAGTATGACTGCTGGGACTGGAGGCTCGATGAGTGTCGGTGGAGCACAACGCAAAGTTTCGTATCCATTGATTGTGTCTATGCTTACGGTGCTGCTCGTGGTTGTTTGGATGCTCAGCTTGTCTAGCGGAAACTTGTACCTGCCCTGGACGGAGATCATCGCCATTTTCATGGGACAAGGAAACGAGATGTACAGTCAATTGGTGTTGGAGCTTCGGATGCCGCGACTGTTGACAGCGATGTTGGCAGGTGTAGCACTCGCGATCAGCGGAAGTCTCATGCAGAGTGCAGTACGTAATCCACTGGCTGATCCGCAGATTGTCGGTGTCACGAGTGGTGCGGGTGTAGGGGCGATTATCGTGCTCCTCGTGCTTCCTCAATTCTCGGCTTGGATGCCCCTTGGGGCTGTTGCAGGGGGAATCATCTCTGCTGCGATTGTGTATGCAGTCTCTTGGAGAAGGGGACTCAATCCAATCATCTTGACGCTAGTAGGAATTGCGGTTTCTGCCGCAGGTGCCGCTCTTATTAATATTTTAATCGTACATTCGATGATCTTGGCAGCGCCTGCACTCACTTGGCTGGCAGGAAGTACATACGGGCGGGGATGGATGGAAGTAGGCCGCCTGTTGCCAACGATCCTCGTTTTAGCACCGATCGCGTGGTGGTTAGGACGTCGGGTGGACCTCTTGTCATTTAACGACGAGAGCTCGACTGGATTAGGGTTAAAGGTGCGGGTGACGAGGTTGTCTGTGGCAGTCATTGCCGTGCTGCTCGCTTCAGCGGCAGTTGCCAGTGTCGGAGCCGTAGGATTTATCGGTCTTCTCGCTCCACATGCAGCACGTATGCTGGTTGGCCCCCATCATCGCCGTGCAGTTGTCGTCTCAGCCATGTTTGGAGCTGTATTGTTGGCTGCTTCTGATTTGCTAGGAAGGATCGTCATGATTCCGAAAGATATTCCGGCGGGGGTCGTGGTGGCATTGCTAGGCGCGCCCTATCTGTTTTTGCTGATGTTCCGTTCGAATCGTCCCTCACAATAGACGTAGGCAAGCACAAGCACTTGCCAAATACAAAGATCTCCAACATGATGAAAGTAGAACAGGCTGATTCCGGCAATCAGCTTGTCTACTTTTTCTTGCTATTTCCGGTGATAGAAGGATGTGAATCCGTTGACGATTAATCAAGATTATCCTGGCTTTTTGATGACCGCCTTTCGCAAACAGCGATTGAAAAATTTTCACCTGCGTCAGGTGGAGATAAACACCCATGTCCTTTGCTATGTGGCAGAAGGAAGAGCAGAGATGACGGTTGATGGTCAAAAGCAGGTGCTCGACGCCGGAAAGCTCTTGTTGTTGCACCCGACGACGAAGATAGAAGAATTGCGGTGCCAATCAGGACCGTTGCACATATACAGACTGCATTACGCAGAAGCGAGACGCGATCAGCACGAGAGCGCTCCCGAGAGGAAAGAAGTCGAGGCTTTGGCTGTCTCTACACCCGCCTCATTTCTGACGGTATTGGAAGAGCTCTCGCAATTAACACGAAAACGGGATTACTCTTCTTTTTTGCGGAGCCAAGCGTTGCTCTACGAGCTGCTTGGTGTTGTTTATGATGAACAGAAAAAGAAAGAGGAAAAGGGCATTGGAACGATTGAGGAGACCATTGCCTACATGCAAAAACACTACCGAGAGTCACTGGAATTGGGAAGCTTGCCGAGTCTGGCGGGGTTGACCCCCAGCTCTTATTGCCGTGCTTTCAAACGTGTGACGGGAATGACACCCGGGGAGTATTTGACTGGGCTGCGGATGGAGCATGCCAAGGAGCTGCTTGCCCATTCTGGAGGAAGCGTGAAGGATGTAGCTCGTAACGTAGGTTATACCGATGAGCTGTATTTTAGTAGACTCTTCAAAAAACGCGAAGGATTGTCGCCGCAAATTTATATGAAGCAAAGTGACCAGCGGGTAGTCGTGGTCAGCAAGCTGTTTTTGCAGGATCATTTTCTTGCGATGGGAATTCAGCCGATTGCTGCCCCCTCCTTCCCGAGCTACTTTGAAACGAGGACGGGCTTTCCTTCTTATTTACAGCAAAAGCTGCGCGGGACAAAAGCATTGAATGCAGAGCAGCTGATCGATCCGAAAGAAATTTTAACGTTATCGCCTGATGTGATTGTCAGGATGAACTTTTTCCACAATCGGGAGGCAGGAGACTGGGAGAAAATAAGAGGAACGGTCTTTTTTGACGGTTATCCGAATTGGATTGACTACCAGACCAGATTGGCGACGCTCTTCAAGAAAGAGAGTCAGGCAGAGAAAATCATCAAGCACATCGATAACGTGGAAAAACAAGCAAGAGATGCACTGTTGCCGGTTACACGCACGGGTGAATGGACGATGATTCGCGTCCTTGCGGATGAGGTGCGCCTATATGGTGTAGAGGGGCACGCCCTCGCTGATTTGTTTTATCACAAGCTTGGATTTGCGCCTGATCCGAATGTGACCCACGCGGCCTATATACCAAATGCGCTCAACGATCTGATCGAATTAAACCCGGAGCGAATCATCGTGTTCTGGAGTGAACGGGAGCATGTGGCAGCACTGTGGAACAACCCGTTGTGGAGAGACATGCGTGCGGTGAGGGAAAACAAAGTGTACCATCCCGCCAATCACGAATGGGACCCATGGGGACCGTTTGGCAGAGAGCATACGATTCAAAGGAGCAAAGCGTATTTTCTCCAGGTTGCACAGGGGTAATCTGGTCCATGGGAATTAGACAATCACGTCCATAGAAAAGTAAGAGGAGTCTCTATATACTATCAATTGATAATTATTATCACTAAGTTGATAAGTAGAAGTGGGGGCTCTCTCGATATGAAAAGTAAGACCAGTTTACGTACCATGCGCCACATCATGACCAGCTTCTTCGCGCTGTGCTTGCTGGTTGTCCTTGCCGGTTGTGGAGGCAATGCCAATCAAGCTCAACAAGCGCCAGCTGCATCAGGAACGACGACTGAGGCTACTCCAACATCAGCACCAGCCGATTCCAATGAAGTACGTGAAGTGAAACACGCAATGGGTACCACTCCGATCAAGGGAACACCAGAACGCGTGGTAATTTTAACAAATGAAGGTACCGAAGCCTTGCTTGCACTTGGCGTTAAGCCAATCGCTGCTGTACAGTCATGGGATGAAGATCCTTGGTATCCTCACATCAAGGATGAGATGACAGGTGTAGAAGTGTTGGGCTTCGAAGACCAGCCGAATCTCGAAGCGATTGTAAGCCTGAGCCCTGATTTGATCATCGGGAACAAAGTACGTCATGAAAAGATTTACGATCAACTGTCCAAAATCGCTCCAACCGTATTCTCAGAAGAGCTGTCCGGCAGATGGAAAAGCAACTTCATGCTTTATGCAGAAGCACTAAACAAGAAGTCGGAAGGCGAACAAGTCCTGAAAGAATTCGATGATCGTGTAGCTGCTGCGAAAGCAAAGCTGGGTCCGAAAGCTTCTACCAAAGTATCCGTAGCAAAATTCTCCAAAAAAGGTGTACAAATCTATCAAAAAGATACCTTTAGCGGTGTGTTGCTCGATCAACTGGGACTCGCACGTCCAGCTTCCCAGGACGTAAACAACTTTGCAGAAATGATTAGTGAAGAAGGTATGTCCGCTATGGATGGGGACATCCTGTTCTACTGGGTAACGGAGCCAACGAAAGAATCTAAAGATGTTTCGAACAACGCGAAAAAATGGATGGAAAGCCCGGTTTTCAAATCTCTGAATGTGGCGAAGACCAATCAAGTTTACCAAGTAGACGAAACGGTTTGGAACAAAGCAGGCGGCATCAAGGCAGCGAATTTGCTGCTCGAAGATATCGTGAAGCGCCTCGATGTGAAGTAAGAACAATACGGCGTCAAAGCGAGAGACCTCATCCGAAGTATGGATGGGGTCTTTTCTTGGCATAATATGGTATGGGATGGTTGCTTAGTTTATGTACCTTAAATTTTCAAGTCGCTTGTTCAACCATGACATTTGTCATGTCTCCGACTTGACGTTTATGACTACAGCGGCCAGACGCTATTTTCTACAATATAGATAGAATATAGTGTCCGGCGCACTCCACGTCTCATGCGCTTCGGTCGAGGAGGAAACGATTGATGCATCAAGCCAACATTGCCGAGTTGAAAAAGAATGTTGCCCCCTTTGAAAAATCAGACATGAAAAAGAGTATCCGACAGCTAATCAATACGTTAGTTCCGCTGATTCTGCTTTGGTACGGAGCTTATCTCAGTCTATCTGTGTCCTATTGGCTGACGCTGCCTATCGTCATTGTTGCAGCTGGCTTCGTCATCCGTACCTTCATCATTTGCCACGATTGCTGCCACCAATCCTTTTTCAAAAATCGTCGGGCGAATGACATTGTGGGGACGATTACTGGTGTGATTACCCTCGTTCCGTATGAACAGTGGAAAAATAGTCACAATATTCACCATGCAACGAGCAGCAACCTCGACAAACGAGGCGTAGGCGATCTGTGGATGTTGACTGTTAATGAATATCTCGAATCTCCTATCTGGCGTAAAATTGCTTATCGGCTGTATCGTAATCCGATTGTTATGTTTGGCTTGGGACCTATTTTTGTCTTTTTGCTCCAATATCGTTTTAATGTAAAACGTGCTCGCCGCAAAGAGCGGTTGAATACGTATCTGACGAATTTGCTGCTGGTCGGTCTTTATGCGGTCTTAATCTGGGCGGTTGGCTGGCAAGCATTTCTGTTGATTCAAGGTCCGATCTTTTTTGTCTCAGGATTGTTTGGGATTTGGCTGTTTTATGTACAGCATACGTATGAGGATTCGTATTTTGAGAACGAAGAAGAGTGGAGCTATGTGAAAGCAGCAGTAGAAGGAAGCTCCTACTACAAGCTGCCAAAGGTTTTGCAATGGCTCACAGGCAATATTGGCTTTCACCACGTCCATCATTTAAGCCCACGGGTACCGAATTACAACCTGGAAAAAGCACATAACGAGACACCACCGCTTCAGAAGGCGACAACGATTACACTGGCGGCCAGCGTGCAGTGCCTGCGTTTTCATTTATGGGATGAGAGCAACAAGCGCTTTGTGAGCTTTAAAGGCATCAAGCGATTGACTGCTGCTCGATCAGAAGCGATCATGGATGCACTTCAAGGCTCCAAACCGAGTTTGGAAGGAAAATAAGCCTGCCATAAACCTTTGAATTCCGATACACTTGAGAGAGTGGCGAAGAAAAGGTGGGCAATCATGCAGAAGCAGAAGTGGTATCACATTCTTCAAAAAAATACGGGCTTGAGCCCTTATGTGTGGGTTGTTTTCTACATCCTGCCATTCTATTTCATCTTCCGATCATCCTCGACGTACGAAGCGGTGATCGGAATCATCATGATCATTCTGTTTTTCATTTGCTATGTTTTCTCCTTTCTGTCAAAGGGCTGGCTGATTTACTTTTGGACGGGTGTGCAGATCATCATATCCATCGCCATGACCTTGATGTTCGGCTATGTGTATTTCTCGCTCTTCTTGGCGTTTTTTATCGGGAATATCGAGAACAAGATCGGCTTTGTTACGCTGTACACGGTTCATTTGATTAGTACCGCCATATCGGTCAACATCGGTTTTTTCACCAAAAACGCGCAATTGATTGGCCAGCTTCCGTTTGTTTTGGTTAGCATGGTTGCTGTCATTCTCTTGCCCGTGACCACGTACAACTGGAATAAGCGCGAGAAGCTCCAGGGAGAGCTGGAGCATGCGAACAAGCGGATTTCAGAGCTGGTCAAGCTAGAGGAACGCCAACGCATTGCCCGTGACTTGCACGATACGTTGGGGCAGAAGCTCTCCCTGATTGGGTTGAAAAGTGATTTGGCGAACAAGCTGATCAACAAAAATCCTGCTCTTGCGAGAACGGAGCTGGAGGAAATCAGGCAAACGGCGCGAATCGCTTTGAAAGAAGTACGGGAAATGGTCACACAAATGCGTGGGACGCGGCTTGAGGATGAGATGTTTCGGATCAAACAAATTTTCAAGGCAGCGGATATTGAGTTCGTGCTGGAAGGCGACACGAATCTGACCAATACTTCGCTGATGACAGAAAACGTGCTTTGCATGTGCCTGAAAGAAGCGGTCAACAATATTGTGAAGCATAGCAATGCCACTGCCTCCTCCATTGTCATCGAACCCACTCGTACCGATCTCGTTGTAAGCGTAACGGATAATGGCATTGGAATGGCGGAGGAATTGGTTTACCGGGGCAACGGTTTGCGTGGGATGAAGGAACGGCTGGAATTTGTCAACGGAAGCATGGAAATCCAGTCCTCAGTCTCTGGAACACAGCTAGTGATCCGGGTACCCAACATCTTCAAACAACCGGAACAGGAGGCGGGAAGATGATTCGCATTGTCATTGCAGAGGATCAGAGAATGCTCTTGGGAGCCCTTGCTTCCCTGCTCGATTTGGAAGAGGATATGAAGGTCGTCGGAAAAGCAAGTAATGGTGAGGATGCGGTCAAGCTCGTGCATCAGCATCAGCCCGACATTTGCATTATGGATATCGAAATGCCAGTCAAAAGTGGATTAGACGCTGCCGAGGAATTGAAAGGCAGCGGGTGCAAGGTGATGATTCTTACAACCTTTGCTCGCCCCGGTTACTTCGAACGAGCTCTGAAGGCAGGAGCAAACGGCTACTTGCTCAAGGACAGCCCGAGCGAAGAGCTGGCTAGCTCGATTCGCAGCATTATGGCTGGGCGGCGGATCTATGCGCCTGAGCTGGTCGATGAGGCATACGGGCAGGAGAATCCGCTGACGGAGCGGGAAAAGGAAGTCCTGCTTTTGGTCGCTGACGGGAAGAACACCAAGGAGATTGCCAGTCAGCTGTACATTACGACAGGGACTGTGCGGAATTACATCTCCGTCATTCTCGACAAGCTCGGTGTGAGCAATCGGATCGAGGCGATTATGCATTCAAAGGAAAAAGGCTGGTTTAAGTAGCAGACCAACTGGAGAAGGCCCTTTCTGTTTTGACAGGAAGGGTTTTATTATATTTCGGCGGAGCCGTGGATGGAGGGTTACTCGGTTGGCACTGAATAAAATAGAAGTGAAGAAGATGACAAGTAAATACTGCGATAATGAACACGAGCGTGTCTTGATTGATGAGGTCCCACTTGATGTTATTGTTCATTCTTTTTACCCAGATCATCATTTGGACGGATTGATTCCGACTATTCTAGACTGGATAGATGAACCAAGAGAGAAGGCTTTTGTACGAAGCCGATATCTTTCGTTCAAGCAGAGAGAAATGCTTCCCATATTGATGTGTCCCGACGATTGTGACTTGTGGTGCACATTAATTATCGCTGAAGTTGTAAGGTTTGAGGGCACTATCAAGTGGGAGCGAATGGGTATCGACCAATGCACGAGGGAAGACTTGATTAAAAGTTTTGAAAATATAGGGACAAAAGTGGAGTGGCTTGAAAAAGTACCAAGTATGACGTTTCAACCAGAGGAGTATGACTCTCAAATTAGCAAGTTGATAAGGGAATAGGGCACTTGTTGGATGTAAGCCTAGTAACAGAGGAATGCGAGCAGAAGATAAGAGAAAACAGACCTGATCAAAGTATAATATAATACGCATAATGAATGTTATGATTGATGATCTGGTATATTTAGTATGATTTCATCACTATCGTATAGGAATGCTACTAGCCTATTTTTTATAGTTTTCATTGTTATGGTAAAGGGAGGCTTAACGTGAATCCAGAAACCGATGATCCTAAACAAGTTGTTTTACAGGTTGGAGGGGTATTAAAAAAAATTCGTAAAGAGAAGCATTTGAGCCTGGAAGATTTATCAGAATTATCCGGTGTGAGCAAGCTGACACTTGGAAATATTGAGCGTGGAGAAACCAACCCAACAATCGGGGTGCTATGGAAAATTTCGAAATGCTTATCTATCCCACTCTTGGCGTTATTCTCAACCGAGAACAGTGTAAATCTGTCCAGAGCTGGGAAGGGACTCAGAATTGCTGGGGATAATAAAGATTGGGTCATTGAGCCAATCTTTCAAAACGTAAGTAATGAAATTGAAACGTGTAGAGCTTATTTACAGCCGAATAGCTCATACTATCCAGAGAAGCATCACCACAATACAACGGAAATTGCGACGGTCATGTCAGGAACCCTTTCCATCCATGTAAATAATGAGTCATACGTCTTGAATCAGTATGATTCGATTAGTTTTTGTGCAGATGGCACGCATTCCTATATAAATCAGTCCGACGAGCTTGTTGTGCTCCATATTATATTGAAATACGGGGTTTAATATCGATCCCTTGTATGTTCATAGACTACCACGACTATGACCCTTTATCGACCGAATGGTTGCTAGAGGGTCTTTTTTATATTATAGTATACGTAATTTGTTAAAAAGTATATTATAATATACTTTTGCTAATGAACTCCTGTATCCAATCTAATAGACAAAGAGGGAAAATGATGAGCACGCAAGAGATGAAATCAAAACCAAATGTTGCCAGATCAGCAGTTTGGGTGGTTATTGTAGGAATCATATTTATTGCAGCCAATTTACGGGCTCCTTTAACCTCAGTGGGGCCTCTAGTTGGTCTTATTAGGGACGATGTTCATATTTCGAATACGCTGGCAGGTATGATTACCACGTTGCCCCTATTAGCTTTTGCACTTTTTTCTCCTATTGTTCCTAAATTAGGACGAAGGTTTGGAGTAGAAGGAATCATTCTAATTTCCATCATCCTTCTTACTTTTGGGGTTATTTTGCGTTCTTTCTCAGGAATCGGTACTTTATATATCGGTACCGCTGTTCTTGGATTGGCAATTTCCGTTTCTAATGTATTGTTGCCAAGTCTTATAAAGCGGGAGTTTCCTAGACAAATTGGTTTAATGACTGGTGTATATTCCATTTCTATGAATTTATTAGGGGCAATTGCATCTGGTATTAGTGTTCCCATTGCAGTTGGATTAGGAGTTGGATGGCGAGGGGCGTTGGGAATATGGGCCATTCTTAGTTTGGTATCTGTATTATTTTGGTTACCTCAAATGAAACGCCGCAATAGGGAAACAGCCACGATTCAAAATCAATCGGCGGATAGCAGTGTGAATATATGGCGTTCCGCACTAGCGTGGCAAGTAACCTTGTTTATGGGACTCCAATCTACGTTTTTCTATGTACTAATTACATGGCTACCTGAAATCTTAAAACAGCAAGGAATAAGTTCAGATCAAGCTGGTTGGTTCCTATCCGTTATGCAGTTAGCCGTGCTTCCCTTTACTTTTATCGTTCCGATTATCGCTGGGCGTATGTCCAGCCAACGTTTATTAGTTACGATTACGGCCATTTTGCTTTTAATGGGAACGCTTGGATTACTTTACGGTAGCGCGAATTTCATTGTTTGGTGGATCATCATGCTCGGAATTGGTGGAGGTTTTGCATTTAGTTTATCGATGATGTTTTTTGGTTTACGTACAGAGAATGCTCAACAGGCTGCAGAGCTGTCCGGTATGGCTCAATCAGTTGGATACCTGCTTGCCGCAATAGGCCCGACCCTTTTCGGATATCTGCATGATGCAACGGATAGCTGGACGGTTCCCCTTCTACTTTTGGTTTGTGCGTCAATCTTGCTCTTTGTATTTGGTCTAGGTGCAGCTAGAAATCGTTCTATTGGTTCAAAAGCAACGATTCCACCGAGTAACACTCCGCCAAATGCGAAGTAAGCAAACCAGGCGTGCACTTTTAGCTTTCCCAGCCTATGGCCAAAAAGAAAAGGAAACAAGCTGATGTCGATGGAGTTTCGACGTCAGCTTGTAGATGAGAGGATGCTATGTTTTTATCTATTATGGATACAGTTATCCAATTGGTCTGATTAGCCTAAACGTTTGATCAGGTTCATATTTCCAGAACTTCTGATCACAATCCATCCGTCAGGAATAGGCGAGCCTAGCATCACCCATACCTCCTGATTAGAGGGAGCGTTGTTCAGATTTTTAAGCAGGTTCATGGTTCCGGTACTTCTGATCACAACCCATCCAGGTGGCATTGGGGAACCGAGCATGACCCAAACCTCCTCATTAGAAGAGGCGCTGTTCAGATTTTTAAGCAGGTTCATGGTTCCGGTACTTCTGATGACGACCCATCCAGGTGGCATTGGGGAACCAAGCATGACCCAAACTTCGTAACCAGCCGGAGCATTGTTCATATCCTTAATCAGGTTCATGGTTCCGGTACTTCTGATCACGACCCATCCGCTTGGAATAGGGGAGCCGAGCATGACCCAGACTTCCTGACCAAATGCGGCATTTTTGATTATTGTTTTTGCGGAGGCTGGCGCCTTCTTCTGTAAAGGTAGAGCGGCCCCATGGGCTTCTGCGGCTAAACATGGTACAGCGACAACTGAGCTTAATGTCAGGATGATCAAGGCTTTCTTAAACATGAACATCAACCTTTCTTGACAATAGTAATGTAGCTCTGAAACGCTCATCGAGTGGATGCTATGAGATAGATATTATCGCTCCTCCCTAAAAATGCCTATATATACCATTTTATAGGATGACCATCCCTTTTACTTTAGGAGATATTGTCGAATAGTAGACAAAATATAAAAAGCACCCAAAAAGGGTGCTTCACTTCACGGAAGATGTAACGCGGTCTGGATATTTTGCTGATCCAATTCAATCTGCTCGGCAATATTCCATGGATGGTACCAGCCTCGCTCAATCATGTATAGGCTGATCTTTTCGTGCAAATCGATTGCTTCTTCCAATTGCTTGGTTAGTGTTGCCTTAATTTCTGGGGTGCCTGTTTCTGTCAGTGCCATCGCATAATTCCGTACACCGCTCTTTGCGGAGATGAGAAGGTCCATGGCGATTACTTGATCCGTCAGGCCACCCATACCAGCTAAGCTTTGAAGAATGCCAGTCATGCGTTTGTCCCCCTATGAATTTGCTTTTGTCAGTAGAGAGCTCAGCTCCTGAAGCTGTCTGGTGGATACGAGAACATCGTCAGCCAAAAGCTGTCTCAACGTCTCATCGGAAACGAGGCCTTGCATTGTCTTGGACTTGGTCATGCAAATGGTTTTAAAAGTAGCAATTTCATGCAGTTCAAGCTGTTCGTGCAATCCGTAACTCATCGCAGAGGTCCCCTCCTTCCCATCATTTGATCAAGGCTTTAGAACGACTTTGATGCAATTGTCCGTTTTCGTATCAAACACTTCGTATCCACGCTTTGCTTCACCCAAGGGAATGACGTGCGTGATGATGTCGCCTGGATCGACTTTTCCGGTGGTAATGAGCTCATACATATAGGGCATGTAGTGGATCACAGGAGCTTGTCCGGAACGTATGTTGACATTGCGCTGCATGATGTCTCCGAGAGGGAAGGCATTATAGCGCCCGCCATAAACACCGGTAATTTGGATCGTACCGCCTTTGCGGACTGCTTGGGAAGCGATGACGATTGCCCCCATAGCGCCTCCTTGCAGCTTCAAGCCACTCGCTAGAAACTCCAGGTCGGACATTTTTCCATCCATACCAACAGCATCGATGACAACATCAGCGCCACCCTTCGTGATTTCTTTCAGGTAGTTACCGATATTTTCCTTTTGCTCAAAGTTAACGATTTCTACGTTGTTCGTACGTTTTGCATGTTGCAGGCGGTACTCGATATAATCAACCGCGATCACACGTTTTGCACCTTTCAGCCAGCAAAACTTTTGGACAAGAAGACCTACGGGTCCGCAGCCCAGAACGATCACGGTATCCCCGTCTTTGACACCTGCGTTATCTACGCTCCAATAGGCAGTTGGCATGGCATCGGCAATCAAGCACAGCTTTTCATCCTCTACTTCGCAGTTTTCAGGTAGCTTGAAATGGGTAAAGTTCGCAAACGGCACCCGCAAATACTCTGCCTGTCCCCCAGGATAACCGCCAGTTGTACCGGAATATCCGAAAAAACCACCCATATCGCCATTCTCGTTTGAATTGTCACATTGGCTTTCTAAATGGTTTTTGCAATAAAAGCATTCGCCGCAAGCGATCGTAAATGGAATAATGACGCGATCGCCCTTTTTCAGCTTGGTTACACCAGGGCCAACCTCTTCGACAATACCCATTGGTTCGTGACCGATAATATAATCCTCTTGCAAATTGGGGATCATGCCATGAACTAAATGGAGATCGGATCCGCATATGGCGGTGCTTGTCAATTTCACGATCATATCATCGGGTTTTTCAAGCTTCGGATCGGGCACCTCTTTTACTACTACGTTTTTAATGCCTTGGTATGTAACAGCTTTCATCGATAAGTTCCTCCATCAGTGGTGTTCATCTGGTGTCCGATCGAACATGCTTTTTCGCGAAGTATCTTCAGGGAAAAGGTTCATTTGCCCGATTTGGATCGTTTCCAAGGCTGAGAGGTGGTCTAGTTGATACTGTTCATGAAGCTCGTAGGGATGGAACCATTTTTTACTGAGCATCAGCTCGGCGATTTCTTGATGGAGAGCAATTCCTTGGTGGAGTTGTTTCCGCAATACGGCTCTTGCTTCCGGAGTAATGGTTTCAGTCAGAGCGATTGCTGTGTTTCGGACGCCTTCCTTGGCACGAATGAGGAAGTCCATAGCAAAAGTCATATCTGCTTTCTCCGGCATGTTTAACGCATTTATGGGATCTTGATAATCGTTGTTCATCGGATTTTCACCTTCAGTTTATGATGGGGGTCGGGCGAGTTTGCGGGATCGGTGCCTGGAAGGGTGCGTTCTTGTAAATAGCCTGAAGCTCCTCGATTGCTTGCAAGGATTGTTCTACGTCTTTTTGCATCAGCGCTCGTAAATCCTGATCGAATACGATGCCTTGCATCAGCTTGGATTTGGCGAGACAGAGTGTTTTGAAGTTGAGTACTTCATGAATATCCAGTGATTCATGGGCAGCCAGCGTCTGTTTATTCATCGTACAATCCTCCTTTTGGGCGTTTTTACAGTTCTATTCTGTCCTAAGCACATCTTGGTATTCCAAAGAAGTCTTCCGACGGGGTTTTTGTTTTCTGAATAGTCAGTACAAAAAGGGGGTGGGTGTGTCACAAGTAAACAAAGGAGGGACGAGCATGGCAAAAGAGTTCTTTGAGCTAAAAATAAAAAACCTCTCCCTTATGAGGAGAGGCGATAGAGACATTAGAATGATTGCGAAGCTTTAGGATTCGCACCGTATTGGTTGTCTCCCTGGCTGTCTTGACACATGAAAACGATCAAGATAATTGCACCGATAAAAGGAATTAACCCAAGAAGCATCCACCAACCACTTCTTCCTGTATCGTGCAATCGGCGAGCAGTTACGCTCAAACTAGGCAGTAATACTGCTAGTGAATAGATATAGCCCAAAACAGATGCAGTACCAATTAATGAGTCTACGAGAGCAATTACCAGAGATACGATGATGTTGAACAAAGTGAACATCCAATATTCTTGACGTCTAGCTCTTCCTGCAAAAGCGACGTATTGTTTCAATACGCTTGTATACCAATGCATGATAATTTCCCCCTTTCTTCTAAATTTTGACACACTTCGATATTTTATCACTAAACCCAAGGGATTAGAACCATATTCTGCTAAGTTTCCCTGATGCTATTGAATCAATTTTTAATAGGACAAAAGTAATGGGTATTTATGAACGAGATAGAGGAAAAAGTAAGACAAACCGAGTTTTGGATGCTACTACAGGGGGAAATGACGCTTGGAACAAAAAACAGAACATAACGTTACGCTGCATGGCTTCAATAATTTGACCAAGTCACTCAGCTTCAATATGTACGACATCTGCTACACGAAAACAAAAGAGGAACGGGAAGCGTATATCGAATACATAGATGAACAATACAATGCAGAGAGATTGACGAGTATCCTGAAAAACGTGTCGGATATTATCGGCGCACATGTACTGAATGTGGCCAAGCAAGATTATGTACCTCAAGGCGCGAGCGTCACTTTTCTTGTATCCGAGGGGCCTGTTGTAGAAGTCCCTACTGAATCTTATGAGGAATCCCCCGGACCTTTGCCTGAAAATGTGGTGCTGCAATTGGACAAGAGCCATATTACGGTGCATACGTATCCAGAGTACCATCCAACAGAGGGCATCAGTACATTCCGGGCCGATATCGACGTGTCGACTTGTGGCGAAATTTCCCCGCTCAAAGCGCTCAATTATTTAATTCGTTCGTTTGATACAGACCTGATGACAATTGATTACAAGGTGCGCGGTTTTACCCGGGATATCCATGGATATAAGCTGTTTATCGATCACGACATCAGTTCTATCCAAAATTATATTCCCGAGGAAATTAAGGAATTGTTCCACATGATTGATGTGAATGTGTACCAAGATAATATTTTCCACACGAAATGCAAACGCAGGGAATTTGATCTGAACAATTATTTGTTTGGATACACGAAGGATAGGCTGACACCAGAGGAGCAGGAGGATATTACGAAGCAATTGCAGATAGAGATGGACGAGATTTACTATGGGAAAAATTTTGTGAATTAAAGAGGAAGCTTTTTTCGTAGCTGTAGTGGGGGAAAGAAGCGCATTTCCAGTCTACGCTTCGGCCTCCGCCCCGCAAGGGGGATTGACTGTCCGCTCCAAAATGAATGGCGGGAGCGCTTCAAACGTAGACAGTTTCGAGGAAGTATCTCATAAGTGAAGCTGAAATTCCCCGCCATTCATTCCTACGCTGAGTTGGGCTCCAGAGGCGCTTGGACTGGAAATGCACTTCTTTCCACGCAGCTTTGTGTGTTTCCCTGAACATTAATTCAAAGATCGAAAATCGAAGTACTTTCTACAGGTTACACAATACGATGAAACAAAAGATCATCTCTCTCAAAAGACTTCTAGACATCACTAACAAAATGATCTAACCCCCGAAATAATCCTCTGCTGTTCGAAAGTCATGGCACATGTTTGGAAGGAGACCGCCCGAACGAAGAGAGGATATAGGCGACTGGAAAACATGTGCCATGGCTTCCCCCGACCTCAACAGTTGGAAGACATCGTTCTTTTATCTTCTCGAAGAGTTGGGTTAAGGTAGAATGCCCGAATCTCCTCCAGCGTTTTTCTAGCAGGCTGCACGAATTCGCGGTCCCAATCTTCCGGAGGGGAATCCAGTGATATGCCTTTTTCCTGCAAGGTTCGAAACAGCTCCTTATCCGCTTGCGTAGGTATCCACCACGTGTAGACGGGATTCGTTTTGCCATTGAGCAACGATTCGAACATAAATTTCACATAGGTAGCTGTAGAGAGTTCGCCGTAATTGACGTCGAATTCAGGCCCGGGAGCCGGATAGTCCTCTGGATAGCGGAACGGGCCAAAGTGAATGGAAATACCCAAAAAGCCGACAGGTGGAATGTTGTTTCCATACCCCGGAAGGGAGAACGGCAGATCGGCTGCGAAGTGCAGGCGAATCATGACAGAGTTGATGAATTGTCGTTCGAAGAAACTTTCTTTTTGCCAAATGCCAAGTTCTCGTGAAAGAGTATCCCAGTGAATAATGGACGTATTGTGCGCGAGCCAGAAGGCGGACGACATCTGTTCAAACGTTTTGTAAAATTCCTCGTCGTGATCGTGGAACGGATCGAGCATGTCGAACAGGCTGAAGCATCCGTGTTTTCTCCTCCATTTTTGCGCGATGATCAGAAAATCAATCAATCGTTGAATTCGTAGCTCCGGGCTACTCTCATTATTGGCAAACAGAAACGTTGCTTCTATTAAATCGGCAGTGAAGTTGCCGTTAACAAAATCCCAGTAATTGATTTCACCAGCTTCTACTCGTTCTTCGTTAATCCGCTTCGTATCCGTTTCCCATCGAGCAAAAGTGGTGACATCCATGCCGAAATAAAGCTCAGGCAAGAGATCGCCAAAAATATGAAAGCGATAAGGGCTGGACTGCTGGAACCAAGTTTTGATGAAGTCCAGGCGAGAAGAGGGAGACACGACTGCGGCCCGCTCCACATAGTCCGCTTTGGCAACCATTGACTCGAATTCTTCAACGGATGAGGCGATCGCAACGAAAGGGGCTGCAGAGGTCAAAAAGTCCGCGCCGTCTTCATCGTTGTCGTATTGCACAATGATGTGCTGGAAGGTTGCCTCAGCCGAGTGAGATAACACAAGCTGATTCCAACGGTGTGCGGTTGTATCGTCAATGGCGCCGATGACGACGACAGGTTTGTCTGGTTCTCCGCGAAAAGAAACAGAAGCACCGTTTTGGACGACGATCTTGTTTTGACACCGTACATTGATGGATGTCCCTGCTTCAAAGCTGATAGATGTCCCAGCAGCTATGATGACATCCTCTGGTCCGATCATGTACGGGCCATTTTCTGCGGTAAATTCCTCCGATTGATTCATGATCCCCGATAGGCGTTTGTACTTATCCACGTGCAATTGATAGGTGTGCTGCGGGTCTGGATCAGGCCCAATCGTCAGCTGTACATAGTAAAGACCATCTTCCTTTGGAAAAAACGGAAGGATGATGGGGGCGTTCGGACTATATTCAGCTTCTGCAAGTTTTGTTCGATGGATGTCATAGATTCTAATGGTAGTTAATGGATGCGTCAGGTTATTGATGTGGATTTCAATAGCGTCTGTAGAAGCGAGAAAGAGCTTGTACATCTCCACCTTAGCTTCAAGGTTAGGAGAAGCTTTTCGGATTCGTTTATCCGTTTCCAGAATCGATGTATACGAGCTGACGGTCATGTAAAACAGGCTCCTGTCAAAATGGTATAGGCATAATGGAATGATTTACTAGTAGTAGACGCCTAAATATAGGAAAAGTTTTGATTTTTGCAGGGGCTTTTGGGCTAGAAAATAAGAAAAAGGATAGGGGTCAGATGAGTTCTGACGATCCTATCCTTGGTTTCTTCCATAAGGTAGTTCAAAAAATCGACTTTTGATCACGAAGTAGTTTTGAGAGCAAACTCGGCATCGAAAGTAACGTTCACCTTCGAAGTCGTGTGCTCATGTAGGTTTCCTACACTCCGCTCCTCCTTCTTCAGGTTCACGTTACTTTCTCGGTGCTGAAAAGCCGACTTTTTGAACTCTCATAAAAAGACTACTCGACAGTCAGCTCGGCAGAAGATTTGCCAGCCCAATCGCCGACAGGTGTTACTGTGTATGTGTTACCTGCTTTCAGTTTACCATCTTGCTGGATGTCAAACACGCCTGTGGTACCTTTGCGGCTGGAATATTTGTACGTCGCCAGCAGTTTTTCTCCATCTGCACTAGTGAGTTCTACGCTACGTCCGGAGAACAGCTCGTCTCCCGGGTCCTCTGTCAGGGAAACGGTGATAGAAGTTTCACTAACTGCTTTGACTTCGCTGATTTCGAGCGGAGCGATTTCTTTTGCGACGAAGGTTGGATTCGCGATATTCGCCCAGTCGGAGGTAATGGTGAACGTAACGCCCGGAGTCAGGACTTGGCCTTCTGGGAGACGGAATTTAATTTCTTGCTTGCCGTCTGTTGATTGTGTGAAAGGCACGTATTTCGCTACGATTGGTTGTCCGCCTTCTGGTGTAATGGTCACTTGTCTTGCTTGCATGGAAGAAATGATTTGATACGTTTTGCCGTTTGCACCGTTGTTTTGATCCAGCACCAAAGCATTTGCACCGCGCCCTCCGCTGTAGGCGGAGATGACATATCCATAATCGATGACACCATTTGCTTGCAGGGACTCGACTTCAAACGTATCGTTTGTCACTTGGCGCACTTCTGTCATGTTGATCTTGGTTGCGTTGCCCGCGAATGTGCCCGCCTTTTTCCCTTTGTATGTCAGGCTGTAGGTGATTCCTGGCTTTTGAACAGAGGTTGGCACGACGTAGGTATTGGTAGAACCTGTTTTCAGACGTGGCATATTGGTCAGTGTCAGTCCATCGCTAAAGACAAAGTCTTCTTTTGCTTTGGCAAATGCTTCGTTTTCTGCGGTCAACGGAGCATCGAACGTCACAATCAATGTAATTTCGTTCAAGGCGTGTACGCTCGTGATGGTCGCTTTATCAGAAGGGATTGCCTGGCGAGCCACATTCAACAGATAAGCGGCTTCACCGCGAGTAACGTTGCTGTCTGCGGAGAAGAAGCGTTCCGCCCAGTAGTTAACCGACTTCACATCACGCTTGAGCGCTTTTGCGACGATTTGCACGAATTCAGCATCTATCACGGTTCCACGTGGATCAAAATGGCCATCTTTTGCTTGCATGATATCGAGGGATACCAGATCTACCGCGTATTTATAGAACCAGTCATTTGCTTTCACATCCGTAAACGTTACGGATTTATCTGTTTTGCCGCCTTGCAAGCCAAAGGTGTGTGCGACCATTTTTGCCAGCTCGGCACGCGTAACTTGATTATGAATGTTACTGCCTTGCATGACTTTCAGCTTGGAGAGTTCAGTAACGGCTTGCTGAATTTCTTGAGCATTCAGGGGAGTGGAAGCTGCTTGCACATTCAGTGCAGCGTAAGGAAGGGATGCTGTGCCCATAACAGTTGCGAGCATCATGATCGCGATTTTATTGGAAAACTTTTTCATCAGTTGGTCCTCCTCTAGATCAGTTGAGTGGGTGTTGCTTGATTACTTGTAGGATAGTCGAGAGACCTAAACTGCCAAGAAACAAGAGATTAATAGAATCTAAAAAAGTTCTTAAAAAAAGATAAATTGGCCACTTTCTTACTGACTATACGGCGTCAAGCCCATAAAAAAGAGACAGCTTTCGCTGCCTCTCCTGAATAAATTAACGGTATTTATTTTTCCTTTTCGTAATCCCATGTTCGAATTTGAAAACCAGAACTTCCGCATCTTCACTGTTAAACGAGAAGGAGCCTTCTTCAACTCTTCATCAAGAGAATAACCGGAATGGTATCCCTTCTTTTTCGTGCTTTTGCATGAAAGGGCGGCAATTCTAGCAAATCATTTGTTTGTACTAATCCCCAAATATGTAATTCTTCCGCAACAAGAGTGATTTCATTGCAGGGACAGACGACTACTAGAAGCGCTCTACCAATCAGGTTCTGCACCGTTAAGTATTACTTTGTTTTCACTAAGATTCGGTGTTAACAGTGGCGTTACGGTGAAAAGGAAAGCAAACGTGAGTACAAGTAGTTTCTTTTTCACAGGCTATCCCTCCCTTATTTATAGATACCCTCATTATGGCAGAATTTCTCAATAATTTCCATGTCTTCAAACGAAAAAACCTTTTGTTGTAGCCGATGATGTTTTAGGAAGAGTCCCACACCCTCTATAACTTTGTCGGACGCACCTAGCTGTCGATAGTAGCTGATACTTTGCAGCAGGCTATCGAATCCTTCTTCAATGTGTCCAATCGCGAGCTGACTCACGCCTTTTCGCTTGTAGTATCGCGCAGCCTGTTTAATCCGGTACGGATGGGCGAGAACGTCTGAAGGTAAAAATTGATCCTCGGAGTCGATTAGCTTTTTTATAAGAGCATCATTGCCACTTTCCAGATAGACCTCTAAAAGATCGCTGACAATGGTCACGCGGCTATCCTTCCCTGCGTCTGCGAGGCACAGCTCGTACAATCTCATTGCATCCTCGTGCTTTCCCTGTTTCGCGTGTAGAAGCGCTCGCAGATGAATCTTTCGATAGTCTGCGTATTCACTATCTTCATACTCTTTTAGATACAGTTCAGCTAGGATCAGATCGCCCAGACTCAAGTATGAATTGACAATTGAAATGAGGGCCGAGGCTTTGGGCTTATTGTCCGTACCGTCTTCGCGAATCCCTTTCCCGCAAAATTCGATACTCTCCCCGTAGTAGCCTAAGATATACGCGTGCGTTCCCATTCGATAGTAAAAGGTAATGCGTTCAATCGGCGATAGCAGATCAATGTAGTGCAGCAATTCCTTTCCTCGGCGGTAGGTTTCTTCAAATCGCGAGAAATCGTCCCTTTCAAGCATATATCGCTCGTAGAGTCCCTTTCCTAGATAGAACGGAACGCCGTGTTTCCTCGCATAATCAATCATCACATTATATAGGGTCAGCGTGACGCCTTGATCCTTCGCGTCATTAGTCGCCTGTAGAAGATGATCGAGCGCTAGAAAAGTGTCCATTTTTGGCGTTTCCAGTAGCTTCAGAGCTACCAGCTGCACCACTGGCGGGTAATTAAGTTCAAGCGCCTCTTTCAGCAGTAATTGAAGTGTCACAGGTCTTTCCGTGGTGTCCAGATATGCGGTGATTACGTCGACATGCGGAATATTGAGAGCACTTGCGATCTTTTTCCATTGGGAAAACCCTGGTCGCTTTGTTTCCCCTGATTCAATTTTGGAAAGTGCTGCCTTACTAATGTCTATACGCTCTGCAAGCTCACTCAACGATATATTTCTCCGTTGTCGGTAGGCATGGAGTAAATCTCCGACTTCCATAAGCATTGGATGCCCCCTAAAAAAATTTATCGTTTTTTATTTTTTTAATGATATCACACACAATTGATTGGCAATAGTTTACTATGTAAAAAATGTAAAAACATACAATTGTGCATAACAAGTGAAAAAACCTCCAGCTTTGACGTAGAGCGGAAAATCCGTCTTCGTTTTCGCTGAAGGTTTTTGTGATGATCATGGTATTCACCTTTAGACAGTAAATCGGTAACCGGCACCCCAGACCGTCTCGATGTACTGCGGATTGGATGGATCGACTTCGATCTTTTCCCGCAGCTTGCGAATGTGCACCGTAACGGTGGCGATATCTCCGCTGGAATCCATACCCCAGATTCGTTCGAACAGCTCGTTTTTGTTAAAAACCCGATTCGGGTGAGTCGCTAGAAATTCAAGCAGATTGAATTCTCTTGTCGTGAAAATAACTTCCTGATTGCGTACGTAGACTCTTCGGGAGACTTTGTCGATGACGAGGCCGCGAATGTGAATCTCTGCGTTCGATGGCTCAGCTTGTCGGGCTGTCAAACGCTCATATCTTGTCAGATGGGCTTTGGCTCTGGCAACCAATTCGCTGGGGCTAAACGGCTTTGTAATATAGTCATCCGCACCGAGATTAAAGGCGCGGATTTTATCGATCTCTTCTTTTTTGGCGGAGACGATCAGAATCGGCACTTCCTTGACTTGTCTGATCTGGCTGCACAATTCGAAGCCGTCCATACCCGGAAGCTGCAAATCAACGATGATCAAACTGTAGTCGCCATTGATGGCAAGGGGCAAGCCTTCGCTGCCAGAGTGGCATAAATCGACCTGAAAGCCATTCAGTTCAAAATAATCCCGCTCCAGTTGAGCGATAGTCGTCTCATCTTCAATGATGAGGATACGTGAAGACATGGGAATGTGCACCTCCTATTGTTTGTGGGTACGTTTTAGCGTAAAGAACACGCTGGTACCTACACCTTGCTTGCTCTCTACCCAAATTTTTCCGCCGTGACCCTCGACGATCTGGCGCGCGATGGAGAGTCCGAGACCGCTACCGCCTGTAGAAGAATTACGGGATTGCTCCACCCGATAAAAGCGTTCGAACAGGTGAGGAATGGCTTCTTGCGGAATTCCGATGCCGTTGTCTTTTATTTCAATGGTAGCCCAATGAGCGTCCGCTTGAACCGAGACACAGATGACTTTTTCAGGTTTATCCATGTATTTTTGCGAGTTGCCAATGATGTTTAAGACGGTGCGCTTGATTTTTTCCAGATCGGCGATGACCAGGGTGCCTTCTGCTGTGCGTTGATTCCACTGAATCGTAATGCCCTTCTTTTCCAGATCGTAGTGCAGCTCGTCGATGCAGTCATCCAAAAACTGGACGATATCTACATGTTCAAATGTAAAGGGCACTTGCTTCAGATCGAGCTTGGAGTAGAGAAACAGCTCATCAACGAGCAAGTCGAGGTCTACTGCCTTGGAGTAAATGATGTTGACGTACTTGTCCATTTTCTCCGGGGTATCAGCTACGCCATCGCGGATCCCCTCGATGTAGCCCTTGATATTGGTAATCGGTGTACGTAAATCATGCGAGATGTTGGAGATCAACTCTTTGCGACTTTCTTCGTCCGCAAGGCGCAGTCCCACTGATTCCTGCAATCGTTTGCGCATGTTTTCGAACGCTTCGTTCAGTTGTCCAATCTCGTCCTTCGTGTACAGATGGAGCTCAAAGTCCAGATTGCCTTCCTTGATGTTCTCAGCTGAATGGCGCAGTAAATCGAGCGGCTTGACGACGCTGCGAGTAATCCAGCGGTACAGCAAGACGTTTGCGATGACAAGGACGCCGAGGAGGAGGAACACGAGCATCGGCAGCAGTTTGCGGATCACCTCACCAAATGGACTGCGTTCGCGGATTACAAAAACACTGCCTTTTGCGCCATCCGAAAACTTGAAGTCAAACTTGGCATACGCATAAAATCTTTCGCCGATGTTGAACGTGTTACGAATCTGGTTGTTGTTCAAGTCATAGGGCGGCAAGCTGTTTTCCAGCTCGGGCTGATTGATGGTTGGGGAGGTAAAGACTTGATTGCTCTCTCTGCGGACATATAGGCCGGCTCGTACCGTTTTGAGCTTAAAATCATAATCGGCAAGCAGCTCCTGGTTTTGCAGTTGATCCGGCTCATTCTTGGCGAGATATTTCAATTCAAGGAAAATGTTCTCTTCTTGTTCTGTTAGCGGATTGAGCTGATAATGCACTTTATAAAAATCGCGAAAGCTGTTGAAATCACCTGTCGCCGCAATCGTAAATAGGCTGGCGGCTACAAAAAACGTCAGCAAGCTGATGACTAGCATCCCTGTGTAAGAGAGCAGCAGCTTGATACGGATGGACATGGACTCACCTACTTTCAATCGGGTGAAAATTTGTACGCAAGATGACAAGTCCATTATATACAAGACGTCCAGCTGGTAAAGCATATTTACTTGGAACTCGGTCAAAATCAGTTATACTAGCAAGTAAGAAAACGAGAGCTTTGTATGAATAGGAAGGACGGGGATATTCATGAAAGTAGCCATTGCACAACTGACAGCGACGATGGATAAGACGCAAAATTTGCAAAAAGCAGCCGATTACATTGCAAAAGCAAAAGCAGCAGGGGCTGATTTTGTAATCTTGCCTGAAATGTACAGCGCACCTGCCACGCCAAAGTCGGGAGTAACCCCAGCAGAGGTAGCGGAAAAGCTGGATGGTCCATTCGTTTCCGGCTTGGCAGAGCTCGCTTCGGAGCACGGAGTTTATGTGGTTTGTGGTGTGTTCGAATCCATCGAGGGTGATGAGAATCGTGCCTACAATACGACCGTTTTTCTAGGGCGTGAAGGTCAGCTGCTACATGCGTATCGCAAGACACATTTGTACGATGCCTTTTCCTACACAGAATCGGACTTCATCGCGCCTGGGGATAATCCGTATCAAGTGGTGGAAACGGAATTTGGCAAAATCGGGCTGATGGTATGCTACGAGGTGCGCTTCCCGGAAATCGCGAGACAGTTTGCGTTACAGGGTGCCGATATTTTGTTTGTGCCAGCAGGCTGGGTAGCGGGAGCGATGAAAGAGGATCACTGGGAGACGCTAGTTCGTGCGCGTGCTATTGAAAACACAATGTTCGTATGTGCGGCTGATCAGGTCGGAAATATTTTTGCCGGACGCAGCATGTTCGTCGATCCGATGGGTGTCGTGATAGCAAGTGCAGGGGAAGAAGAAACGTTATTGGTCACAGAACTGGATGTAAGTCGGATTGAACGAGTACGGGGCAAATTGCCAAGTGTAGCTAACCGCCGCGCGGAACTGTATACCAATTAAATGCCTATGCACACTTTCTCTTTTGTTCAATATGATGGTAACAGATAACTAGTCATTATTTTGGCCCTAATGTAAGCGTCACCATCATGAGAGAGGGAGTGTGTACGAATGTTCTGGTTCGTATGGGCTGTCGTCGGTGTGGTCGTTTGGTGGGCAATGAGCTTGATCTGTAAAGGAAAAGCGACAGGATCAGGCTGGTGGGCTTCGCTCATTGCTGCTCTTTTGGGTAGCTGGCTGGGCGATTTGGTACTGGGTGATTGGCTGTGGATGTGGGCAGGCTTCAACGTCATTGCCGGAGCCATTGGTGCGGTCGTCATCACTTGGTTGTGGTGTTTGGTGGTGAAGCAATTAAAATAAGCGAAATGATTTCGTATTATAACGAACCAGGGATCGCCCAAATGGGCGGTTCCTGGTTTTTTCAGTGCGCCCAGCATGGGCGATAACTCTAGGGTGTAAGTCCCGAACGGGGGTTGGCTGTACCAACCGTTAGCTCAAGGCAAGGGTGTCTACCGTGAGGTGGAATCTGGAGGAAGCCGGCGGCAAAGTCCCGACCTGAGGTACACGAATCCAATTTGAGGCTGTTGTATTCGGGCGAGTCTGCTGAACAAGACGAAGCCCTATACAGCCAAGGAATACAGCAGTAAACTTGGGCAGGTACATGGGATGAAAGTTATCGCTCTTACCTGGGGAGGTCTGCATGAAGTGCCTTCAAATGTTGGTAACCGTCTCCGTAAGGAGTCGCTGAACATGCAGAAGTCAGCAGAAGCCATAGTACCCAAATAAAGGACGCTTGAACGGGGAAGGGCTGAACATTAAGTTCGTGATCATACTGTGAAGCAGAATTCCGTAAGGAACTACTCTTGGAGAATAAGGGTGAAGCCCTGAGGGTACAAGAGAGGGCTGAGTATTGACCGACAAGACTAGAAGGATGCGTGCGAAGGAAAGGGTATCGTCATGGAGTTGTTGGAGAAAGTCCTATCACGGGAAAATCTATTAGTGGCGCTCGAAAGAGTGGAGAGAAACAAAGGATCGGCGGGAATCGACAGTGTTTCAACCGAACAACTGCGCGATTATATCCGTGAACACTGGTTAACCATTAAAGAACAGATTATGAAAGGAACCTATAAACCTTCCCCTGTCCGCAGAGTCGAAATCCCGAAAACTGACGGAGGGGTAAGGTTATTAGGTATTCCTACCGTGATAGATCGCTTAATCCAACAAGCCATTCTCCAAGTTCTTACTCCCATATTCGATCCCCACTTTTCAGAATCGAGTTTCGGATTCCGACCGAATCGCAGTGCGCATGACGCTATGAGACAGGCACAATCTTATATTTCCGAAGGATATCGCTTTGTCGTAGATATGGACTTAGAGAAATTCTTCGACCGGGTAAATCACGATATTTTAATGAGTCGGGTTGCCCGAAAAGTAAAAGACAAAGCTTTGTTGAAACTTATTCGCGCATACTTACAAGCAGGCATCATGATCAATGGAGTCTGCCTCTCGGCAGTAGAAGGCACACCACAAGGTGGCCCGCTTAGTCCGTTATTGGCGAACATCCTGCTTGACGACTTGGATAAAGAGCTGGAAAAGAGAGGACATCGCTTTTGTAGATATGCAGACGATAGCAACATCTACGTGAAAACAAAGCGGGCGGGAGAACGGGTAAAAGAGAGTATCCAAAACTACTTGGAGAAGGTACTTAAGCTAAAAGTAAATGAGCAGAAAAGTGCAGTGGATCGACCTTGGAAACGTAAGTTCCTCGGTTTCAGTTTCACTAACGCAAAGCAAGCAAGGATTCGGCTTCATCCAAAATCACTTCTGAAGTTGAAAGAGAAAATCCGCTTCATCACAAATCCGGTATGGAGCATCTCTATGGATGAAAGGATTGGGAAGCTAAACCAGTATCTCATGGGATGGGTTGGATATTTCGCCCTTGCAGATGCAAAGAAAATTCTACAATCCATCGAAGAATGGATACGGCGCAGACTCCGACTTTGCTTGTGGTCTCAGTGGAAGCGAATAAAAACCCGATATCGAGAACTTCGTTCTCTGGGTTTATCACACGTCCAAGCAATAGAAATTGCAAACACCCGAAAGGGTGCGTGGCGTTCCACAAAGACTCCTCAAATACACAAAGCCCTCGGAGTTGCATACTGGCAACAACAAGGGCTGAAAAGTTTAGTACAACGATATTCTGTTCTTCGTCAAGCTTGATGAACCGCCGTATACCGGACGGTACGTACGGTGGTGTGAGAGGACGGGAGTTAGTCACTCCCTCCTACTCGATTTGGTTACTTTATATGTGGCTGCGGTGGGGAGAAGAATATTTCCAGTCTAGGCTTCAGTGCTCCGTCCCGCTGGGGGTCAAGACTGCCCGCTCCGAAGGGATTCGCGGGGAAACGCAAAAGTGGTAGCCGCTACGTCGTATGGGCACGGTTGCGTTTCTATTTCCCGCGAATCCCTTCTCCGCTCGGTAGGACTTCACAATTCGCTACGTCTGGAAATATTCTTCTCTAGCGTAACGAGAGTGCATTCTTCAATCTTTTAAGGCATTAAAAACTCGTTTAGAACAGATAGCTCGCAGAGGAAACAGGAGAAATAAGCGAAGATCTTAGGGACACCGACTGAGACGCAATGCAAAAAGCGAAACACGCTCTTAAGCGTCCACCTCTGAAATAACTTCGAGGAAGAGACCACTTTGGACGCGGTTTCGCTTTTTGCATGGAGTCGGGCAGTCAATCCCCCAGGGGGTGGCCCTAGAAGCTGAGCGTTTTCTCCTGTTTCCTCCCCACCACTACAGCTGGACATTTATGTACCTCTATAAGACAGTTTGGAATAATACAAATACAATTCATACTTGACCAGTAGGGATTGTTGGTAATATAACTATATCTATACCGAATACAATAATGAGAGGTACATAGAACGAAAGGGAGGGGAATATATGTCAACGTTATTGATCATCGTAAACATTGTTTTGTTGCTCTTATTCATTACTGGATTGTACGCCATGCAAAAGAAGCATATTTCTTTTTCCAAGCGGGTATTTGTCGGCCTCGGACTCGGGATTTTATTTGGACTCATTTTGCAATACATATACGGAGCCAAATCGGACGTACTCAAATCCACCATCGAATGGTACAACATTGTAGGGAAAGGCTATGTGAAGCTGCTTCAAATGATCGTAATGCCACTGGTATTCATATCTATTTTATCGGCTTTCACCAAAATGAAACTAACCAATAACATTGGAAAAATCAGTACACTGATTATCGGACTTTTGGTAGCGACGACTGCTGTCGCGGCAGCAATCGGGATTTCGACTACCTTGGCATTTAATCTCGATGGCGCACAATTCCAGCAGGGGGATGCGGAATCCGCTCGGATCGAACAGGTAGAGCAGCGCTTGGGTGATATCCAGAATTTGAGCATGCCAGCGAAAATCCTGGAGCTGCTTCCTGCGAATCCGTTCCTCGATCTAACTGGAGATCGGGCGACTTCCACGATTGCCGTCGTGATTTTCTCTGCGATTATCGGTGTTGCGTATTTAGGGGTAAAA
Source organism: Brevibacillus brevis NBRC 100599 (assembly GCF_000010165.1). Taxonomy (NCBI): domain Bacteria; kingdom Bacillati; phylum Bacillota; class Bacilli; order Caryophanales; family Paenibacillaceae; genus Brevibacillus; species Brevibacillus brevis. The sequence continues at coordinate 864,057 of NC_012491.1, forward strand.
CGCAAAAATCCGGAGCAAGCTGAATTGTTTGCGAAAATCGTGGACGCATTCCATGCCATCACTATGCGTATCGTGACATTGATCTTGCGCCTGACGCCATATGGTGTACTGGCAATCATGATCAGAGTCGCAGCTACCAGCGATTACAATGCCATCTGGCAGCTGGGCAAGTTCGTTGTCGCATCGTATGTGGCGCTGATCATCATGTTTATCATTCATTTGTTGCTGTTGACGTTTGCAGGATTGAATCCAATCACCTATGTGAAAAAAGCATTCCCTGTCCTGACATTCGCCTTCACTTCACGTACGAGCGCGGGTGCGCTGCCGCTGAATGTAAAAACGCAGCAAAGCATGGGAGTTCCTGAAGGAATTGCCAACTTCGCAGGCTCCTTTGGACTCTCCATCGGACAAAACGGTTGCGCAGGTACGTATCCAGCCATGCTGGCTGTCATGGTAGCACCTATCGCAGGAATTGATCCGCTGACACCATCTTTCATCCTGACACTGATCGCAGTTGTGGCACTCAGCTCCTTCGGGGTTGCAGGCGTAGGGGGCGGGGCGACCTTTGCAGCACTGCTCGTCTTGTCCACGATGAATTTGCCAATTGCCATTGTCGGTCTGCTCATCTCCGTTGAGCCACTAATTGACATGGGCCGCACAGCGCTAAACGTAAGCGGAAGCATGACCTCCGGACTTTTGACGAGCAGAGTGACGAAAGAACTGGATACCAATGCTTACCACGGAAACGACCAAAAAACGCTGACTGTGTAAATGTAATAAAACAGGCTGTACCGTCTATCCAGACAGGTACAGCCTGTTTTATTTGTGTTATGTGTTTTCAAGAAACTCGTGAATACAAAGGTTTCGGAGAGGAAGAGAAAAACGGAGCGACCGGAGGCCTTGGCACGCCTACCTAGTCGAAACGGAAAAAAGCGGTACACGCTTGTCGACCAACCTCTTCCCTGAGAAGCTTCCGCCCATCGGGTGGCTTTTGGTCGACGTACCGCTTTTTGGAGTGGAGACGGATATCTCCGCTTCCTCGTTGGCGTGCCACGAACGGAGGAAGCCCGTTTTTCTCTTCCCCACCACTATGTTCGCACAAAACCTGCCCTATTGAGTAATTGAGGTGTACTTGAAGTAAGCACCACCAAGCGGGAAGATGATGAAATCCTTCACCTTATCGTTTTTCACATAAGGGCTTCCACGGAAGTTGATTGGAGCCAACGGCATTTCCTCCATAAGAATCGTTTCCGCTTCTAACAGGATTTTTTTCCGCGCATCCAGATCAGGCTCGTTGTAGCTCTTGTCGATCAGCTCTTTAAACTTGGCATTTTCCCAATCCGGGTGGTTGTTTCCGCCCGTTTTATCGCGGAACATCTCCAGGAAGTTGATCGGGTCGTTGAAGTCTGCGCCCCATTGGAAACGGATCATGTCAAAGTTCGCTTGCGATCTCATGTCGCGGTACACCTTCAGCTCCGCTGTGTACAGCTTGACGTCAACACCGAGTGCTTTTTTCCACTGATCTTGCAGGGCTTCTGCCAGTTTTTTATTGGTATCATTCGTGTCAAACGTGTAGGTAACGGTCGGGAAGGTCGAGAGTCCGAGCTCCTTCATACCTTCATCCAGTAATGCTTTGGCTTTCGCCTGGTCTTCTTTAAAGTAGCCGTCTGGTTTTAATCCCATGGAAGTCGGTACCCAACCATAAGCGGCTGGAACACCCGTCTGCAAAATATTGTCGATGATTTCCTGACGGTTGATGGCATAAGCGAACGCTTGGCGAATTTTTTTGTTGTTGAACGGTGGTTTGTTTGTATTAAAAACAACGGATTGCGTGCCGGGATTATCCGCGACCATCAGCTTGCCTGCATCTTTGAGTGTAGGGATTGCGTCGGTCGGAAGTGTTGAGGCAGGATAGCCGCCCCAGTCGATGTCGCCATTTTCAAACATGGAGAACGCTGTATTGTTGTCCTCGATCATAGCAATTTCGATTCGGTCGAGCTTGACGTTGTCTTTGTCCCAGTAGTTCGGGTTTTTCGTAAAGACGATTCTGCTTTTATGCTCCCACTTGTCCATGATGAATGGACCATTTCCCACGATGGTTTTCGCTTCATTCGCCCATTTCGGGTTTCCTTCCAGCGTTTTTTGATGCAACGGGAAGAGGGTCGGGAAGAAGGTTAGCTCACGGAAAAACGGAGTGGGTGACTTCAAGTTGAATTCGACGGTGTAGTCGTCTACAGCCTTGACGCCTACATCCTCTGCTTTGCCTTTTCCCGTATTGTACTCCTCTCCTCCTTTAATGTAATAAAGCTGATAGGCATACTCAGACGCTGTTTTCGGATCGAGGTTGCGTTTGATCGCATAGACGAAGTCATGGGCGGTGACGGCGTCTCCGTTGCTCCATTTGGCGTCCTTGCGAATTTTGAAGGTGTAGTTCATGTAATCCGGCGAGTTGGTAAAGCTCTCAGCCGTTGCATTGACGAGTTGCCCATTCAGATCATAGCTGGTCAAGCCCTCAAAGGCAGCATAAATCATGTCAAACGAATCCGCGTCGACGGCGATCCCAGGGTCCATCGAAGGAGGCTCGCTGTTAATACTCCATTTTAACACCATCGGCTCTGCTTTTGTCGCTTCTGCAGGTGTAGTGGAGCCAGTGGGTTCAGCAGGTGCGGAAGAGTTCGAGCACCCCGCTAGTACCCCGAAAAGCAAGGTAAGACAGGTTGCAATTGCCAGTCCCTTTTTCATAAATACCCCCCTAAAAATGATAGAAAACGTATATTCAGAATATTTGCTAGTGTTTTCAATAGCAAAGGAATTTTTTTAGTTTCTCGATAAAAAATATTTATTTATGTCGTTGATAGAATAGGAATAACAAGAGGAATTGATAGATTTTTCTTAAAAATTTACTCGTTTTTAAAATTATGGTATATTCTGGTAGATTTTAATGACAGGAGAGGTGGGAATCACTTTGTTCAAGAAAATGGTTTTTTCAGCATTGAGTGTAGCCGTATTTTCCGCAGTGCTAACGTCTCCGATTCAAGCCGCAAACACATCATCTAGTGTTGATGCGCAGAGAGAACATTCATCCGTTTCTGCTAGATGGAGCTCACAGGAGGAATGGATTCGAAAATCTGCTGCTGTCCCGGCAGGTTGGGTGGTCATTCGTGAAGATCTCGGTTCCAAGCTCATTAAAAATACAGCAGGTGCTCCCTATGGTGCGGAATTACGAGTTAGCAAATATTCTCCCGTTCCAGCGGGATGGGTAGTTTTAAGAGATGAAGTAGATGGTCGAGTGATCAAATATGTAATAGGAGCATCTTATCGTACGGAGTTCAATGTGACCAAGTTCTCCCCCATTCCAACTGGATGGGTTGTATCGCGAGAAAATTATGATAGCAAGACGATCATGAATGTCGTTGGAGCTCCTTATGGCACCGTATTATTAGTAAGCAAATATTCACCTGTTCCGCCAGGATGGGTTTACGAGCGAGAAGTGGCTGCTGGCATGTACATTAAAAACTTGAATCGCTAGAAGTCGTATAAAACATGAGAGAAAGAACTGATGGATAAGGTGTATATAACCATCAGTTCTTTTTAATTTTATCATAATAAGTCGAGAAGACTCCCACTTCTACGTCTTGCATCGCTTGGCGAAAGTGGGAGATGAATCGGCAATGCAAAGAAAGAACGACTGCTTTCTCAGTCGCCTTTGTACTATTGGAAAAATCATGCAATAGATATAGAACGTACGTTCTTGATGTGGTAAACTCCTCCTAGGAGGAGGTGAATATTGTGCTATGTAAAGAAGCGTTCCGGTTTCGCATTTTTACCACGCATGAACAAGCTGTACTCATCTCGAAAACATTGGGTTGCAGCCGCTTTGTGTTCAATCGATTTCTTGCTCGGTGGAACGAAACCTACAAACAAACGGGCAAGGGGTTAACCTACCACTCATGTTCGGCTCAACTACCACCGTTAAAAAAGGAATTTCCCTAGCTCCAAGAAGTGGATAGCACCGCTATTCAATCCTCCCTTCAAAACCTCGCAGATGGATTCATACGATTTCTCAAGAAACAAAATGAAGCGCCGCGTTTCAAAAGCAAAAAGAATCAAGTCCATTCGTATACGACGATACATACGAATGGAAACATCCGGATCAACAGGAACCAAATCAGACTGCCGAAGCTTGGCTGGGTGAAATTTGCCAAATCCAGAGAAGTAGAAGGGCGGATTCTAAACGTCACGGTGCGAAGAATCCAACTGGGAAATATTTTGTTTCGGTGCTTTGTGAAGTCCCTTACTCTTCGTATGTTCAAGTGGATAAAAAGAAAAGCATTGGCATCGACCTCGGTCTCAAAGATTTTGCTACATTTTCCACGGGGGAAAAGATCCGCAATCCTAAGTACCTTCGCTTGTATGAAAAGAAACTGATTCAATGGCAAAAGAAACTGTCCCGCAGGCAGAGAGGCGGGAACAATCATGAAAAAGCGAGAAGAAAAGTAGCCATCTGGCATGAAAAAGTAGCCAACACCCGAAAAGACTTCTTACAGAAACTGTCCACCAGACTGATTCGCGAAAACCAAGTAATCTGTTTGGAGGATTTGCAAGTGAGTAACCTGATCAAGAATCACAAGCTGGCCAAAAGTATGGCGGATGCGTCATGGTCCACCTTTCGTGACATGCTTGTCTACAAAGCTGAATGGTATGGACGAACGATCTCTTTTGTAGGGAAACAATTTCCTTCCAGCCAACTCTGCTCCACTCCCAACTGCGGGAATCGTAACACAGACGTTAAGAACCTGAACTTACGTGCATGGACATGTTCCCACTGTGGGACACTGCATGACCGTGACGAGAATGCCGCCATCAATATCGAGTGTGAAGGACTTCGCTTGTTGTGAGAAACAACTTAACTGTCGGGACGACAGGGATAGCTTGGCTGACTTCACTTCAGTAGAAGTGACTACCCAAGAATCCCCCACCTCTAAGCGGTAGCGTAGGTGGAGGGAGTGTTCAATAGAGAAAATAAGGCAATGTGTGAAATGAACTTTGGGCCGCAGGGAAAAGGGGGCAAAAGCATGTCAATCCTCATCACAGGAGCAACGGGCAAACTAGGGAGCTTGATTATCGAGCAGCTTTTAAAAAGGGTGGAAAGAGAACGCCTCATTGCCTGTGTGCACAGACTGGACAAAGCGATACAGTTAAGAGAATTGGGAATCGAGGTAAGACAGGCGGATTATGATGACCCTCTGTCTCTGGAACGCTCTTTTGCGGGCGGCTCGAAGCTTTTGTTTATTTCTAGCCCGCACACGGATGATACCGTTCGTGTACGACAGCATAGTCATGTCATAGAAGCGGCGAAAAAAGCAAATATCACTCACCTGGTGTATACCAGCTTTGCCTTTTTGGAAAAGGCAAATATCTCGCTCACGCATCTTCATTTAGCTACGGAACACGCCATTCGCACGACAGGGATACCGTATACGTTTCTGCGGAATGGACTTTACAGTGATGTGATTGCGGCATTTGGTATTCAGCAGGCAATCGAAACAGGAGAGCTCATTACATACCCTGGCAAGTGGAGCTTTCACACAGTGACACGCGAGGATCTTTCATTGGCTGCTGCCACTGTCATCAGCACAGAGGGGCACGAAAATCAGACTTACGAGCTTACGGCTTCCCGAGCTTGGAATTTCGTAGAGCTGGCTGAGGTGTTGGCGGCACGGACAGGGAAATCCATCAGGCATCGGGAGGACCCTGTTGCAGAAAGTTGGCTGTATCACTTCTTGATGCAAATTGATGCGAGTAGCACGACGACGGATTTGGAGAGAATCATCGGCAAGCCTACTGCTTCACTCGAGCAAATGGTTAGGCAAATCATGGAGCAAGCGTAGTGCAGCGTGCTTGGCATCCAGTAGACAAAGAAAACGGCACATGATATGAATGAGGAAAAGGTGTCGATCATGACGAGGTAGGAGATAACGCCCTTATGTATAGAATCGGTGTTGTAGGACCATTTCCTTCGGTGGAGCGGATACTGGCGGTCGCCAATGAATTTGAGCATGAAATCGAATTTGTCCCCTTTCGTTATGAAGACGTACGTGAAGTGAGCAATATCGTCCAGGAACATCATCCAGAGTTAAACGGATGGTTTTTCTCAGGGCCGGTTCCGTTTACCATCGCAAAAAAGGTGCTAACCCCAGATGCCAATATCGTGTATTGCCCGCCGAACGGTTCGAATTTGTATCGTTGCTTCATTCAGATGTCGATTGATCAAAACACAGCCGTGAACCGTGTCTCCATCGACATGATCGAGTCGGAAGGGACGCATTTGCGAGAGTCGATGTCGGAGCTGGACATACCCGACGAGGAGATTTACGTTACTACGTACGACGAGCATTTTGACCTCGATGCGATCACGCAGTTTCATGTATCGCTGTGGCGTGAAGGCAAGACACAAGGAGCGTTCACCACGTTTTCTGTAGTTGAACATGCGCTGCGTGAGGAAGGCATTCCTGTCTATCGTGTTCTCATGACGAAAATGGAGATTCGTCAGGCGATGAAAATCGTCATCGAAAAGGTGAAAAGCTCCTATTTTAAGGACACACAAATTGGGGTAGAGATCATTGAGCTGGAGCAGTTTGACAAGATTCCCGAGCGGACCAGCACGCGCTTTTACTTGCAGCATCTGGAGCTGAAGATCAGACAAATTCTGCTTGCGCTCTGCGATCGGCTGGACGGCTCTCTGCTGGCAAATGGCAACGGACGATACCAGATTTTCAGTTCGCGTGGTGCGATTCAACGAGAGATTGAAATGCTGCGACATACGGTGGAACAGCTCTCTTTGGAGGCAGAGGTTCCGGTTGCAGTAGGGGTAGGCTTTGGGGACACTGCTTTTTCAGCGGAAAACAATGCGCGAAAAGCAATCCAGCACGCAAAAGAACGACCGGGGGCGGGCATTGTCGTCGTGCAGGATAAGGGCGTCATGATGGAATCGGTGGGAGAAACAGAAGAGCTCGCCTATTCGTTCCGCTCCAGTGATCGCGAGCTGTTGGAAAAGCTGAACCGGGCCAATGTTAGTGTCAAATCGTATCACAAGCTGCGTGCGTTGGTTCAACGTATGGGCTGGAAGTTGTTTTCAACGACGGATATCGCTTCGCATTTGTCAATGACGGTACGAAATGCCCAGCGCATCATGGGCAGCTTGTGCGAGGTGGATTTGGCCGAGTTCAGCGGGGAAGAGCAGCAGGCTGTGCGTGGACGACCGAAGAAGCTTTATCAGTTAAAGAAATGAGGGCACCCGACGAGAGGTTTCGGGTGTTTTTTCATTTTATGTGGCTACGTGGCTACGGTGGGGAGAAGAATATTTCCAGACTAGGCTCAGTGCTCCGTCCCGCTGAGGGTTGGGACTGTCCGCTCCGAAGGGATTCGCGGGGAAACGCAAAAGTGGTAGCCGGGTACGTAGCGCGAGCACGGTTGCGTTTCTTTTGCCCGCGAATCCCTTCTCCGCTCGGTTGGACTCCACAAGTCGCTACGTCTGGAAATATTCTTCTCTATCGTAACTGACTACATTCTTCATTCTTTTAAGGCTTTAAAAACCCGTTCAACAGGAAAAGCTCGTAGAGGAAACAGGAGAAAAAAGCGAAGATCTTAGGGACACCGACCGAGACGCAATGCAAAAAGCGAAACACGCTCTTAGCGTCCACCTCTGAGACACACCCTGAATGGACTACTTTGGACGCGGTTTCGCTTTTTGCATGGAGTCGTGCAGTCAATCCCGCAGGGGGTGGCCCTAGAATCTGAGCGTTTTCTCCTGTTTCCTCCCCACCACACCAGCGAGTTAGAAGGTTCGTTATTTTTCAATAACTCAAACAACTCCTATTGAAAAAACAGCGACCCAACAATATAATTCAACTAAGCGAAAATGTCTTTTAATATTCGTATATTGTAAGGATTATCATTTCCCAGTCTTCTCATATTTCTACAGCTTGCCTATCGCACCTGGGCATGGAAAAACACATGCTCCAGAGTTAACAGGAGGAATTGAACGATGTTGGATCTGGTTTCGTTGCGAAGAGATTTTCATAGACATCCAGAGGTGGGTTTTACGGAGTTCCGTACCGCTTCCAAGGTAGTAGAGATTTTGACGTCCCTCGGCTATGAGGTCATATACGGACAAGAAGCAATCGATGGAGATTCCCGGCGGGGCTTGCCTTCCGAGGCAATTCTCGAGGCAGCGTATGAAAGAGCTTTGCGTGACGGTGCAAACCCGGCAATCGTTGGAAAAATGCGCGGTGGCTATACCGCAGTGATTGGTGTGAAGAAAGGGAAGGCACCTGGACCAACGGTTGCTTTTCGTTTTGACATGGACGCACTGCCTGTTTTAGAAAGTACGGAGCAAGACCATTTTCCACAAGCGAATGGCTTCCGTTCCCTTTATGAAGGCAACATGCATGCCTGCGCTCACGACGGTCATACCACGATTGGCTTGGGATTGGCAGAAGCGCTTGCAGCAGGAGATTTTTCCGGTACGCTCAAACTGATCTTCCAACCAGCCGAAGAAGGTGTCCGCGGTGCATACGCGATCGTGGAAAAAGGCCATTTGGATGATGTTGACTATATTTTCTGTAACCATTTGGGTGTCAATGTGCCGCTAGGTGAGGTGCACGGCGGTTCCTATGGATTTTTGGCTACCACGAAAATGATGGCGCATTTCTACGGTGTTTCTTCTCATGCTGGTGCGTGGCCAGAGCAAGGGAAAAATGCATTGCTCGGAGCGGCTACCGCCCTGTTGAACATTCATGCGATTCCGCGCTTTAGCACTGGTGATACAAGAATCAATGTGGGTGTGCTAGAAGGCGGAACAGCAGCGAACATCATTCCGGCCTATGCCAAGATGGTTGTGGAGACTCGCTCCATTACCGAAGAAGTAAATGAAGAAGTAGAAAACCGTGTACGCAACATCATTGCACACAGTGCTGCTATGCATGAGCTCGACTACAAGATCGAGGTCGTCGGAGGAGCAATCCCGATCAACTACGATGTGGAGGTGGCAGAGCTGGCGCTGGAAGAAGCCAAACAAGTAGAAGGCTTCCATTCCTTTAAGCATGGCGAGTACAACTCGATGGGCAGTGAAGATGCCAGCTTTATGATTAAACGCGTTCAGGATCGTGGCGGAAAAGGAACGTACATGGCAATTGGTACGGATATCCCGGCGCCTCACCACCATCCGAAGTTCGATATACAAGAAGAGATTTTGCCACGCAGCGTAGCGCTTTTGAACCGAATTGCCAGACGATTGCTGACGTAAAACCGTTCCTACCTGAGCGAAAGACCACGTGGATAACGAGGGCAGAGAGGATGTTTGCGAATGCATACCAAGCGAATTGCAGAAATGATTGAGAAAAAACGAGATGCCTTCATCAAGGTGAGCGACCAGATTTGGGCTTTCGCGGAGACGCGTTTTGAAGAGTATCAATCTGCTGAATTGCTAGCTCAAACACTCGAGGGAGAGGGCTTCAAGGTTGAGTTCGGTGTAGGTGGGATCAAAACGGCTTTCATCGGAAGCTTTGGCAGTGGCAATCCTGTCGTGGCGATTTTGGGAGAATTCGATGCTTTGTCGGGCATGAGTCAGAAAAAAGGTCAGACTAAAGAAGAGCCTCTCGTAGCAGGTGCAAACGGCCATGGCTGCGGTCATAACTTGCTCGGTACTGCTTCTCTTGCGGCAGCCATTGCCGTGAAAGAGTATATGGAAGAGAACAACATGAAGGGGACTGTTCGTTACTACGGCTGCCCAGGGGAAGAAGGCGGCTCCGGGAAAGCGTTTATGGCGCGAGCAGGATTGTTTGACGATGTGGACTTTGCACTTTGCTGGCACCCAATGGGCTATAACAGCATCATGTCCACTGATTCACTCGCGAACTATCAAATCTACTTCAAGTTTAAAGGAAAGAGCGCCCATGCGGCAGCAAGTCCACATCTCGGTCGAAGCGCACTGGATGCGGTCGAATTGATGAACGTCGGTGTGAACTACTTGCGTGAGCACATTATCCCGGAGGCACGTGTTCACTATGCCATCACGAACTCCGGCGGCTTGTCGCCAAATGTGGTTCAACCAAAAGCAGAGGTGCTGTACCTCATACGTGCGCCAAAGGTTGATCAAGTACAGGAGATTTACGAGCGCGTATGCAAAATTGCGCAAGGCGCTGCGCTCATGACCGAAACAGAGGTAGAGATCGTATTCGACAAAGCGTGCTCGAACCTCGTGCAAAACAAACTGCTCGAAGAGGTCATGTACAAAAACTTCCAGGAGCTGGGCGTCCCTATGCATGATGAAGCGGAACTGCAATTGGCAAAAGAAATACGTGCGACACTGTCCAAGCAGGAACTAGCCACTTCGGAAAAACAGTCATCAGACATGCCAGCTCCAGACATGGTGACATGGCTCAATCCATACGACGGATCAAAAATCCCGTTGAACGGCTCCACGGATGTAGGGGATGTGAGCTGGATTACGCCAACAGCACAATGCACAACTGCGTGCTATGTGAATGGCTCCACGCTGCATTCCTGGCAATGGGTGTCCCTCGGGGCGACATCCATGGCACATAAAGGGATGCTGCATGCGGGGAAAGTCATGGCTTCTACAGCGATTGACATGCTGAAAAATCCAAAGCTGATCGAACAGGCAAAAGCCGAGCTGAAACAGCGTCTGGGCGGTCAAACATATGTGTGCCCGATCCCAGAAGGTGTCATGCCTTCTGCGAAAAAATAAGCGACATACGGAAATAACAAGCGGACGACTTCTGAACGATCAGGGTCGTCTTTTTTGTTCAAGAGCAAGGTCCTCGTGTAGAATAGCCAAAAGGAGTTGCGAAAACAGATGAAAGCCCTGCTCATGTTGTCTTACGCCTCATTGCAATCAATCGATGATATACTGCCCTTTTA